>DATBIE010000036.1:0-31691 GCA_036557105.1 Terriglobales bacterium
GCGGCATGTTCCAATCGAAAACCAATCTGACGCGTATCGCTCAACGGAAGATGACTTGCCGCCGCTACCGCCTTCACGCCGGGTAAGTGACGCAATCCATCTATCAATTCCTGCTGTACTGCTGTGCGCCTGGCCGGATCAGGGTAGCGAGCGGGGTCGAACAGCGTACGGACAACGAACGTATTGTTCGGATCAAAACCGATAGGTGAATTCAGCAGCCGCGCGAAGCTGCGGATCAGCAGGCCACCCGATATCAGCAGCACCAACGTGGCTGCGATTTCGATGGCCACCACAGAGTTCTGCAGCCGCTGGGAACCGCGTGCTACGCCGACAGTTGCTGTGTCTTTGACCACGGCTTGTGGCGCGACATGAGACAGCCGCCATGCGGGAATGAATCCGAAGAAAACTGCAGCGGCAGCCGACACCGCAACTGCAAAGAGCAAAGCCCCTGAGTGCAGTTCCACATCGTGCAAGCGAGGCACGCTGGCTGGACCGAATTCTTTAAGCGCCGCAATCGATCCCGCAGCTACGAGCAATCCCGCAACTGCACCAATCAAAGACAGCAGCAGACTCTCAACCAGGCATTGGCGCATGAGACGGGAACGATTTGCGCCCAGAGTGCTGCGGATCCCCATTTCCCGCGCGCGCTGACTGGCTCGAGCAAGCAGCAGATTTGTAACATTTGCGCAAGCAATCAGGAACACGCACCCTACGGCCAACCCCAGGAGTAACAGAAGCGGCCTCGCCTTTCGCACCGTATAGGCTGCGAACCGATACACCTTCGGCTTCACGCGTACCGTGCCACTGTAGGAGTAGCTCGAGTACTCCTGCATGAAGGCATTGGCGATGCCGGCAATATCCTGTTGCGCCTTTTGCATGCTCACACCAGGCTTCAATCGCGCGATGAGTCCGACTCCGAATTCTTCGGTGCGGTTTTCGGGGGCAAGCTGGCGAGGCGAAAAGGCATCAGGCACCCACAAGTCCGCCATTTCAGATAACGGCGCGCCGTCGAACGGGAAACGGAACGATGGTGGCATTACTCCGATAACCGTGTAGGCCTGCTCATCAAGCTTTACCGTTTTCCCAATAATGTTGCGGTCACCGCTGTACTCGCTCTTCCACAAAGCGTGCGACAGAACCACAACGTGACTCGAGCTGTACTGGTCATCATCTTTGGTGAATACGTGACCAAGTTCAGGCGCAACACCCAGCAGAGCAAAAGTGGAAGAGGATATCTGTGCGGCATTGACGCGGAGCGGGCGTCCCTGGCCGGTCAGATTGAAACCATTGCTTTGATATGAAGCGATCTGCGAGAACGAGTGATTGCGATCGCGATAATCCAGGTACTCCGAAGCAGAGACCCCAATCTCGTCTGAAGACATCGCCGGCAAACTTTCCGTTACCAGGACTAGTTGGTCGGGATGGCGATAAGGCAATGGATGCAGAAGCACAACATTCACCACGCTGAAAATCGCTGTGGTAGCTCCTATTCCGAGTGCGAGGGTCACCACGGCGACGGCAGTAAACCCCGGACTTTTGCTCAACTGCCGAAGCGCGTAGCGCACGTCTTGTAGCAATCCATTCATATGCAAATTCACTCGTACCGCAGAGCCACCATGGGATCGACCTTCGCCGCACGGCGTGCCGGGACGTAGCAAGCCAAAAGCGCTGCTGCGATTAGAACCAACGCACCAAATGCGTACGTCAGCGGATCATCAGATCCAACGCCGTACAGCAGATGCGACAAGCTTGAGAGCGCTCGCGTGGCGATCAGCGCTCCTATAACGCCAGCCGCAATACCAGCCAGTACCAATCTCAACTGTTGCCAAATAAAAAGACGAAGAACGTTGCCTTTGTCTGCGCCGAGCGCCATACGGATACCAATTTCTTGGACCCGTTCAGTGACGGAATAGGAAATTACGCCGTAGAGGCCGACCGAGGCGAGCAGCAACGACAATCCGGCAAACGTGCCCAGTAAGATCATGGAGAAACGCTGTTCAGACATCGAAGCTGAGGCAATCTGGTGCATAGTCTGCACGTTGTAAATCGGTTGATCGTTGCCAGCCTGATAAACGGCGGCCCTGATCGATGGCAGAACCGCTGCAACTTCGAGAGGCGTGCGAATGATGACGCTTGCCTCGCGATAGTTAAGCGCCACCCACTGATCGGGATCCTGATTCAGGGAATAGTAGCCCTGGATCTGATTGGTGAGAGCCTCGTCATTCAGGCTTGTGGCCTTAACGTGACCTACAACCCCGACTATCGCGCAAGGACCGAATGCCGCGGATCCGAATCCGGCAGTGATCGTGTGCCCTAAAGGTGTCTCGCCAGAGAAAAACTTGTGCGCGAAATTGCGGTCGACGACGGTGACGCACGGTGTGTTTGTGGTGTCGTTATCGCTCAAAAAACGCCCCGTCAACAGTGGTATTCCGGCAGCGCGGAGATAATCGGGTCCGGAAAGAAACGGTTGTAACCGCGGCGCACCTTGTATGGACTCAGGTTTTTTCGAGTCCAGCCAAAACGGCAGGTAGCCGCCCTCTCCACTCAATGGAATAGCCGTCGTGAGCTCCGCAGTCTGAACGCCAGGAATTTCACGAATGCGCTCGATCAATTGTTGATACGCGCTGCGAATACTCGAAGGCGTCTTAGTCGCCAAAGGCGAAATCCCGACTCTAAGAGTGATTACATTACTTGTGTCGAATCCCGGATTCACTTTCCATAGCTGCGAGATTGTGCGGAACAGCAGGCCGGCGACTATCAACAAAACAAGCGTTGCTCCGACCTGAACGAAGAGGAAGCCGTTTTGGGTGCGTCGACCAGCGGCCGTGGACCCACGTGCTCCTTCTTTCAGCGATGTCTGCGGAGCGTTATTCGAAGCCTTGAAGGCAGGCAAAAGTCCGCAAAGCGCCCCGACCAAAAGCGAGACGCCCAGCGTATAAAGCAGGACAGGAATATTTATTGCAATGTCTTCACTGCGTGGTAACGTTCCGGGAAATTCCGGGACCACAAACCTGATTGCCACGAACGCAACCACGATTCCGAGCCCGGCGCCCCCCAAAGATAAAAGAATGTTTTCTGTGAGGGATTGCCGCACCACCCGCCCACGGCTCGCGCCCAACGCCGCGCGAATGGCGAATTCTCGGTTTCTCGCCGACGAGCGCGCAAGAAGAAGGTTTGAAACATTCACACAAGCTATGATCAGCACCAGACAGACCGCACCTAGCAACAGAGCAAGTGTTTCCCCCGCATTGCCGACGATTGCCTGCTTCAGAGGCTCGACATAAATTCCCAAATCGCGGTTATCGTTTGGATATAGAAGGTCCAGACGCTGCTGGATCGCAGCCATCTCTGCCTGGCTCTGAGCAACTGTCACGCCGAACTTTAGTCGTGCAACAGTGAGGAGCCCATCGTGACTGCCGCGATTGTCAAGGACCAACGGATCAAGTTGTCCGAGAGGAGTGTAGACATCTACACCATCTTCGAAATGAAACCGGGGTGGCGCAATCCCGACAATGGAGTAGTTCGCTCCATCTACCGTGAGAGTCGCGCCGAGCACATTCGCGCGGCTATCGAACCGTTCTCTCCAAAGGTGATTGCTAATAATCGCAACGGGTCTTCCGCCACGCTGGTTCTCTTGCGATGTGAATTCGCGCCCAACTGGTAAATGCGTACCGAGCGTGCTGAAAAAACCCGGAGTGATTTGACCTGCTCTCAAGTGAGCAGGCGTGCCGGGAAAAGTCAGGTCAACGCCTTGGTCCCTGAACCCGGCCATTGCTTCAAACGAACTCCCGCTTCGTTGCCAATCCTGAAAGTTCGGGTACGAATTCCACACGCGCGGGAAGCGTGGGTTATTTCCCCAGATCATCACCAGGCGATCAGGCTGCCGATAGTGCAGCGGCGCCAGTAGCACGCCCTCAACAATGCTGAATATCGCGGTGTTCGCACCGATGCCGAGTGCGAGGGTCACCACGGCGACGGCAGCAAACCCCGGACTCTTGCTCAACTGCCGAAGCGCGTAGCGCACGTCTTGTAGCAATCCATTCATATGCAAATTCACTCGTACCGCAGAGCCACCATGGGATCGACCTTCGCCGCACGGCGTGCCGGGATGTAGCAAGCCAGCAAAGATGAAACCGCCAGCACAACGGAAACGGTCACCAGAGTTCCCGCGTCCCAGGACTGAACGCCAAACAACAGACTGCGAACCGCGGCAGCCGCCGCCAATGAGCACAGCAGTCCCGCGGCGATTCCCAATACCGTGAGCCATGCGGCTTCTTTCATCACCAACTGATAAACCGCGCTGCGTTGTGCACCGAGCGCCATGCGCACTCCGATCTCGCGCGTTCTGCGGCTGACGGAATAAGCGATCACGCCGTAGAGACCTACAACTCCGAGCAGAAGCGCCAACGACGCAAATCCCGCAACCAGCCACGCGGAAGACCGGTGCATGTAAGCCGATGGCGAGTTGTTGATTCGGTCCACCATGGTCGCTTCGTCCATCGTTCCAATGCCTGGATCAACCTGATGGACAGCAGTAACCAGAGCAGGCAAAATCGATCCCTCAGCCTGCGACGTGCGGACGATGAGAGAAAAATCGGTATTCGGACTCTGATTGAATGGGTAATAAACGGTAGGCCATATCTCCGAATCCAGTGAACCGTCCTTCACGTCTTCCACAACTCCGATGATCTCTTTAATCGACGTAGGTGAAAGGTCGGTGTCGCCGATTTTCTTCCCGACTGGGTTTTCGCCGGAAAAGTACTTCTTCGCGAAAGCCTGATTGATGATTACGACGCGCGGCTTGGTACTGTCCTCAGCATCGGTAAAATAACGACCCTGCAACAATCGCGCGCGTAAAGTCGTGAAAAATGCGGCGCTGATATCCCGCTCGTTTACCTCATCGTGTTCGCCGTGATAGGGTCGACCCACAAGCCGAACCCAGGTTGTGTTGCCATTGAAGCTAACCGGCAACGTGCTTGTAGTCGAAACGGATTCAACTCCCGGCAACATTGAAATATGGTCAATCAACTTCCTCGCAACTGCGATCATCTGTTCGTCCTTCGTATACTCAACATCGGACATTTCAACTCCCATTGTGGAGAGATGATCAGGTTGAAATCCGATTTCCACGTGAAGCAGGCGATACAAGCTCTTGCCGAGTAATCCCGCACACACCAGCAGCACAACTGCCAATGCAAGTTCAACTACAACCAGATTTGCGCCGAAGCGACGCCACAAAGTTCCGGCATAACCGCGACCGCCTTCCATCAGTCCTTCACGCAATTGCCGCAGCGGCAACCGCAGCATTGGAGTTATTGAGAACAGGGCTGCAGCGACGACCAATAAAAGCCCGCTGAACTCCAGCACGTGCAAGTTAATTCCAAGGCCTTCCAGGTAAGGCATGTATGCAAGCATGTTTTTGGAAATCATTCCGAGCAGCAACTGCATTGCTGCGCGCGCTCCAAAGATGGCGAGTACTCCGCCCGCGCACACCAACACTGCCCCTTCAATGGTGAATTGCCGGATCAACCGGGCACGTGATGCTCCTAATGCGCCACGCACCGCGATTTCGCGCGTACGGCTTTCGGAACGGACCAGCAAAAGACTGGCCACGTTTACACACGCAATGATTAGCAGAAGATCGGCGCCGCTCTGTAGTGCCAGCAGCAACGGGCGGATATCGCTGAAAATGACTTCAGCAAGGGGCGCAACGAACGCACCCTGCCCGCGGTTGTCGTCCGGATATTGAATTTCCAATTGCCGGGCGATTGAAACCATGTCCGCGCGCGCCTGTTCAACTGAAACTCCATCTTTCAGCCGTCCAACTCCGGTGAGGCCGTGACAACTACGTCTTTTGCTGCAAGGATCAGAGGGATGCAGCGTTGTCCAGAACTCCGCGTTCCCCGCGGGAGCAAACTGAAAATTCTGCGGCATAACGCCAATGATGGTGTAAGGCACTCCGCTAAGCGTGACCGTCTGGCCCGCAATATTTTTGCTTCCTCCAAATCGTTTCTGCCATGCCGCGTAACTCAGGATCACTGTTTGCGGCGCTTCCGGGAGGTCCTCGCCCTTATAGAAGTCGCGGCCCAGCATCGGCGCTACCCCGAGTGTCCGGAAAAGTCCATCACTCACCCTAATTCCACGGACCGGTTCAGTTCCGGAAGCAGTGGGCAGCAGATACCCCGTTTGGTTGTAGACGTCCATCGAACTGAAAACCTGATTGAGTCGTTTCCAATCCAGATAGTCGGGATATGACAAATTCGCGCGGGGCATCATTGCGATGCTTTCAGTCACTTCCACCAGTCGGTTGGGTGCGGGATAAGGCAACGGCTTTATCAAAGCAGCATCGACAAAGCCAAAGATCGCAATGCTGGCGCACATTCCCAGCGCGAGCACCACAATCGCTGTCGATGTGAAACCCGGGTTCTTGCGCAATTGCCGCAAAGTAAATCGGAGGTCCTGAAGTAATCCATTCATAAGCCTCTCTCGTATCCCAGTGCTTACTTCTGACAACACTTCACCCGTGATCGCGCAAATGCGCAATTGAGCTTGCAACTCAGAATTTGGGCCAAAACCTTATGCGCTGGCGTCTGCCATTAATTTCTGCAGATCTTCTTCCGCCACGACCTTGCCGTCGAACAGGTGGACCTCTCTTTGTGCGTGTTTGGCGAAGCGCGGATCGTGCGTGACCATGCAGATCGTCGCGCCATCGCGGTGGAGATTTTGCAACAGTTCCATGACTGCCTCGCCGTTGCGAGAGTCGAGGTTTCCGGTCGGTTCGTCGGCGAGCAGAATTGAAGGATGTCCTGCCAGCGCGCGTGCAACAGCCACGCGCTGCTGCTGACCGCCCGAGAGTTGTGAAGGATAGTGGCGAACACGGTGCGCCATACCGACGCGTTCAAGCGATTCCATCACGCGCTTCTTGCGATCCGCGGAAGGCATTCGCTGGCGATAGGTCAGAGGCAGCTCGACATTTTCATACACCGTGAGATCGCCGATTAGGTTAAAACTCTGAAAAATGAAACCGATTTCCTGGTTGCGAATGCGCGAGCGCGCTCCAAAATCCAGGTTCTCAACTGGCTTGGCGTTGAGCTCATACTTACCCGCGGTCGGCGTGTCGAGAAGACCAATAATCGAGAGCAGCGTCGATTTGCCACATCCCGAAGGACCCGACATCGCAACGTATTCGCCTTTGTGGATCGAAAGGTGCACGCCGGAGAGCGCGTGGGTTTCAATTTCATCGGTATAGAAAACTTTGGTGAGGTCTTCAATCTTTATCAGCGGCTGCGCAAGTTCGCTCATAGACTCCTCTGGTTTCAGTAGCGTTCTGATACTGCTTCGGAATTCCTTTCGTGTCCTTCGTGGTTGATGAATCCCAAAAAGACGTTGTGACGGACTAATCCAAACGAATCCGGTCTGTGTTGTCATTCCGCGACATGTCAGACAGAATGACCGTGTCGCCTTGTTTTAGTCCTTCGATGACCTGAATAGAATTCACCGACGCGCGTCCGACCTTGACCGGCACGCGCACTGCACCTCTGCCATCAGGATCGAGCTTGAACAGACTAATCGTGCTGTTCTCTTGCCCGAAAGCCGGACGACCGACATAAAGAACGTTGTTGAGCTTCTCCAGGTCGATGGTTCCATCCACACTCAAGTCAGGGCGCGCGCCTTTGGGAAGGTCGCCCGTGAGCTTCACGTCCACGGTCACCGTTCCGTTCTGTACCGCAGGATCAACACGCATCACCGTTCCGTCGGCGGTGCCGTTGTGCGTGTCGACCACCGCCGGCTGGCCAATCTGCACGTCGCGGGCCTGTGTCTCGGCGATCTTCAGTTCAGCAATCAAGTGGTCCGGCTGAACGACTTTTGCCAGCATCGTGCCGGGGCTCACGTGCTGCCCTACTTGCAGCGGCATATCAACCAGCACACCTTCGATTCCGGCCCGCACTTTCAATGCGTCCAGTTGCTTTTGCTTCAGCTCAGCCAGCGCTCGGTTCTGATCCACCTTCGCCTGTTGCTCGGCCAGCTGCGTTTCAATCGCCTTCTGGTTAATGTCGAGACGTTCGCCTTCAATGTTGTTACGCGTAGTAAGCTCGTCGGCTTTGCTCTTCGAATTCTTGTAAGCCAGACCCGAAATCACGCCGAGATCGTAGAGCGCCTTGTCCGTATCGGACTGCAGCTTGGCCTGCGTAAAGTCCGAGTTCACCGTCGCCGCACCCGCCTTCTGGGTCATAAGGTTGCTCTGCAACGTGACTTTCAAGCTCTGATATGCCGCTTCAGCCGCCTTGAGTTGAAGGTTGGCATCGACGGCTGCTTGTTCGACCTGAGGATTGCTCATCTCGAGCAATATCGTGTCGGCCTTCACCTGTGAGCCGGGTAGCTTCAAAATGCGCACCACTGTCGCTTCCGTTTCCGCTGGTATTTGACGGGTGAACTCCTGACTGGGAATCAGCGAACCGAGGCCACGCACCTGCCGCAGCATGTCGCCCCGTTTCACAGTGTCAGTCCACACGGTGCTTCGTTCCACTTCCGGCGCTGCGGGTTTGAGCCGCGTTACACCAATGGTTAGCGCGGCAACGATGACGATCCCCGCCGCCGACCAGATGATTTGTTTGCGCCGTTTTTGGCGCTTGAATTCGGGGCGTGCGATATCCATGTACTTGAGGATAATGCAAACTTCCGGCCAGATTACAAATCCTGCTATTGCATTGAAAAGTCTGTGCGATAGCGAGTTATATAAGTACTGACGTTCGAGCAATATGTTCGTGAGCGGAATCCGCTGTCCATTACTGGACAATCAGAAACCGAGTTGCCGCCCTGAGCCTGGTTGGTCTCCCGCCCCGCCCGAGGCACTTGCGCTCCTGTGATCACTCCCGCTACCATCCCCAAAACCTTATGAGTACGGAAGAGCTTCAAGAACTCCAGGAGCATGCCGAGCATGCTGCGCATGACCACTCCCTGGCCCCGGTGTCGCTAACTATGGCAATCCTCGCAGTGCTGGTTGCAATCGCTTCCCTGCTCGGCCATCGCGCGCACACCGAAGAAGTCGTTCTGCAAAACAAGGCCACCGATCAATGGGCGTACTATCAGGCAAAGAATATTCGCCGCCACACCGACGAAATCTTCGCTGACTTCGCCTCCATTATGTCAACGAGCGATGAAGGCAAGGCGGCGCAACTCCGTGCCAAATACCAAGTTGAAGCTGAAAAATACGGCGACCAACAGAAAGACATTGACGCCGAAGCCAGAAAGCTCGAGCAGGAAACGAAGCTCGAACGCAACCGCGCCAATCGCTATGATCTTGCCGAAGTTTTCCTCGAGATTGGCTTGGTCGTTACATCTATCACTTTGTTGTCTGGACGACGTTTGTTTTGGCAGGCTGGCATCGTATTAAGCGTCATCGGAATTGCGGTCGCATGCACCGCTCCCATGGTCAGATAGTCCCGAGCTACTACTCTCTTGCTTGTTCTTCTCTGCTTGCCACGGCCCTTCTGAGCTGGAAAATTGCACTCTCCGCTAACCATTCCGGACTATAATCGTCCTTAACAACTCTGCCCGGAGCCGTACCCCTCCAACCTCCCGGGTTGGCGTTTCCAGGTCACGGCCCTAGACGGAGGCAAGAACAGCTCGCCTGTAACGAGGTGTTGTATGTCGACTCTGTTCGAGCTTCTGATCGCGTGGGGAGTGCTCACAGCAGCTCTGATTGCCCTGCTGATCTATCGTGGCACCCTCACAATGCAAGAGGACGATCAACTATTCCTTGGTGAATCCGAATCCCACATGGCTCGCGAACAGGTGGAGATCATGAACCGCGTCAACCGGCTCGGCCCGTTTGTAAAGGCGCTTGGCACGGCTTCCGGAGTGCTGATCCTCACCATTGCTGGCGTCGCGATTTACCAGGGATTGCAGCCGCAGTAACTTGCGGCCCGCATTTCGCGGAATGCACGCTGAGCCCGTGGTGTGTCTTCTCGAGTACGGAAGGTTTGGGAGTTGCTTTGCGGTCTTGCGGTTAGAGACCGCTAAACTCTGCCGCCCTTCTCGGTAAATTCGTGATCCGTGGGCACTCTGAGCGTACTGTCCGTTCGGCTGAGGTAATAGTGAACGGCCGGCGTGATGATGAGGGAGAGCACCATCGAAATGAGAATGCCGCCGATTACAGCGATAGCGAGCGGCTGCAGCATTTGCGATCCTGCGCCAAAAGCAAATGCCAGCGGCAACATTCCGGCGACCGTTGCGAGCGCAGTCATCGTAATCGGCCGCAAACGGCGGCGGCTTGCCTGCAGCATGGCGAACTCGGCAGATTTGCCTGCCATGCGAATCTTCTGATCGGCGTCAAGAAGCAAAATGCCGTTTTTGGCAACGATTCCAACCACCATCACCAATCCCATAAATGAAGAGACGTTGAATGTGGTCTGGGTGACCAAAAGGGCGATAAAGACACCCGAAGTGGAAAGCAGCGCGGACGCCAGAATCGCAATGGGAGCCGCGAACGTGCGGAATTCGAACAGGAGCACAATGAAAACCAACACGATCGCAAGCGCCAGTACAAACAGAAAATCCTGAAACGACTTTTGCTGTTGCGCATATGTTCCGCCGTACTCGATGCGGATGGCCGGCGGAACGTGCAACGCACTCACGGCCTTTTGGACTGCTTGTATCGCGCTGCCGAGGTCAGTCCCCTCTGTGCGGGCTGTAATCGAAACTTCGCGCTGCAGATTTTCCCGGTGAATTTCATTTTGTGGGGGAAGCTCGGTGATGGTGGCGAGGGAGTTGAGCGTCGCCGTGTGGCCACTCGCGCTTGTTAGCAGCGTGTTGCCCATGGCCTCGAGTGATGCTCGATTGTGTTCGGGAAAACGAACACGCACGGTGTAGACGCGGTCGTTAGAAATCACGGGTGTCTGGCTTGGCTCACCTTCGAGGATCGCGGCGGCATCGGTAGCAACCTCTTCAGGTGTGAATCCCGCGTGTGCTGCCCGCGCCGGGTCAATCTGGAAATTGACGGCGGGCCCGCTGATAGTGTTTTCAATTCCGTTCAGCACGTCAACCACTCCGGGCACGCCTTTGTGAGTGGTTTCCTCATACCGGATCGCATCCGCAACTCTCGGCGCCCAGGCTTGGAGCAGCGACGGGTCTTCCGAAAACAACTTGATCGTGACCGGTTCCGGCTCGCCAGTGAGATCGCCGATCATGTCCTGCAGAACTTGAATAAATTCGGTAAGTACGGCGGGTTCCTGCGCATTGACCTTCGCGCGGATTTCTTCAATGATCTCATCGATTCCGCGGCTGCGATTCTGCTTCAATTTGACCAGCACGTCTCCGCGATTCGCTTCAGTGACAGCGGCGAGACCGAGCTCAGCCCCGGTGCGACGGGAGCTGCTCTCCACTTCCGGAATCGATTTGACGATCTGCTCAATGTGCAGAATCATGCGATTGGTTTCAGAAAGAGATGCACCAGCAGGAGTCAAGTAGTCGAGCGTAAATCCGCCTTCATCCATCTCGGGGAGAAGATCGGTGCCGGTGAATCGAAAACACACATAGGAAACAATGATGAGCAAGAGACTGAGGCCGATCAGCCACTTTGGACGATGCAGGGCCGTGCGTAACCAGCGCTGATGAAATTCGATGACTCGCCGGAAGAAGCTGCCGGTCGATGCTTCTTCAGCGGCAAGCAGTTCGCCAAATCCTTCCTCTCGATCATCATCCTCTTGCTTTTCATCGTTTCGTTTCCGGATCAGGAAGCTGCTGAGGGTAGGAGTCCAAGTAAGGGCCAGCGCCAGCGAGGTGCAAAGTGAGACTCCCAATGTCAGCGCGAGAGCACGAAAAAAAATACCGTAAACTCCAGCGATCGAGATCAATGGCAGGAGCACAACCACAGGCGTGACAGTTGAGCCAATTAGCGGCACAGTAATTTCTTTGAGCGCGCTGCGGATCGCTTGAAGTCTTCCCTGTCCGGCATCACGATGAAGCACGATATTTTCGACAACCACAATGGCATCATCGATCACCAGGCCGACTGCGGCCGCGAGTCCACCGAGAGTCATGAGATTGAAACTCTGGCCCAGAAGCTTCAGCACAATAAACGTGATGACAATCGTGACCGGAATAACGAGTCCGGCCACCAGAGACGTGCCCCAGTCGTGCAGGAAAACTACAAGAATGATTGAGGCCAGAACCAGACCCAGCAAAATTGCATCGCGCACGCTCCTGATCGATTGACTTACCAGAAGTGATTGGTCATAAAACGGCTCCACAACAATTCCTCGCGGCAGGGTTTTTCGGATTTGTGCAAGGAGATCGTGGACCTCGTTTGCCACCTCCATAGTGTTTGAAGTTGGCTGACGGTTGACATTGATCAGCACTGCCGGCTTTCCATTTGCGGTGATGATGGTGTAAACCGGCTTGATCCCGGGGACTACCTGGGCAACGTCTCCAATGCGGACCGGAACACCAGACGAGGTGGTCTTCACCACAACATCCGCGATCTCTGCGGGCGTGCGCACCTGTCCACTTACGAGTCCCAGTACCAGCTCATGGTTGCGCTCAAAAAGTCCCGGAGATTGGATCACGTTAGTGCGCCGAATAGCGTCGAGAAGATCAGTAACCGTGATACCTGCACGCAGCAGCTTTGAGGAATCCGGCTCGATGTGAAACTCGGGCTCCTGCCCTCCCTGAACAACAACAGTGGCGACGCCGTTGAGACGGTTCAATCTGGGTTTCAGCTCGTAAGTTGCCAGGTCCCAAAGCTGAGTTTGCGGAACGGTATCCGACGTGATGCTGTAACCGATGATCGGGAAGCTGGCAAACGTCATCCGGTTGCTGACAATGCTGGCGGTAGGTGGAAGGTCCGGCTGGATGCGCGAAATGGCGGAATTGACGTATTGCAGCGTCTGGAACATGTCGATGTTCCAGTCAAAAAACAGATCGATTTCGGCCGAACCACGGCTGGTATTCGATCGCACTTCCTCGAGGCCGGGCACGCTGTTCACCGCTTCTTCAATCGGGCGCGTGAGCGTGACCATCATTTGGTCGATCGGCATCACCCCGTTGTCAACCGCGATGAGGATTCGTGGAAAATTCGTGGTTGGGAAAACTGCGATAGGGATCGTGAATGCTAGATATGCCCCAAGAGCCGCCACAATGCAGATAAGAAAGATTACGGACTTGGAGTATCGTGAAAACCAGTAAGACTTGTTCACGCTCTGCACGCGCTAGGTCTTCCCTTCCGCCGTCGGTTGTTCAGCGGTGATTTTGCTGTTGTCGGGGAGGCCGTATGCGCCGGAACCGACAACGCGTTCCCCGTCTTGCACGCCATCAACGATCTGGACACGGTTACCATCACGAACTCCAGTCTTTACTGTCCGCTGATGCGCTCGGCCGTCAGCTCCGGCAACCATCACAGACGTTGCGCCATCCTGAGCTGTCAACAATGCGGCGGCTGGAATGGTCAGTGCATCGGGGATGGAGTGTGCTACGACTGAAATCTCAACGTTGGTACCAGGCCGAAGCCGGCTGTCATTGTTCTTGAGTTCGATCCAGACTTCTACCGTTGTGCTATTGGGATCGAGTGCCGGGCTAACAAGCGAAACTTTTCCGCGAAGAGTTTGCGTAATCCCTGGCGCTTTGACTTCCGCAGTGTCACCAGATTTCAGTAAAGCTGCCTGGCTTTGGTCAATGTGGGCGCGTGCGACCACACGCGAGATGTCCATAACGGTGAGGAGTGGCGTCCCGGCAGAGGCCATTTCACCGGGGTAAAGCGGTCGTTCAGTTACAACGCCACTGATCGGCGCGCGGATTTCTGAATAGTTCAGTTGCGCTTCGGCGCCCTCGTACTTTCCTTTTGCAGATTCCAGTTGGCCCTTTGCAGACTTCAGCGCCTGCTGCTGACCAAGAGCATTGAGCGATTCCAAGTGCCGTTTAGCAATTTCGTATTGATTTTTTGCGTTGGTCAGGTCGAGATTGGATTGCTCCAGTTCCTTGCGAGGGAGCGCGCCTTCGCGAAAAAGCTCCTGACGGCTGTCGTAGATTTTTTGTTGCGCATCGAACGCCTGCCTGGCCGCTTGCAGATCAAGTTCGGCCTTCTGCATCTGCTGAGGAACATCCGCAGCAGTGGTGATGTCATACGCAGCCTGCGCCTGCGTGTACGCACCCTGACTATCCTGGGCTGCGGCCGCGAGATCGTGATTTTCAAGTACGGCCAGCAACTGTCCTTTATGTACGTGGCTTCCCCGGTTCACTAGAAATTTCTGCACCGGAGCGCTGATCTTGGGCACCATTGAAGACTGAGCGATCGGAAACAGAACGGCCTCAGCTGTGACTTTCTGCTGCAATGCCGCCCGTTCCACCTGGACGATCTGTACGGGAACGGGAGCTTCGGTGTCTTTCGCTTCATCTGAGCAGGCGACCATCGTCGCGACAATGGCCGACAGTAGAAGCGCAACGAAAATTCTTTTTGGTGTCTTCCCCTTAAGCAATGTTACGAGCGGCGGCATTCAGAAATTCCCTGTCAAAGTTTGGAGATTGGCGACGGCCACGCGATAGCGCACTTGCCCATCGCCCAATGCGTTTTGCGCCTGCGTTAACGTGTTCTGGGCATCGACAACCTCGAGCACGGTTGCTTCTCCCGATTGATAACGCAGCGTAGTCAAACGTAGGCTCTCTGCAGAAAGGTCCGCGGATCGACGCAGCGACTCAAGTTCCGACCGCAAAGTTTGCGCCTGATTGTAGAAATCCCGCAGATCGGCCGCCATCTTTCGCTGGGCGAAGCTCAATTCAAGTTTCGCCTGGTCACGCTCGATGTTTGCGGCTTTCACTTTGCTGCGAGAAGCGCCCCAGCTCCAAATCGGAATGTCCACAGTGGCAACCGCGGAATATCCGAGGTTCCGAATTGGACGATTGGAAACTGAACTAAGTTCCCGTCCGTTTGTTGCAAATTGATTGGCGTCAATCCCATAAAAATAATCAAGATTCAATGAAGGCAAAAAACTGTTCCAGGCAACAGCAACTTCCTGATTGGCGGCTTTCAACGACGCCAACGCAGCCCGGAGCTGAGGGTTTGCATTTCCAGCAAGTGTTTCGGCTTCGGAATACGAGGGCAGAGCGCCGAGATTTTCGAGATCGTCGACGGTGCTGAAATTCTCGTCGAAGTTGGGAAATAGGAGCACTGCGAGATCTAGCCGGCTGCGCTCCATTTCAAGTTGCGCATCCTGGAGAGCGCGCTGTTGCTGCTGCAGCTGCAACTGTGCCTTGATCGTGTCGGAGTGAGCGACCTCGCCACCTTTCTCCAGCTTCTGCGAAATCTCGAAGAAATTCTGCGCCTCTGCGGCTGCCCGTTGTGCGATGGAATATTTGCGCTGCGCCACCACAGTCCCGTAATACGCCTGGGTCACAACCACCGCCAGCCCGCGCTTGGCGATCTCCGATTGTGCCTTCGCCAATGCCTCCATGGCTTCCGCGCGCCGATACTCGGCCACCGCTTGCCACGAAAGCTGCTGGTGTACGTTGGCTTCATTCAGGTATTCATGCACTCCATTATTGGCGATGAAGCGGCCGGATGCGGTCCCGTTTCCCTGCGTATAAAGAAACGAGCTCGCATAGTTGACGTTAGGCAATAACGCACCGCGCCCCTGCACGCGAGTCTCATGCGCAACGCGATATTGCGCTAACGCGGCGCGATACTGCGGCTCGTTCTTTTCGGCGCGGACAAGCGCATCCTGCAAAGTTATTAACAAAGGAGCCGTCGAGTTTGTGCTAGAGGCAGTCTGCTGACCGGGAGGAACCTGTGCTGAGGTTGAGAGTCCGAAGAGCACACATACTGTCCACATCGCCGTAACATCTCGAACTCTGCTTGCCAGTAACATCCCAATTTGCCAAATGTTAGCCATACGCAATTTCCTCGAATTAGCAGCAAACGTTGCCGCCGCTTGAGAGCCGACACGTTCCCACACAAACTATAAAGGTGAAAGCTGAAAATCACCTGAAGGCGATTTTGTTTACCAAACAATCATTCGGCCGGGCAGATCGACCATGGAGGGTCAGAAGGAGAGAACCCGCTGAGACAAACTAATACCCGACAACTTCTTTTATTACGCGCAGGAAATTTCCGCCCATGATTTTCTTGATGTCGTTTTCAGAATAACCACGTTTGAGCAGAGCAGCCGTGAGGTTCGGCATTTTCGAGACATCTTCGAGACCTTGTGGAACCAGGGAAATTCCATCGAAATCGCTGCCGATGCCAACGTGATCGATTCCCGCAACTTTAACAATGTGGTCGACGCAAGCGGCCGCGTCTTCGACAGTCGCGTGGCCGACTTTGTACTCTCCCTTGTCTTCGAAATACTCCT
Source organism: Terriglobales bacterium (assembly GCA_036557105.1). Taxonomy (GTDB): domain Bacteria; phylum Acidobacteriota; class Terriglobia; order Terriglobales; family Acidobacteriaceae; genus Gp1-AA145. Next base: position 16,341 of record DATBIE010000036.1, read on the forward strand.
TCGCAGCGAATGCATCCAAGGCAGCCCCGGTTTCCGTCGGCTGGAGGGCATTGGTGCTGGAAGCAGTCTGTTGCAATTCCGCAGCGTCCTGCTGATTCAGAAACGAGGCAGCAAAATTTACGCCAACGACTCCGCCATTCTTGGCGAGGGCCCGCAGCATGTCATCGGTCATATTGCGAGGGACATTAGAAAGAGCGCGGCAGGATGAGTGGGACGCGATCACGGGTTTGGTCGTGACTTCCAGGGCATCGTAAAAGGTTTTGTCCGAAACATGCGAAATGTCGACCATCATCCCGATGGCGTTCATCTCGCGCACCACCTGCTTTCCGAAGTCCGTCAGGCCGTTGTGCTCAGGCGGCGCTGTTGATGAATCCGCCCAATCGTTGCTCTTGAAGTGCGTGAGCGTCATCGCGAGAATTCCCATGCGGCGATACATTCGCAGGACGGCCAGATCATTGTCGATCTGGTGTCCACCTTCTATGGTCAGAACCGCCGCAATTTTGTGCTGCTTGACGATACGCTCGATATCCCGCGCGCTGGTCGCAAGTTCGATCTGATCGGGATGCTTATCGAACTCTCGTTGCATTGCATCCCGGAGGTCAAGCGTGCGGCGGACTGCTTCCGGACCTTTGTAGAACATCGGGACCCAGAGCGCGAAGAATGGGGCGTGCATGCCTCCCTCGCGCAGGCGAGGAAGGTCGACCATTCCGTCCGGCAGCCGGTTCGCGAGATCGACATTTTCGAAGATTACATGCTGGACAGTGTCTTCGTGTCCGTCAATCCCGAGGACCTCGTTCTGAATGCGATGTGCTTTGGCGTCCAAATCCTGCGAAAAACCAGGAGCAGAAGCGAAAGTGAAAAGAAGCAAGACTGCGAAAAGTGATCTCATGTCCCCTCGAAATTGCGTTCCCCCGTGTAACTTCGTGTGCTTCGTTGTATTTTTGCCCGCTCGCGACACGAGGTAGCACGAAGGGAAATTCTTACTGCTGATGGACTGTCGTGTCTTTGTCCCACACTAACTTTCCGCCAACGAAAGTCTTCAAGACCTTCGTGTCGCGGATTTTCTCTGGCGGAATGCTGAAAATATCCTGATCCAATATCACCATGTCCGCCAGCTTGCCGGGAGTGATCGATCCCTTCTCGTTCTCCTGAAATTCGGCAAAGGCCGAACCCATTGTGTATGCCTCGACAGCTTCAGCAACGGTGAGTTTCTGTTCCGGAAACCAGCCGTTGGGATTTTTCCCATCGAGCGTGGCGCGCGTCACCGCAGCGTAGATGGTTTGTATTGGATCTAGCGGCACGACGTCCCAATCGGTTCCGAAAGCAAGGCGCACTCCATGATCGAGGAAGGTGCGGAAGGCATAAGTCCGGCTGGCGCGGTCGTGCCCGATTCTGGTTTCCGCCCAACGTCCGTCGTCGATCGCCTGATAGGGCTGAACGGACGCGATGACATGCAGTTTCGCAAAGCGATCAAAGTCCTTTGCCGCCATGTGTTGAGCATGCTCGATTCGGAAGCGTCGATCTTCTTCGCCATGGGCCTGCACGATTTCAGAATAGAGATCGAGAATCGTCGAGATGGCCTGATCGCCGATGGCATGCGTGCAAATCTGCAGGCCGGCAGCATCGGCCTTCATCATGCGATCCCGCATGAGCGAGATAGGGTGCATTTCATCCGAGAGCAGACCGCGTGAGTTCGGGTCATCGGTATAGGGTTCGAAAAAATAAGCGGTGCGCGAACCAAGTGATCCATCGGCGAACGCTTTTACTGCTCCAATTCGCAAGAACGGCCCACCAAAGGCGTGGCGGATTCCGATCTTAACCTGATCACCGACTCCAGTGATCAGCGGCGCGCCATAGATTCGAATCTTCAATTGGCCACGATTCAACATTTCGTTATAGACGGCGATATCCGCATAATCCGGGTTCATGTTTTGCACGCTGGTCAGGCCCAATGACAGCGCATATTGCATGGCGCGCTGCGCGGCGTGCAACCGTTGATTGTGCGAGAGAGGAGGAATAGCCCGTGCAGCCAAATCCATGGCGGCATCTTTCAACGCGCCGGTGGGATTCCCCTGTGCGTCACGGACGATCACTCCGCCCGGAGGATCAGGCGTCTGCGCCGTGATCCCAGCCAAACGCAACGCGACCGAGTTCGCCAGAACCATGTGGCCATCATGGCGGCTGACGAAGACGGGAGTGTCCGGAGTGAACGGATCGATCAATTCTTTAGTTGGGAGCAGGGGAGGGTCCCACTTGGTTTCGTCCCAGTCGCCGTTAAGAATCCATTCACCCTTCGGGGTGATCTTTGCGCGTTCACCAATTCGGCGCGCGAATTCTTCCTTGCTGGTCGTGTCGGTGAGTTGAACGCTATCCAGTTGCATCCCGCCGGTGATGAAATGCACGTGGGCGTCATTGAAACCGGGCAGGAGCAGTTTGCCTCCGGCATTGACAACTCGTGTCCGTGGACCATGCCAGGCGTCAACATCAGACGTCGAACCGACGGCGACAATGCGCTCACCGAGGACGGCTACCGCCTGGGCCGTGGGATGGGCTCGATCAACGGTCCAGATCTTTGCATTGGTAATGATCAGATCGGCCGCGGGTTTCGGCTGCCCCTGAGCGGCAGGGGCGATTACGAGGAGCGTCTGGATCAATACCAATTGCAGTAGCGGGCAGGCACAAAGACGTTCTTTCAGTTGCATAGGCGGAAACAAATGTTACACTTTTTTGACCAGCAAAGGTAGTGGCTTGCCGCATTATCGTGGCAGGAGTGGATTATGACTGCAAAGTCTGCGGCGATATTCAGCAATGGCTCCATGAGCTTTGGCGAACGTATCGCCAGGCTGCATAAGAAGCGCCAGGAACTGATTCGGCCGGTACAGGAAAATCCGCGCGAATACGTTTTAATGAGTGTAAGGGCCCTCGCCGAAAACCTGCAGACTGACCCGGCAACCGTTATGCGCATCGTGCAGGGGCTGGGTTTTGAAAGTTACAAGGATTTCAAAGCATACCTGCACGAACTAGCCATCGCGAACGCGACGTCGCTTCAGGGAATGCAGGCGACCGTCTCTTCTGGAGATTCCAGCGCGATTTCGCAGGCACGCAAAGCACTCGAACAAGACCTGCAGAACCTCCACGCATTGCGAAATACGCTAGACATGGAACGTCTGGCCTCCGTCGCCGAAAGAATTCACCGGGCGCGGACGATCCTCGTGCTGGCCGGCGACATGGCAATCGCCCTGGCGGAGTTCATTGACTACAAGTTGACGCTGCTCGGCTTGCCGGTGGTCACGGCTACAACGCCGGGAAAGTCATTCCATGCCGCACGAAAGACCGGAAAGAAAGACGTGGTCATCGCTCTCAGCTTTCGTCGCGGTCTGCGCCAGACCGTGGAAGGACTGCAACGCGCTCGCGACAATGGCGCCTTTTGCGTGGGAATCACCGATACGTTTGTTTCACCAATAGCCCGCTTCGCAAACATCGCGTTCCTCACCCCGGTTGAAGCTCCCTTCAGCAACTCCTACGTTGCGCCCATCAGCCTGATCAATGCTTTGTTCACTCTGTGCGCGCACCATCGTCGTGGACGCACGCTAGCGATTCTAAAAAAGGTGGACCAAGAGCAGCGTCACGGATACCGCTGGTACGCCGGCTAAGCCATGAAACAAATGTTGCATATTTGAGTTTTTCCTGTTGACAAAATGTTATTCGGACGCGTATACAGGTTTCGCTTAGTCCTGCGCGTGTCTACGACGATGACGCTCGGATTCGCGAGCCGAACGAACAGGAGACCAGAAATCTATGCGGAAGCTACTGGGATTGCTCACCATTTGTCTTGGCGTTTATGGCGCGACTGCCTGGGGACAGGCGACGACTTCCCTGCGAGGCACTGTGACCGACCCCTCCGGACTCTCCATTCGGGGCGCCCAGGTCACAATCGTGAATTCCGATACCGGCTTCACGCGCACGACGGCGACTGGTCAGGATGGCGCATACGTCCTGCCAGAGCTACTGCCCGGCAAGTATCAAGTGACGGTTCAGGCACAAGGGTTCAGCAGATATGAGCAGAGCGCGGTAGTGTTGCGCGTAGATCTCCCCGCAACAGTCAACGTTCAAATGAAAGTAGGCGCCAGCGCGGAAACCGTTTCCGTCACATCAGAGTTGCCGCAGCTCAACACCACAGACAACAGCGTCGGCCAGACGATGGGGACAGATGCAATCGAGAATCTGCCATTGCCTGCGGAGAATTCCGTACTCTTGCTCAGCCTCCAACCCGGGGTCGCGTTCAATGGCGAAAACATATTGCAGGACGACTATGACACGCGCGCGGGCATGGTGAACGGTGAGCGCAGCGATCAGAACAACATCTCGCTCGATGGCATTAGCAATAACAATGAGTTCGAAGGCTACGCCTTCAACGGAATATTGCCCACCACTCCATTTTCAGTAGAGGAGTTCCGCGTTACCACGTCTAACTATGGGGCCAGCGAGGGGCGGTCTTCCGGGGCGCAAATCGCCATGGTGACAAAAGGAGGCACAAACACTTTTCACGGCTCTCTTTATGAGTTCAACCGGAATGGACTGGGAGAGGCGAACGATTTCTTCGTCAAAAACTCCCAACTAAACGCCGGACAGTCCAATCGGCCTCCGCAACTGGTGTGGAACAACTATGGAGGGACGATCGGCGGCCCGATCCTGAAAGATCGGCTGTTTTTCTTTTTCAACTATGAAGGCCACCGGCAGAACGTTGGGCAAAGCGTGGAACACGCGGTCCCGAGCCCAATGTTGCAAGACGGAATCATTCAATACCAGTGCGCCACGGCATCGGCCTGTCCAGCGGGTAACAATGTTACTGGAGTGAGCGGGACGGTTTATCCGATACAGGCGGGGAATTATGCGCTAGGTCCTGCCGAACTTGCAGCCATGGACCCGCAGGGTATAGGCCCGAGTCCCGGCGTGCTCGCCTATTTCAAAACCTACCCTACAGCCAACGATCTTAACTATGGCGACGCTCCAAATTTTGCTGGATACCGCTTCGCCGCGCCGACCACCTTGCGCGAAAACTGGTATATCGGCCGCATCGATTTCAAAATCACCCGAAACGGCAATCACTCGCTTTTCTTCCGTGGCACCGGCGTTAAGGACAAGTACGTTCCGCCACTGGGCGCGCCGTTTCAGCCGGGAAGAAATCCGCAATACACGACGGATGATCTCGCGAAAGGCTTCGTCGTCGGCTACACGAGTCTGTTGAGCTCTCATCTTGTCAACAATGTTCGATATGGCCTCACGCGCGATAGCTACGGGCTGAATGGCGATGCTAATCAGCCGTGGGTCTTCATGCGTGACCTCGAACAGGACATCAACTATTCACAGGGTCATACTTCCCCAGTACATAACATTGTGGACACCGTTGATTGGACAAAAGGCTCACATAGCTTTCAGTTTGGCGTGAACTTTTTGCTTTCGCGCCTGAATAACTATGACTATAGTCCGGTTTACAGCGACGCTCTCACCAATGCGGACTGGATTTCCGCGGGAGGGTTCGCAAACAAGAATGACTTTCTGAATCCGGCCTGTAACGCCCAGGGATATTCAGACTGCACTGCTGGAGATATTTATCCGGCCGTCGATTCGGGATTCAACCATGCCTATGACTTCCCCTTGGCAGCGCTGATGGGAATTGAGAGCGAGGTCGACGGCTCTTTCAATTACAAAGTTGGCGCCAGCGGCGCCAGTTTGCTTCCTCAGGACCAGGCGATTGTTCGCCACTGGTCAACCGATAACTACAACTTCTTCTTTCAGGACACGTGGAAGGTGCGCCGCGATCTGTCCCTAACCTATGGTCTGAATTATCAGCTCATGACACCAATGACGGAAACCTCTGGCCAAGAGGTTTCGCCAAACGTAAACATTGGCACCTGGTTCAATCAGCGCTTTGCAGCGATGTTAAAGGGCATTCCTGATAATCAGGTCTTGGGTGGAAACGGACTGATCGGCTTCGGCCCTGCTGGTTCGGCTTATGGCAAGCCAGGGCTGTACAGCACACAGACAAAGAATTTCGCGCCGCGTCTGGGACTGGCGTGGTCACCGAGTTTCAGTTCCGGCTGGTTGAATCGGGTTTTTGGTGAAAATAAGACATCCGTTCGAGCTGGCGCCGGTATGTATTACCAGAATTTTGGCCCTGAACTGGCTCAGTTCTATAGCGCATCAGGCGAGTTCGGACTTTCCACTCAAGTTTCCAACCCGTCCGCTACCCTCTCCCTGAACGACGCCCCTCGTGTCGGCAGCAGCTTGTCGGATATGAACAATATTCCGCTCTCACTATTGGGCAGTCTTGCTCCACCATCGAGCTTTACTTTTCCGACCACTCCTCCAGCAGGCTCTCTACTTATTGCACGAGGTATCGACCAGTCGCTCAAGACGCCATATTCGTACGCTGTCGATTTCTCGATTCAGCGACAGTTACCGGGAAGGATGACTCTCGATGTCGCCTACGTGGGCCATTTTGCTCATCGCCTGTTGGTGCTTGATGATGTCGCTACACCTTCAGATCTGGTGGATCCAACGTCGGGGATCGATTACTTTGCCGCTGCCAAACGTCTGTCTCAACTGTGGCGCGCCGGCACGCCCGAGAGCAGCATCAACGCTTCTACAATCGGACCGACCGCGCAATACTGGCAAAATCTGTTGGCACCGCAGTCCTCCTATACGCTGTCGTGCTCCTCAGGCGCATCAACTACTAATCTGCTGGAAGCGGTTTACGATCGGTTCGGTCCCGGTTGCGGTGTTCTTTACAACGAGACCTCTGGAAACTTTGCATTCGACGTGAACGGCAAGCCGAGCTTTCCCAAGACTGGTCTGTACAGCGTTTATAACAGCCAGTACTCCTCCCTATGGGATTGGCGCTCCATCGCCTGGTCGAATTACAACTCCCTCCAGGTCAGCCTGAACAAGCAGATGTCGAATGGCGTAATGTTCGGCGTGAACTATACGTATTCCAAAGCGCTGGATATCGAATCGACCGCCGAGCGTGGCATTCACTATTTGACCGACAGCGTGATCAACGCCTGGGATCCCGGCCAAATGTACGGCCCAAGTGATGCCGACCTGCGGCACCAGATCAATGGCTATTGGGTTGTTCAATTGCCGTTTGGTCGCGGAAAAGCATTGGCCAGCACCGCAAGTGGGTTAACCGATGCCTTGATCGGCGGCTGGCAGCTGGCCGGCACGACACGCTGGACGTCAGGCTTTCCTGTCAGTGTTTTTCAAGGGTATGTATGGCCAACCAACTGGGATGAAATGGGATGGTCCGATCTGACCGGCGCGCCAATTGGAGCGGGGACTACGATTACCAACGGGCAGCCGAACATTTTCAAAAACCCTGCCCAGTCACAGGCAGCATTCGACTTTGCTTTTCCCGGTGAAAGCGGCGTTCGCAACCCGGTCCGCGGCGATGGCTATCTTGCTACTGACATGAACCTCTCGAAGCAGTGGCGGATTAAAGAGCGCCACAGTATCGAGCTGCGTTGGAGCGTATTTAACGTCTTCAACAATACGAAGTTTGACGCTTTCTCCATGCAGGACGAGTGGGATGTGCCCGCAAGTTTTGGTAATTACACGAAAACTCTAACCAACCCGCGCAGAATGGAGTTCTCGGCGGTGTATCAGTTCTAGCTGGCAATGGAACTTCATGATCCGTCCGTTTTTCGCGCGTCCGAGGTGCAGTAAGTCGATGAGCGGAGAGAAAAGGAAATTTCTCCGCAAACTTTCAATCCGACTCACTCCAACAACACTCATTGCAATGGGTGTAATTCTGACTTTTACTCGACTCGCGGGCGCAGCTGAACCCCAGGAGGCGGTCGTCGTAGTGCCGGTCGCGAACATGTATTCATCCGCGAGCCAAGACGTGGATGTGGTTTCACAGGCGATTCTCGGCACTGATGTAGAACTCCTCGAAGAGAACTCAGGATGGGAAAAGGTCCGAACAAACGATGCTTACACCGGCTGGACTCAATCGTCTAACGTCCGTCGGCTCGAATCTGGTGCGGCTGAATACGCGGCTTCCGGTCGAGTCGCACAGGTCAGCAGCCTCGCCGCAAACTTGTATCGTGAAACAGATGTTACATTGCACCAGCCGGTTGCAACTGTGCCGTTTGAGACTCGGATGGAGATCGTTTCGCAAGGGCAAGGGGACGCACCCCGTTGGTTGCAGGTCCGTCTGCCGGACGGACAAACGGCATGGATTCAGGCTGGCGACGTCAATCTCGCCCCGCATAAGTTGAGCATTAAAGAATCAATCGCGCTGGGCCGGCGCTTTCTCGGTGTGACTTACACCTGGGGAGGCCGATCAAGTTTCGGGTACGACTGCTCAGGTTTCACGCAGATGCTGGTGCGCAGCCGCGGCATCACTATGCCGCGCGATGCCGATTTGCAGGCCGGGTGGAGCGGGGCAGAGCCAGTGGATCGCAAGAAATTGAAGGCGGGCGATTTGCTGTTTTTCGGCGACGCACCCGATCATATTACGCATACCGGAATGTTCATCGGCCACGGCAAGTTCATTCACGACACTACACATGATCATCCTGGAGTGCAGATCAGCCGTTTGAAAGATCAACCGTGGACGCGCCTGCTGGTTGCTTGCCGGAGAATTCAATGACCCGGCACGGTTGCTGGCCCGTGTGGGGCGCACACTCTTGTGCGCCTGGCGCAGGCATCGGTGTTCGCGTCGCAACGTTGCCAATATACTTTCTTTTCTGCCTGATGATCACTCAATCGGCATTCGCGACGAATTCCGTGCTGTCACGAGGGATCGAGGGAGTTCTCAGCTCAACCGGCCTTCAATCGGCTAATATTCCAGGCGCAGCAGTGCTCGTGTTACAAAACGGTCAAGTTCTGTTCGAGCGCGGTTACGGTGTGACTGATCTGAGAACGAATCACACGATCGGCGCGAAAACGAATTTTCGACTGGCATCAGTTACCAAGCAATTCACCGCGATGGCAATCATGCTGCTCGTGCACAATGGCAAACTGAAATATGACGAGCGCCTGACCGACATTTTTCCGGATTTTCCTGAGTACGGCAGAAAGGTCACGGTTCGCATGTTGCTGAACCACACGTCAGGCCTGCAGGACTATGAGGACCTGATGCCGCCAGTCGATCCCGCCGCGCCAGTCGAAAGAGCGCAGATTCAAGATAGTGGTGTCCTTGAGCTGCTGAAAAAGCAAAGCACGACAAAGTTTTCTCCCGGCTCGGAATGGGCATACAGCAATTCGGGATACGTCGTGTTGGGCCTGATCGTTCAAAAAGTTTCGGGCGAGTCGTTTCCCGACTTCCTGCACGAGCGGATTTTCGCGCCGCTCAAAATGACGAACACGGTTGCGTATGTGCGTGGCAAGAACAGCGTGCCCAACCGCGCGTACGGTTACAGCTTTGAAGATGGCAAATGGAAAGAAACCGACCAAAGTCCCACTTCAGCAACGCTCGGGGATGGCGGAGTCTATTCATCGCTGGAAGATCTTGCGAAATGGGACCGCGCGCTGAGGAGCAATACACTACTAAGTCGAGCCGAGATGGAGGCAGCATTGACTCCGGTCAACGTACCAGGAGTTGAGGAACCTAGCGCGATGCCAGCACAGTATGGATTCGGATGGTTCCTGAATCCGTATAAGGGCCATAAGCGCATGTGGCATCACGGAGAGACGATGGGTTTTCGGACGGCAATTCAGCGCTTCACGGATGATGGCCTCACGGTCATTTTGTTATGCAATAGGACTGATCTGAATCCCTCGGCACTTGCTTTGCAACTTGCTGATTTGTATTTCAGCGGAAGTGACCACAATCAATGAAGAAAATATGGAGAGTGGCTGTTCTAGCGACAACCTGCTTTCTCGCAACCGCATTCGCGCAAGCGACTGCCGGGCAAAAGACGCCTGACGAGAAGCAGCAGTCGCTGTGGGAAAAGCTGGAATCGCAGATCCAAGAGGTCGACAAGAGTCTTGATGGCGCGATGGGCGTGGCTATCGAAGATCTGACGAGTGGACAAACCTATTTCCTCCATGAGAACGCGGTGTTCGCGCAGGCCAGCTCCATCAAGATCTGTGTTCTTGCCGAGCTCTACCACCAAAATCAGCAGGCCCTCGCCGGCGCTTCAGGCAAAGCAAAATTGGCCGACATGTACACAATGGACTCCAAAGATCTGGTGCAGGACAGCGACATTATGGGCGGCCTGACGCCCGGCGTGACGCGACTCACCAATCGTGACCTAGCGACGATGATGGTTGCTGTTAGCGACAATTCCGCTGCCAACGTGCTGATCGATCACGTAGGAATGCAAAACGTGAACGCCTTGATGGACAGCATGGGACTGACGCACACGCGGTTGCGGCGAAAAATGATGGATATCAAAGCAGCCAGCGAAGGGCGGGAGAACATCTCGACACCGCGCGAAATGATGACTCTGCTCGAACAGATTTATCGCGGCAAAGTGTTGAACAAAGAAATGACCGACGGCTTTTTCAAAATGCTCAGCACCCACAAAGACAGCGCAATTTCCCGAGTTCTGCCGGAGGGAGTGCGGAGCGCCGATAAACCAGGCGAACTAGAGGGCGTGCGGACTGACTCGGGAATAGTATTTGCCACGAATCGACCGTACGCGATTTCAGTTATGACAAGCTACCTGCACAATGAGCGTGCCGGAGCGAAAGCGATCGAGCAGATCTCGCTTGTCGCGTACCAGATGTTTGATCGTCTGGGTCGCGCATCCGAATATGGCCGGGTAGTGTCGGTGAGCAATGGTAGCAACACCCACTGATTTTATGTCCACAATGACGACAGACGAAACTGAATTGAATGCGAAAGGAATTACCATCCGGCGGTTTGCCACCGCAGATGAAATGCAGGTGTGTGTTGGTCTGCAGCAAGCAGTTTGGGGATTCTCTGACGTGGAGATCGTGCCGCACCGGATGTTTGTGGTCGCTCTGCGCGCGGGCGGGCAGGTGCTTGGGGCATTCGACGGCGAGCGCGCCATTGGCTTTCTGCTCGGATTTACAGCCCAGCGCGATGGGGAACCTTACATCCATTCGCACATGGCCGCGGTTTTACCGGAGTACCAAAACAAGGGAATCGGCAGAGAGTTGAAGCTGGCGCAACGAGAAGATGCACTTAATCGTGGCATTGATCTGATCGAGTGGACCTTCGATCCTCTACAGACTCGGAATGCTCATTTCAACATTGCGCGACTGGGTGCAATCGTTCGCGAGTATCTGCCGAACGTGTACGGATGTACCAGCAGTCCGCTACATCATGGCCTGCCCACAGACCGTCTCGTCGCACAGTGGTGGATTTGTGAGCCACGCGTTCAGCAAATCATTGGGGGCGAGCCCGCCGAGGGGAATGCAGGTGCGAAAGAAGTTTGTGTTCCGCGAGATATTCTCGATATTTGCGAAAATGAGCCGGACAAGGCGAAGGATTTGCAGTCGCGGGTGCGAAATCAGTTTCAACAACTTTTTCGTGAAGGGTTTGCCGTCACTGGCTTCACAATAGACGACCAGAACGGCAAATACTTACTACGGCGAATATGAGAATTGAATCCATCACATTGCGCGAGTTGAAAATGCAGTTGAAGTCGCCGTTTGAAACCAGTTTCGGCGTAACTCACGCCCGGCGCATTCTGCTCGCGGAGATAATTGCCGATGGCGTAACGGGCTGGGGCGAAGTTACGTGCGGCGAAACTCCTTCCTATAACTACGAAACTACAGATACCGCGTGGCACATCATTTCCGATTTCATCACGCCGATGCTAGCTGGGAAGGAATTGACCACAGCCACCGAAGTGCCGCCGCTGTTGGTTGGTATTCGCGGGCACCAGATGGCAAAGGCCGGAGTAGAGAATGCCTTGTGGGACATTGAAGCGCAGCAAAAGAACGTCCCTCTATGGAAGTTGTTAGGCGGCACGCTGCATGAGATTGCCTGCGGCGTGTCGCTGGGAATTCGAGAGAACCCGGAATCATTGGTTAGAAAAGTCGAGGAAGAGCTGAACAAGGGATATCAGCGAATCAAGCTCAAAATTAAACCGGGCAAAGACCTTGACTTCGTGAGTGCAGTACGAAAAAAGTTCGCCGATGCCACTCTGTCCGTTGACGCGAACTCGGCCTACAGCTTGAACGACACCGACCACCTGAAGAAGTTTGATCAATTTCGCCTGCTCATGATCGAGCAGCCGCTGCAGTGGGATGACATATATTCCCACTCCAAGCTGCAGCCTAAAATCAAGACTGCGCTTTGCCTGGATGAGTGCATCAATAACGCAAGCCATGCCGAAGCGGCTATTGAGCTCGGCGCGTGTCGAATTATTAATCTTAAACTCGGCCGCGTAGGAGGACATACCGAGGCGCGAAGAGTGCACGATATCTGCGCGAAGCATTCCATTCCTGTGTGGTGCGGAGGAATGCTGGAAGCCGGCGTCGGACGCGCTCATAACGTGGCAATGTCCACGTTGCCGAATTTCACGCTGCCGGGCGATGTTTCTGCCAGTCAGCGATATTGGGACGAGGACATCATCGAACCAGAAGTCGAGGTTTCCTCGCGTGGAACCATACATGTACCAGAGCGACCGGGTATCGGCTACAGCGTAAAGCGCGAATTTGTCGAGCGTCTTACCGTCAGAAAAAAGACCTGGAAAGCGGAAGTGATGGTAGGAGCCTAAAAATCTATGCGGAAACTTAGGCGGTCTCACCGGCTGAGTATTCTCCTTCTTTCTCTTGTTATTTCGATACCGTGCGCACTCGCACAGTCGCGATTCACCCTCGAGCAGGTAATGAGCTTCAGTTTTCCGACTGGACTCGTGGCGGCGGAACATGGGAGCCGAGTGGCGTGGGTGTTTGACACCAAGGGCGTGCGCAATGTCTGGATAGCAGACGGTCCGGACTTCGCTCGCAGTGCGCGACAACTGACGCACTACACCGCGGATGATGGCCAGCCGATCGCCAGCCTTCGGCTAACGCCCGACGGCAAAACTGTGGTGTTCGCCGTTGGGACCGAGTTGAACGACGCGCAGGAAAGCGCGAATCCGGCGAGTTGGACGACTGGAGCCAAGCAGCAGGTGTTCGCGGTAGATGTCGATGACAAACACGCCTCGCCACGGCTGTTGGGCGAGATGGGTTGCGCCGACGAGGGCTGCGAAGACATCGAGATCTCGCCGGATGGAAAGTGGGCCGTCTGGTCTGCCAAGAAAAAATTGTGGATTGCAAGCGTCGATGGGAAGCAGCAGGCCAAAGAGTTGGCCACGGTGCATGGAGATTCCAGCAGCCCACGGTGGTCACCGGATGGCAAACACATTGCATTCGTAAGCGATCGAGGCAGCCACAGCCTTATCGCAATTTATGATTTCGGCGGCAATGCGATTCGCTACCTTGCGCCGAGTGTGGACAAAGATTCTATGCCGCGCTGGTCACCGGATGGCAAGTCGATTGTCTTTGTACGCACAGCCGGTGAAGAACATAAACTACCGCTCATTCCGGTTCGGCCGAAGCCGTGGTCGTTGTGGATTGCCGATGCGACTACGGGAATGGGAAAAATGGTGTGGCATAGTGGCGAAAAGCCAGACGATTCCCTGCCCGAACTTACTGAAGACGGTTCTCTCAACTTCGCTGCCGATGGTCGGATCGTGTTCGCCTCGGAGCAGGATGGACGCAATCATCTTTATTCGATTTCCTCTACCGGCGGCACGGCCACGCTGCTCACGCCCGGAGATTTCGACGTTGAAGATGTAACACTAAGCGCAGACAAGCGCTCGATTATTTACTCATCGAACCAGGATGACGTCGATCGCCGCCACCTGTGGCAAGTATCTGTTGCCGGGGGCCAATCGCAGCAGGCGCTCACGAGCGGCGAGACCATCGAGTGGTCTCCGGTTCAGAGCGGCGACGGCAAGAGCATTCTTTGCCTTGGCTCGACGGCAACTTCGCCCGCGATGCCATACGAGGTCACGGCGAACGGCCGCGAGATGATTGCCAAGCAGGCGTTGCCTGTGGATTATCCGAGCGCCTCGCTTGTCACGCCGAAGCAGGTGATCTTCAAGAGCGAAGACGGCCTCACATTACATGGCCAGCTTTTTCTTCCTCACGAAGCAAGTGGAAAAGTTCCGGGCCTTGTCTATATGCACGGCGGGCCAATGCGCCAGATGATGCTCGGCTTCCACTACATGGACTACTACCACAACGCGTATGCCGAGAATGAATACCTGGCCAGCCGTGGTTACGTGGTTTTGTCCGTGAACTACCGGCTCGGAGTTATGTACGGACGGGCATTTCGTGAATCGCCGGACACGGTTTGGCGTGGCGCCGCGGAATACAAGGACATCGTCGCTGCAGGAAGATATCTACAGTCACTCTCTGAAGTCGACGGGAGCAAGATTGGCTTATGGGGCGGATCGTACGGTGGATTTCTGACTGCGATGGGATTAGCGCGCAATTCCGATCTCTTTAGGGCAGGCGTCGACTTTCATGGCGTGCATGACTGGAGTGTCTTCCTGACCGAGCGTCCTTATTTTGGCAATCTTGCGCTTCGTCCGCCGGATGCCGATGCGGCGATCAAGCTCGCGTGGGATTCCTCCCCGGATGCTTACGTCGATACGTGGAAATCGCCCGTGCTCCTCATTCACGGGGACGATGATCGCAACGTGCCGTTCAGCCAGACCGTCGATCTGGTTCAGCGATTGCGAAAGCAGCACGTTCCGTTTGAGCAGATCGTTCTACCGGATGAAATTCACGGATTTCTGATGTGGAAGAGTTGGGTACGAGCGTATGTAGCAACCGCGGATTTCTTCGATCGCACGCTGAAGCGAGGAGAAAGCATCGGCGTTAGCGACTCGCACTAACGCCCATCAAGCGTAAAGATCGTAAGAGGTGAAATGAATCACGCCTTCTGACTTCACCAAATGAGTTTCGCTCCAAGCTGAATGTGCCGCGAGCCGCCAGAGCCAATCACAGGATTCGCCGCCTGCACGTCCGGCGTGGCATCGGCCCGGCCGAGACTGTCGAAGGTAGACAAATCGCTCCCGATAGAGCCGCCCGCAAAATTTGCGTGATTGGCGACATTGAACATCTCTCCACGCAATTGCAGGTTGAACCGTTCGCTCAGCTTCCAGATTTTGCTGACCGATGCATCCCAGTTCACAAATCCGGGTCCACGCAGGATATTTCGTCCCATATTGCCAAACGTATAGAAGGCGTTTGGATAGAGCGTCACGCCGTTCTGCGAATAGCAGCCACCGACATAGTCGAGCGCATCAAGCAACGGTTGAGTATTCGCAACGGCCGTACACACTGGACTCCGGGCAATCACGTCGCCAGTGT
>DATBIE010000037.1:0-47922 GCA_036557105.1 Terriglobales bacterium
CGGAAGCGCAAGGGGTCCGGTGATTCTCGCGGTCTTCAAAACCGTTGATCGCTATCTCTGATGGCGATGGTGGGTTCGACTCCCACTCGCTTCCGCCAAAAAGTTCCACCGTAACGCCCTTGCGAAATACAATTCCTCGCAGGACAACTGCATCAAGCGTCCTCTCCTCTCACTTTTTCGGCTTGGGTGGAATTTCTGCGTACCCCGGTGCGGCCTTTTGCAAATTGTGGCTAAGTGACGCCTTAGCTTCGCCCATGCTCCAGCGAATACCGCCGGCGAGCAAATTCAAAAAGAACGGTTCTTTCCAGTTTTCAGGTCGATCACCGATCGCGGTGTAGAACACTCTTCCTTTGCCTTCCATCCGCGCCCAGGTCATTGGATACGGCGCTCGCTCGTACGGCTCTCCCTTCATTCCCTTTGTGTCGAGCGTCAGGATGACGTGCATATCCGTCCTGAAGTCTTTCAGTGAATACCACTCATCATTGAAACTCACAGGCGAAGAAACTCCTTCGAGTCCAGGAAATTTCGGGTCGTCGATGATGATATTTGTGGTTTGCAGTCGCGGCGTGCTGCCGTGAGTGATGAACTCGCCCCCAAGCATTCGCAAATAAGGATCGGAGTTTGCTCCGTGTGCAACATATCGATTCGAGCCATCTTCGGGATCAGGTTTGGTGTGAAACGTGTCACTCGCGGCATGAACGCCCACAAAGCCCAACCCGCCCTTGATCGCATCGAGAAAGGCCTGCTTTCCTTCTGGAGACATCGGCGGATTCTTGTCGGTACCTTCTGTGGTTAGATCGCCGGTGGTGAAGAAAAGTACCGCAGCGTATTTCCGGAATTCGCCTGAGTTGAATACACCGCCGTCTTTCGTCGGAGTCACATCAAAGCTGTGCTTTTTCCCGAGTTCCGTCACCGCCTGCTCGACGATACTAAGCTTTCCTCCAACCCTCTTCACCACATCGTGCTCCCAACCCGAGGATTTCGTGAAGACGAGAAGAGATTTCTTGTTGGCGGCGAAAAGGGAACCCGGAAGGGCGATGCAGCCGCCTGCGATGGCTGCGGTCTTCAAAAACTGACGGCGATCGTTTTTCATTAAGCCTCCTTGGGTTTGAATTGCGGCGCCGCTGCCTTGAGACGGAGAATTCAGGCGGCCAGCAGTCTCTACCAGCGGGCGATCAAACCTCATTCCGCCGGAATCGTTCCACCAGATGATCGCACGCGCGCACCGTCAGCGCCATCATGGTCAAAGTTGGATTCTGGCAGGCGGACGAGACGAAGCACGATCCATCGCTTACCAGCAGATTTGAAACATCGTGCGATTGAGAGAAGGGAGTCAATACCGACTTCTTCGGATCGTTCCCCATGCGTGCGGTGCCGACCTCATGGATCGCCATACCGGGCATTTCCGTTCCCGTACGCAGCTGGATGTTCTTCGCTCCAGCCGCATCGAGCATCTCCGCGGCGGTGACTCCGGCATCGTGCATCAGTGCCGCTTCGTTTTTGCCATGCGCCATACTGATGCGCAGAGCAGGAATGCCCCATGCATCTTTCAGCGTGGGATCGATCTCGCAGAAGTTGTTGAAGTTGGCCAGCGATTCTCCGAACGCGCCCAATGATGCCTCGTAATTTCCTGCCTTCACAGCTCTCTTGTAGTCAGTGCCTATCCCCTGAGCGCTCAAGTTGAACTCAGGCTGGGAACCTCCCTGGAAGCCGTATCCACGGATGAAGTGCGGGTGCTTGCCCGTGGCAGGCGTATTGCGGTACCGGACCACGTAGATTCCATTCGGCCGGTTGGGTGGATTCGCGCTGGGCAAGGCCTTCATATCTTCGAAGGTACCGCTCGCCCCACCGCCTACCACGTGGTCCATCAAATAGTGGCCAAGAACTCCGCTTGAATTTGCCAGGCCTTTCGGATACTCACGCGTCGAGGAATTCAACAGAATGCGCGTGGACTCGAGAGATTGGGCGCACAGTACGACCACTTTACCGCGCACCTGTTTCATCTCTTTTGACGTGCGATGGACAAAAGTCACGCCTCGCGCCTTGTTTGCGCCATTGTCCATATCCACATGGCTGACGATAGCATCCGTGATCAGCGTGCAGTTTCCTGTCTTCAGTGCGTCCTTCACCGTAGTGAAAGGGCTGCTGAAGTAGGAATAGGTCATACAGCCGCGTTCGCAGGGACCACAGTAATGGCACGGCGCCCGTCCATTGTGCGGTTCGGTCAAGATTGCAGCGCGTCCGATGGTTAGTGTGCGACCGAATTTCTTCTTGATCGCATCCCGCATCCGAATCTCGCCGCAGCTCATTTTCATTGGTGGAAGGAAGTGGCCATCGGGAAGCATTTCGTTCTGCTCGGCGGCTCCCGTGATCCCGACATAGCCCTCGACAATGTCGTAGAACGGAGCGAGTTCTGCATAGGAAATCGGCCAATCCACGTCATAGCCGTCGCGGCTCGCAGCCTTGAAATCCACGTCGCTCAAACGATAACTTTGCCTGCCCCAAACCAGCGAACGCCCGCCCAAAATCCTGAGCCTCTGCCAGGTGAACGGCCGGTCTTTTGGAGTGCTGTACGGGTTCTCGAGATCATTCACGAACCATTCGTAGTTGTATTCCATGCAGGCGTAGCACTGGGTTTGAATGGGACGGGTTCGAGCGACTTCGGGCGAATGGTTTCGGTATTTCAGTTTGAACGAAGGCATGTGCTCGGTGAATTCTTTGGCGGAAACCGAACGCCCAGCTTCGAGCAATGCCACTTTCAATCCTGCTTCCGACAGCCGTTTTGCTGCCCATCCTCCGGTCGCGCCCGAGCCGACCACGATTGCGTCGTATGTTTGTTGCAGAGGGTCTTGTGCCATGTCTAGGTGTGGTCCCCGTTTTCGTGCTCACAGCCTTCATATGGACCATGAGTGAACTCGCCGTCCCAGCCCAATTCCTTCTGTCCAATTTCAGAGCCGTAGTAAGCGGTAGCGATCATCATTTTGAGGTGGGTGAAGTGCTCTTGCCCAGGATCCGGTTTCTCCTCCCGCTGCAACCACCAGGCGGGCTGTCGCGGGTACGCCCATTGGGTAAGCAGCGAAACCTGATCGTCCAGAGTGAGCGAGCGGAAGTTGGCCCCAAATTCCTTTTGACTCTCTGAGTCAATGAATTCCAGTGCGGAGACAAATCGCTGCTGAAAAGCCGTGGGCTGCACCGAAAGCAGGAGATCAAGAAAACGGTTGACCAGGGCCTCTTTGGCTCCGGGGCTGTCGGTTGCCGGAATAATGACCTCGCCCAGCGCGATTAATGTTTCGTTCTGCTCCGGGTTTAAAAATGCCAGCTTCCAGTTCGGATCAGTCAGAACCTTTGAGCCGTCTACTCCGCGAGCAGCAGGGGTGAGCCCTGATTCGAGTGACTGCGCAAAAGAGAGCGCAGGGCCAAATCCAAGCGCGGCACTAGCCATCACTGCCGTCCGAATCAAATCACGGCGGCTGATCAAAGGTTGTGAGGATTGTGGTCGTTCTTCTGAAGGAATGGCTGAACCCGGAATATCCATCTGACAAAATGTTAATGCGAATACGAGAGTTACTCAACTAGAAATGCGAGAAATATTTTCTATATCTGATATTGAGCGCGATCGTCCAATTGCGTGCCGTTCCGCCAAACGCGCGATTCACCTATCTATCCCGAGCATTTTGCGATTTGCCGCTGTATCCGCGCCAGACTTGGCAAAATCATCGAAAGCGCGCTCCGCAGTTTGGATAATATGCCGCGCAATAAACGGCGCTCCCTCCCGTGCTCCCTGTTCGCTGCTTTTAACACAGCATTCCCATTCGAGCACTGCCCAGCCTTCAAAGTCATATTGCGCGAGCTTGGAAAAAATTCCGGCAAAGTCGACCTGACCGTCGCCGAGAGACCGGAATCGGCCGGCGCGCGCGATCCATGGCTGATATCCCCCGTAGACTCCTTGTCTTCCGTTCGGGTGGAACTCTGCGTCCTTAACATGAAACATCTTGATCCGGGAATGATAAATATCGATGAATTCCAGATAATCGAGCTGCTGCAGCACAAAATGGCTGGGATCGTAGAGAAGATTGCATCGCTTGTGCCCGCCCAGGCGATCTAGAAACATTTCAAAACTGATCCCGTCGTGCAGGTCTTCCCCCGGATGCACCTCGAAGCAAAGGTCGACACCGGCTTTATCGAAATCATCGAGAATCGGACGCCAACGCTTTGCCAGCTCATCAAAAGCAGTTTCGGCCAGTCCGGCAGGGCGTTGCGGCCACGGATAAAAATACGGCCACGCCAAAGCACCGGAGAACGTCACATGAGCATTCAACCCTAGATTTGCTGACGCTTTCGCGGCGAAGCGCAGTTGTTCGACCGCCCACGCCTGGCGTGCAGACGGATTTCCGCGAACAGACTCCGCAGCAAATCCATCAAAGGCCGCATCGTAAGCCGGATGAACAGCCACCAACTGTCCCTGAAGATGAGTTGAAAGCTCCGTCAGCTCGACGTGGTTTGCAGCCAGAATGCCGCGTACTTCGTCACAATACGCGCGACTCTCTGCTGCTTTCTTCAAATCGAACAGACGGGCATCCCAGCTTGGAATCTGGACGCCTTTATAACCGAGCTGTGCGGCCCAACGGGAAATGTCTTTCAGGTTGTTGAACGGGGCTGCATCGGCCGCAAATTGAGCGAGAAAAATTGCTGGACCTTTAATCGTCTTCATTCACTCCGCTCCGAATACCCGTATCGTCAGCCGTTCACCATATCCGCTACACACTGGTAAATGCAAGCTGATGGCAATTTGCCGCGCTAGTTCTTTGCTGGCCAGTAAATGGTCCAGGCCTTTTTCTGCGCCAATTTCTCCAGATCTGGATTCGGGTTCACTGCTATCGCGCGTTTGGCAAGCGCCAACATGTCCACGTCCCAACGGGAATTGCCGAACGCAATGTCTGGAGCGTGGCCAATCACGTCCAGTATCGCTTTGGGCTTTCCGGGTCCGGAAGGAACGCGGATAAGACGATCACTGATGACATCGTCGTTAACTTCAACTGCCGCCGCCAGAATTCTTTCGCGAGCAATCCTGAAGTGCTGCATGGCTTCACGGATTACCCATTCATTTGTGGATGACACCGCCCATACGTCGCAACTCTGTAATTGCAGACGACGCACTAATTCTTGCATCTCTGGAAAGATCTGTTGCACAAAGTTCTGCTCGAAAAACTCACGCGCTAATCCAAGCACGTCAGATTCCTTGAGCCCTTTGTGCATCGTGACCATCTCGCCGCACATCTCGTCTTCACTAACTCTACCCGCCTGATACTCGGCATAGCGGGTTCGCATCCGGCGCTCGACCTCAACTGATACCAATTTCCGTTTTAATTCCCAGTCAAAAAAACGCTCGCCCGCATCGCCGCCCCAGAGCGTGCCATCACAATCGAACACCGCGAGTCGAGGCCGTAGCTCCAGGATGGAGTCGATGAAATCGTGTGAGCGAGCATTCTGATGAATTGCCTTGGTTTTTTTCTCCATGAGTTCTTCAGTCATATCAATGATTCCGAAATGCTGCAGAGATTATTTTCCCGGTGTCATTCCGAGTGAAGTTTCGTCATAAACGAAGTGAGTGATGGAATGTGATGGAGAAATCTGGTTTTGTCATTAAGAAAACTCTTCTACTCGCAGCCTCGCATAATCTTCCGGCGTGTTCAGGTTCTCGACTATGCGCGAATCATCCACCGGCAAGTAGGCAATACTTTGCTGATTCTGGTGCTCGATCTGGCGTGCGTTCGAGCTCTCAGGGGCTTTTAGAAAAGCTTCGATCATCTCCCGTCCGACCACAATCGGATGCCCGTGCTTACCCTCAAACTCTGGAACGACAGCCCAAACCCCATGCTCACGACTCTCGAAAGCCCGGACCAGGGCATCGAGAGTTCGTTCTGATGCCGGAGGGCGATCCACTAATGTGATCATCGCCGCATCACGCCCGCGATTGAGCACCTCTTGCAACCCTGTTTGCAGGGAGCTGAACTGGCCGCGCTCCGGCACTGGATTTCGCAGCAAAAATGATCCGCTGGCGTAGACGATAGGAGCAAGCGATCCCTCGTTGTTGCCCACAATAACAATCACCATGTCGCAATGGTGAGCCAAGGTCCTGATCGCCGCCGAAAGCAGGGTTTCGCTCAACGATGTTTGGAGTCCATCCGCGCTAGTCGTTGGAGGCCAGGGCAAAAGCGCTTTGTCACGCCCCATGCGCGTCGATTCTCCGGCCGCCAGAATAATTCCGCCCAGCCCCATCGTCATTCCGGCGCTTCGCCATTCAACAGCTTGCCCAAGTTACTTGCCGGCCAGCGCACGCCAACATAGAAATGACCGAACAGCGCATATATGGCACTGACTTCGTCAAACCGCATTTCATAGATCAGTCGCTTGAACACCAACGGATCGTCGGCAAACAGGTCCACTCCCCATTCCCAGTCATCGAATCCAATCGAGCCGGTAATGATCTGCTTCACCTCTCCCGCATAGCGCCGCCCCACCAGCCCGTGTTCGTTCATCTGGCGAGCGCGTTCTTCAATTGGCAGCGTATACCAATTCTTCTCTTCTCCCCGGCGACGGTCCATCGGATAGAAGCAGATATAACGAGCAGGCGGGATTTCCGGAAACAAACGAGGCCGCATTGCTTCCCGTTGACGGTCCAGCGTCTCGTTCACAGCCCGCTTCCATTCCTCAGACTGAGGTTCTATCCCTCGATCCTGGAGTTCTCGATAAGTCTTCAGGCTTGACTCATACAGTCCAAGCTCGATCACGGACAAATACGAACTCACAGGCTCCAGGAAGTCGCTCAATCCCAGCTGCGCCAATTGGATTTCAGTCCGATTCAGGTCATCGAACGAGTTCCTGAAATGAACCAGCATCAAATCGCCTTTGTGGCCGAGCAGGGAATAGATCGCTGATTGTCCGGCCTTCTGCCTTTCCCAGTCGCCGAAAAGCTGGGTAGCCTTCTCCGCAATTTCTGTCCTTTTTTCGGTCGGAAGCTGCTGCCACGCACCCCACCGGAAGCGCATCATCTGATGCAGAACGCTATAACCCTCAATCGTCAGCGGTACCGCCGGAATTTCGGCGTTGGCGGCAACGGGTCGGGGTAGGCGAGTCGTAGTCACAGGGAATAGATGAAAAACATATCATGTCACGCGAACGCATTGCTCAGCCGAGATTCCCGATTCAAGGCGCAACTCACTATTTGAAACCTTCCGTCGAAATTTTGCTGCAAAATCGTTGACAACGTTTCCACTCTCGGCACATTCTCAAGGACATGAGCACGATTGCGCTAACGGAGCTGCTGGGCGCCCAGGTAACTGACCCATCCGGCGCGTTGGGCGGCCGTGTGCGCGAAGTGGCACTCACTCCTGCCGAGGACCGAGCTCATGTTTCCACACTGATCGTCCGGACGAAAAAAGGCGACCGCCAGCTGCCGTTTTCGGCCATTTCGTCGGTGAATGGAGGCATTCGCAGCAGTTCGCCGGTTTCCAAATGGTCCGCCGTCGACAACGAAGGTCTTTTTTTTCTGGAACGCGATCTTCTGGATCAGCAAATCATCGATGTCCACGGCCGCAAGGTAGTCCGGGTGAACGACGTCGATCTTCACCCCGAAGTTACCGAAGGCCAGATTAAGCTGAAGGTAGGCTCTGTGGATGTGGGCGCTCGTGGTGCAGTTCGCCGCCTACTCAAAGGAGTCATCCCCATGGGCGCGCTCAAGCCGGTCCTGCAAAAAATCCCGCCACGCCTGATCCCTTGGGATTTCGTGGATCTGATTGAGACCGATCCAGCCCGCCGGGTGAAATTGAAGATTTCGCACGAACGGCTTGCCAAGCTGCACCCGGCTGATATTGCCGACATTATCGAGGAACTTGCGCCGAGCGAGCGGCAGGCCGTTTTCCAGGTGCTGGATGAAGAAGTCGCCGCCGAGGCACTAGAAGAAGTCAAGCCCAAAGTACAGAAGTCGATTGTCGAGTCGTTAGATTCCGAACGCGCAGCAGAGATCGTCGAAGAAATGAACCCCGATGCTGCCGCCGACCTGCTAGCCGACCTGCCTGACGAGCGCACTTCCCAAATCCTGCAGGAAATGGAACCGGAAGAGCGGGAAGAAGTGGCGGAACTGCTGGAATTTCGTGAGAATACAGCGGCCGGCCGGATGAACACAGAGTATCTAGCGCTTGACTCCGGTGCTACGGTGAACGATGCTATCGAGACTCTCCGCAATTTTGAAGGTGGCGTTGAGACCGTCAACACCATGTTCCTTGTGGATGCTCAAGGCAAGCTGGTAGGTGCTGTGCCATTGGCAAAGCTGGTGCTCGCAAAATCTGACGACAAACTCGAATCGCTTACGGTTGATCCGCTGATCTCCTGCCATGCCGGAGCGAATGAGAAGGAAGTCACCGAAATTTTCGATAAGTACAACCTTGTTGTTCTTCCCGTGGTTGACGATTCAGGAGTTCTCACCGGGGTGATCACATCTGACGACGTAATTAGCCTCTTGCGGGCGAAGTTATAGCCTCCAGTAGCAGCGTTCTCAGCGAAAATTAATCCCCAAAGCCAATTTCGCCTACGCATATTCCCATTTTTCGATTTATTCTGTCTTCGCGTTATTGATGTCTTTTCAGTGAAGAACGCCAAGGTTATTGCCGAAGATTTGGCAGATCCAGACCCCAATGTCGCAGTCAGACACCAGAGACCAGGAAACAGCCACACTGGCCAACACGGGACGTGCGTCTCGATCGCGCAAAAGGCCGTTCCGGCGAATGGCCCTGAGATCGGTGCGATTTCGCATGCTCGCGTTCCTGGCCATCTTCGGTCCGGGATTCATCACTGCCAATGTAGATAACGACCCTGGCGGAATACTCACCTACTCCCAGGCGGGTGCAAAGTTCGGCTACGCCCTGCTCTGGACGCTAATTCCGATCACCATCGCCCTCATCGTTGTGCAGGAAATGGCTGCGCGCATGGGTGCGGTCACCGAAAAAGGCCTTTCTGATCTGATCCGGGAGGAGTTTGGGTTACGGGCGACAGTCTTCACCATGCTTATCCTCGGAATCGCGGATTTTGGCAACATCATGTCCGAATTCGCAGGAGTCTCCGCAGGCATGGGACTATTCGGCGTAAGCAGGTACATCGCTGTCCCGATTGCCGCTGTTCTCGTTTGGGTGATGGTGGTCAAGAACTCATACAAGCCCGTCGAAAGAATCATGATTGGTCTTTCGCTGGTCTATTTCACCTATGTTGTTTCGGCCTTTTTTGCCCACCCCGACTGGAACTCGGCCGTTCGGGACACACTCCTCCCACGGGTGACCAAAAATTCGGAATATCTGGTCATGGTGATCGGTTTGATCGGGACCACGATTACACCCTGGATGCAGTTTTACCTGCAGGCATCGATCGTAGAGAAGGGAATTGGCAAGAAGCAGTATGCGCTGAGCCGTTGGGATGTGATTCTGGGCTGCATCATCACCGACGTGGTGGCGTTTTTCATCATCCTAGCGTGCGCGGCAACGCTCTATTCTTCGGGGATTCATAACATCAACGATGCCGCCGATGCCGCTGCTGCCCTCAAGCCGCTCGCCGGACAATGGGCGTTCCTCTTGTTTGCTATTGGATTGGTGAACGCTTCTATCCTGTCGGCCGCTATTCTTCCGCTGGCGACCGCATACAACATATGCGAGGGACTGGGTCTTGAGTCCGGAATCAACAAGCGGTTTTCTGAAGCGCGCGGCTTCTATTGGCTCTATACGTTGCTGATCGCTTTTGGGGCAGGTGTTGTTCTGATTCCCAGGCTTCCGCTCTTGAAGGTCATTCTTTATTCGCAGGTCGTAAATGGCATTCTGCTGCCGTTCCTGCTTATCTTCATGCTCATTCTGATTAATAAGAAAGATTTGATGGGAAATTATCGCAATTCGTTCCTGGGCAATCTCATCGCAGGATCCACGAGCGTGGTCCTCATCATATTGTCGCTCGCTTGGTTCTGGACAACGCTCACAAACCGGTGACCCTCGTTTCGGCTACCAGGCTCTGCGATCCGAGGAACGGCAACCTGAGCTGAACAGTTTCAGCAGCAGCGAACCTTTATCTGTGACGCTTTCTCCCCTTCAGCCAGGAACTTGGCATAAGATTCGCGGCCTACTCCAAGTCCCTCCTTCACACAAAACCTCTTGTATGCAGCTTCATCAAAGATTTCCTGCAAAATCACGCGTACTAGAAGAAAGAATCTCACCCTCGCTCCTCTGCCAGCCGCGTTGTTACCATTGGCGCTTCCTTCGTGGTTGCTTCTCGCCTTCCGCTCAGAATTCCCGTCCAATCGCGAATGGACTCAACCAGGATCAACGTGACCATCACGATCAATATGCCGGTCACTGCCGCATCCAGCCGGTTATTAAAAATCAAGCGTGGGTTTGCACCGCTCGCCGCGAGTCTTTGCGCCTGCGCCAAGAATCCAATTCGCGGATCAGGATCGAAGATCTTCTGCCACGAAGCAGTAAACGTCACGATCACAAGCCATGCCAACGGCGCCAGAGTCACTAGAGCATACTTGGCGCGATGCATCTTGATGATGATGGTTGTAGCAACGCATAGGGCGACCCCAGCAAGCAATTGATTCGCAATTCCGAACAGCGGCCATAGGGAATTGATTCCGCCGAGCGGGTCGCGCACTCCCTGCCATAGAAAATATCCCCATCCGCCGACAATAAGCGCGCTGGTCGCAAGTACGGATGGATACCAACTTGTTCGCCCCAACGGCTCCCATGCATGACCGAGCACATCCTGGATCATGAAGCGCCCGACACGAGTGCCAGCGTCAATTACCGTCAGAATGAACAACGCCTCGAACATGAGCGCAAAGTGGTACCACAACGCCATTACCGCCTGTCCGCCCAAGCTCCGTGAGAAAATGTGCGCCATGCCGACCGCAAATGCCGGCGCTCCTCCTGTTCGATTGAACAATGTTTGTTCGCCTACCATGTGGGCCAATGACTGCATATCGGCTGCGGTTACAGGAAATCCCCAGGAACTGATAGTGCTCGCAGCCACAGCGGGCAACTGCCCAGCGATTCCCGCGGGGCTGTTGATCGCAAAATAGGTTCCGGGTTCAAGCACGCAAGCCGCCACGGTTGCCATGATTGCTACCATCGATTCCGCCATCATGGATCCATAGCCCACGAGCCGAATTTCTGTTTCGCGCCGGATCAGCTTTGGTGTTGTGCCACTCGAGATCAGAGCATGAAACCCGCTGATGGCGCCGCACGCGATCGTGATAAATGCGAACGGGAACACTTTCCCTGCAAAGACCGGCCCGGTGCCATCCACAAATTTTGTGAGCGCCGGCATGTGCAGCGTCGGATGCATCACCGCAATTCCCACCGCGAGTAGGGCGATGGTTCCGAGCTTCACAAATGTACTTAAGTAATCGCGAGGCGCGAGCAATAACCAGACAGGGAGTGAAGAGGCGGCGAATCCGTAAATGATGATCGCGAGCGCCAGTGCAGGCGCGCCCATGGTGAAGTACTTTCCGATTGCCGGAGTTTGAGAAACCCACTGGCCACCCCAGATTGCCGCCAGAACCAAAACGAATCCAATCGCAGATACCTCGAGGACGCGCCCCGGACGCAGGCGCCGCAAGTACACGCCCATCAGCAGGGCGATTGGAATGGTCATCGCGATGGTGAATGTCCCCCACGGGCTTTGCTTTAATGCGTTGACCACAACCAAAGCACAGACCGCCAGGAGAATCACCAAAATTGAGATCACGGAGGCATAGGCGACAGATCCCGCCAACGGTCCAATCTCCTGCTTCGCCATTTCAGTGAGGGATTTGCCGTCACGGCGGACCGAGAATAGAAGAATCACGAAATCCTGCACACAGCCGCCGAAGACAGCCCCGATAAGAATCCAGAGGGTTCCGGGCAGATAGCCGAACTGCGCAGCGAGAACCGGACCAACCAGCGGTCCGGGGCCCGCGATGGCGGCGAAGTGATGCCCAAGGACGACCCACTTGTTCGTTGGAACGAAATCGCGCCCATTCTCCAGGCGTTCCGAGGGAGTCGCACGCTGCGGGTTCAGCGCTAAGACCTTTGCGGCTATGAAAGCGCTGTAAAAACGATATCCGAGAGCGTAGGTGCAAACCGCAGCTGTCACCAGCCACAGCGCATTGATCTGTTCGTGACGATGAAGCGCAATCGTCGCAAGCGCGAGCGCGCCCAGCGCCGCGATCACGGTCCAGAGGATAAAACGAGCAACGGAATTCATTTGGAAGAAGAAAACCGAAGTTATTTTGTCTGCATTGCGTGTCGTTCGCAAGAAGATTCGTTACGTCAGGGCTGAAGGGATTAATTGATAGACAATTCAAAACTGGTCGGGCGATATTGCTTCGCGGATTTTTAGGGTATCTGCAGACGGTTTGCGGCCGTTGAATTTGGCTGTTCAGAACGCCATTAGCACTACGCCCGCAGCGACAAACAAAGCCGCGGCCCATCGCCGCCGGTCCACGCGCTCGTGAAGAAAAAATCGTGCTGCGATCGCGTTGGCGACGAATGTAAGAGAAGCTGCAGCGGGACCGACCAGGCTTACATCGTTCCACGAAAGACCAAATAAAAGGCTGTAAAAAGAAAATGCCATGCAACCCACGCCCAGCAGGAAATAACGGTTCCGCGACACCAACAAGAAAACAAATATCAAACCGCGTTTGCGGCGAAGAGCGCCCAAGTCTCCGATCTGCTTCATCCCCCGCGACAGCAATACATCACCCGCGCAGGATGAGAGCACAATCGCCAGGATCGCCAGCCAGCCGTTCAGGTTGCTGATCGCATGCCGAATCACGGACGTTGCACCGCCACATCTCCGCCGCTGCGTCGCCGCGGTGGCTTGCGCGTCAACTCCGGACCCGTAGTCACGAATCCTACGCCCGCCGAAACCAGCACAATTCCCAACCAGCGCATCACGCTAATGTTTTCGTGAAGAGCAAACCGCGCAATCAGCGCGAGCAGAATGTATCCCAAAGAACTGGCAGGGAGCACATATGTCAAATCAGCCCACGATAAAGCTGTCATATAGGAGGCAAAAAACGCCAGAAGAAACAGAACGCCCAGCGCGATCCACGGGTTGGCAATTGCTAGCAGAAGCTCCGAGATTCGGCGAATTGGAATATTTCCCACCTGCTTCATACCATAGGACAGCAGGGAATCGCCGACCGGCGCAAAGACACTCACTCCGGCCATCACCAGATACTTGCGAAGAGTCACGACAATTTAGACCTGGACGGTTTCCTGCGGTTCAGCGATAGGTGCCGGAGGATCGCTCTGCGGTTTTTCTTTCGGCTTGTCCTTCACCAGGCGGTTTCTCATTGAGCGCACCTTGAGAAAGGTCTTCGCTTCTTTGTACAGACGCTTGCGCTCATCCGAATCAAATGCTGCCTTTCGCAGAATTCGAAATACTGCCTTCGGGCGGAAATAGTATTCATCGTAAAAGCGATGGACAGATTCAAGAACTTCCTCGGCAGCGAGATCTGGATATTCAATATGCGCCAATTGGTGTCCGCCCTCGTCCACCATGCTGCCTTTCACGATGAAGTTGTTCTTCGTCGCGAAATCGTACAGCTCAGTTCCGGGATAGGCGTGCGCCACTGAGACCTGAATCGTCTCGACGTCCAGTTCCTTCGCAAAAGCGATCGTATTCTGGATCGTTTGTCGGGTTTCCCCAGGCAGGCCCAGAATGAAATCGCCGTGGATCACCAACCCGAGCTTGTGCGCATCTTTAGTAAATTGGCGTGCGCGTTCCAATGTGGCGCCTTTTTTGATGTTCTTGAGGATCTGCGCATCACCCGATTCGTAGCCTACAATCAACAGTCTGCAACCGGCTTCCCGCATCGCCTTGAGAGTTTCAAAGTCCGTAGTGACTCGCGAGGTGCATGACCAGGTCAGGTTCAGCGGCTTCAATTTCGCGCACAACTCGACCGTACGGGCCTTTTGAATATTGAAGGTGTCATCATCGAAGAAAAATTCCTTAACGTAGGGCCAATATTCCTTCGCCTTGGCCATCTCTCGTGCTACATCGTCCGTCGAGCGCTTGCGCCATGCGTGCCCACTTGTAGTTTGTGGCCATAGGCAGAAGGTGCACTGCGCCGGGCAGCCGCGCGTCGTGTACAGAGAGACATAAGGGTGCAAGAGGAACGGCACGTTGTACCGCCGCACATCGAGATCGCGGCGGTAAACGTCAGTGACGTGGGGCAGAGAATCCAGGTCCTGAAGCTGCGGCCGGTCGGGCGTATGCGCCACAGATCCGTTTTTCCGGTATGAAATCCCGAAGATGTCCTCCATCGCCCAGCCTTCGGCAAATTCCTTCACCGCATAATCGAACTCCTTGCGCACCACGAAGTCGATGGCCTGGCCCTCGCGCAAAGATTGTTCCGGCAGCACGGTCACATGCGGGCCAACGAAGGCGATCTTGATCTTAGGATTCGCGTCCTTGATCCGTTCCGCCAGGCGAATGTCCCCGGGGAAGCCCGGAGTGCTCGTGTAAAGCACCAGGAACTCGTATTCCTTCGCTATGTTGATGGTCTCGTCCGCGGAGACATGATGGGACGGCGCGTCAAGCAGCCTTGCCCCTGGCAGCATTCCCGCCGGATACGCCAGCCACACCGGGTACCAATAAGACTCGATTTCGCGGGTGGCGGGCCAGCGCGAACCAGCCCCTCCGTCAAAATTTTCAAAAGAAGGAGGGTTCAGCAGCAGTGTCTTTAAAGGCATAGAAGTTAATCTTTTATCTTAACATTCGGGAATGTGCAGCCACGAAACCCGGTATCCGCTAGGTCACCCTTCCGGTAACCGCAAGGGAGAACACCAGAAACACTGGGAAATAAGTATCCTTTACTGGGTTTGCCGCCAGTTTTAGGCTAACCGTCCACAGCGAAACGGCGCAATCCGTTTTGCGGCGAACGGCATTCCTGCGCATTGGAAGGCCAAAACCCGCCCCCCGCCAGTCCTGGACTACTTACCTTGATCTACCCAGGATTGCAATGTGCCCTCTGCCCTCATCAGACCTATGCGCGCACGCAATAACGCGTAGTTTGCATCCTGCAGGGCATCGTAAGTCTGCGAGAGTTGCGATTCCGCCTGTGCACCTTCCACAATGGTGGCGGTACCGGAGTTCATGCGAATTCTTACAGCTTCGCTATCCGATTGCGCGATCTCGTATTCCAACTCAGATACTTTCTGTGCTGCCTGGAGCTGCTCGACAGTTCGCTGCAGCTTCATAGTTTGCTGCGAAACCTGGTTCTTGGTGGCCTCGACTTCCTGCTTGGCGTGAATAGCTTCGGCATCTGCCGCCTCAGCGTGCGCCTTTTGTGAAAAATTGAGGAAAGGGAATCGAATCACCACACCAACCGTCGCATTGTTCCGTTCAAAATTTTTTGACTGAAAAAACTGTGTCCAGTTATTGAATTTGGCAAGCACGGCGTATTGTGTGGCGAAGTCCACTGTCGGCCACAACGACCGGTGTTCGCCCCGTGCCCGAAAGGTTGCGGCGGTGGCGTGCTGTTGCGCAAAAAGCACCGCTGGGTTCGTCTCTGATGCGCTGGCATCCTCGTCGGCTGGCTTCTGGAACGCGGGCATTTCGGGTACAGACTCAGGGTCGGTTCCGAGCGAGCTTACCGGCACACCCGTAAGTTGTGACAATATTCTCCGGAGTTCGTCTATTGCGCCTTCCGCCTGGGTGATCCTTAAATATGCGCGTGCGCTGGCAAGCTCTGCCTGCCTGCCGATCTGTTCGCTGTCAACTCCCGCCTGTACTCGTTGTTTGACGATTCCCTCCATTCTTTCAGCAGATTCCCGCTGTTCTCGGAGCTCTCCAATCTGTCTTTCCCATTTTGCCAACTCCAGATAGGTCAAAACTGTGTCTTGAGTGACCTGCTCTCGACGGTCCTTGCTGCCATTTTCGACTGCGCGGTATTCCATTTGTGCTGCCTTTGTAAAATCGCGCAGGGCCGGATTGAACAACGCTGACTGCGCGGTGACGTTGAACAGAGACGGAGCTGATCCTTCAAGGGATAAGGGGTACCCCCAACTGTCGCCAAGTCCCGCCCCGACCATCAGTTGTGGCAAGTATTGGTTGCGGGCTTCACGATATGAGGCGAAGGCCCGTTGCTCGTCCGCCCCTGCTTCCCGTGCCATTGGGCTGTGCGCCAGCGCGAGTTGTACAGCACGCTTCAGTGAAATCGTTTCTGCGTTTAAAGGCAACGACGCGAACTGCGCCAGAAACAAACCGGTCAGTCCGTACCAACACACGCCGGCCAGACCCAAGGCAGTTTTCATAGCTCCACCTTCGATGTGGAATAAAAATCGATTGTACTGAGAGTGTCTCTTGAAATATCGCGCTGGTCGAAAGCGTGGAACTCGATGCGCAATGCTATTGGCTCATCCGCTGCAACGCCTCTTGTGCAGGGCGAAACTCCTTTGCCATGCTGAGTGCCAGCTTGTATTGAGTTGCCGCATTGCTGATCTGGCCGAGCTTCTCATCTGCGATCCCGAGAAGGTAGTACACCTTGAAGACCGGCGCCTGCTCGACCTTGTCGCTGGAATTCAGATATTTGCGCAGCAGTTGTGCCGCTTCTTGTAGATTGCGCTGCGTATGAATCAGAATCTCCGCCGCATCCACTAGCGCATCGGGACGGTTCACCGGGGCGGAGCGAACGTGAAGCAGCGCCTTTTCCATCTCATCGAATTGTGATCTGTGTTTGTAAAAAAGGCCGAGATCTAGCCATTGGCTTGCACCTCCATGGCTTGCTGCGATCGCCGTGTGATATTCGTGGTCCGCGCCGGCGTAGTCGCCTTTTTTTTCCGCAATCCTCGCCATCACCCAATGTGCTCGCGGCGGATCCAGCGCAGCCAGAGAGTTTGCCTGTGCTTCCGCCTTGTCTTTCCCCCCACCGACGATGGCGGGAGCTTCAAGATAGAATTCCGCGAGGTCGCTGCGCGCCTCCACATTGTTAGGGCTCAACTGTACTGCGATCTCAAACTGGTGCCGTACCTTCTTCGCCAGTCCGGCGGCGGTTATGAAATTTGCCTGATCAGCTTTTTCGCCATAAATCCTGCCCAGCCACAAATGGAAGTTGCTGTTATTGGGCGAAATAGATACTGCTTTCTCGCATTCGGCAATTCCGCTGTCCCAGTCTCCGAGACTGAAATATGCCCGGCACAAGAGATTATGCGCCAAGGCATCATTTGGCGATGTGCTGATCTGGCCATGCAGTGCCGCTATGGCCTGGTCCACCTGGCCATTCGCGATTAGCGAAGGGCCCATTTCGTTTGCCCCCGCGGTTGCGATTGAAACAGAAAAGAAACTGACAGCAAGGATCGACAACAAACAACGCATTCTATTGCACCACTCTCACTTGAAGATGATCATGCAAGGGTTTGGCATTCGTTGCCGTGAGCGCGACTTTCGTGCCCTCCGGCAAGTTGCCACTGACTTCCGCCAAGGTTAGATTTGAAATCGAAGTTTCAACCGTCCGCTGTTGCAGTTCATTGTTGGTCACGATGTACACATATGGTTGTCCATCATCTAGCCTCAAGGCCTCCCTGGGGATGAGGAGAACTCCTTTATGCTCCGCAGTCACTATGGTTACACCCACATTGATGTTGGGCAGCAGCTTGAAATCCTGGTTCGGCACAATACAGGTTGTTTCTCCCACGTTGCGCGTGCCGTGCAGCTTTACCGATGCTGGAATCGTGCTTACGACACCGGTCCATATCCGATCTGGCACTGCGTCCCAGCTCACTTCAATATTCTGTCCGCGCTGCAAACGCGCAACGTCTGGTTCGTCCACGTAGGCGCGCACCATTACCTTGGAAAGATCGGCCTCCTGTAAGATCAGGTCACCCGGATTCACATATCCGCCCTGCTTGACCGGCAACGAATAGACCTCGCCAGGAAACGGAGCGCGAATGATTACTTGCTTAAGCACATCCTGCGCCGCGGAATAGGCGCTCTGCGCCTCAGATTTTCTGGCCTCTACGCTGGAAATCTCCGGTTGCGAGTAACGTTCATGTTGCTTCGACTGGAGTAACTTGACCTGTGCCTCTGCTGTTGCAAGCTGCGCTTGCGCGGCCTGTACTTCACCTTGTGAAGCGGCGCCGTTCTGCTGCAGCCTCTTGAGCGCGTCAAAATTTCTTTGTGCCGCATCACGGTCGGCCCGTGCCTTCACCAACTGCGCCTGCACCGTCAACACCTCTTCCTGAGTGCCGCCGTGCTCAATGGAGTTCACATCCGCTTCTGACGCCCGAATCTGTGCGAGCGCCTGTGCCGCCTGGCTTTCGGCAGTGGCCGAGTTCAACTCGATCAACAGCTGTCCCTTTTTTACGTGGTCTCCCTCTTTTACAAGAACTCTCTTAATGGTGGTGCCGATAGGCGCATGGGCTTCGAAATTCGTAATGGGCTCAACCTTGCCGTTTGTAGAAATCACGCTTCGTATATCGCCACGTGAGACCCTGGCAGTAGTGATTGGCACAGAATCATCACGCGAGGCAAACGATGCCAGCAGAATAACGGCGACTACAATGCCGCCGGCCCACAAAATCCACTGCCGGCGCGCAAAAAAGCCGGTTTTTCTGCCATTTTGAGCCATTTGGTTGATCTAAAAATACTGTAGCACTTGCACGTATCGGTCTGTGCGAGGAGCAATTAACCGTTTAGATGCAGGGGTTTGTAGCAAATATGCAACAAATTTGCCGACAGTTATTGCCTGCAGTCTCTGGTTAAAATGAATCATGCCGAAGCCGCGCTATACGCTGGAACACGCCAAAGCAGGACTAAAGGCCCGCTTCCCCGAAATCGAAACCTGGCCCAACCAGTTTCCAGGTTACGAGATTGTCATCGACGATCCCGAGTTTACGTCGGTGTGTCCGAAGACCGGTCTGCCCGATTTCGGCGTCATCACGGTCCGCTACATGCCTGATAAAAAGTGCCTCGAACTGAAATCCTTCAAGGAGTACTTGCAGTCGTATCGCAACCTGGGAATTTTTCAGGAAAACATTGTGAACCAGGTGCTGGAAGATGTCATGCGCTGGGCGCGTCCGGTTTGGGCGGAGGTCAAGGGCGATTTTCGTCCGCGCGGTGGAATTTCGACAGTCGTCGTTGCACGTTGGCCGAGGCCAAAAGGGAACAGCCGAGGGTAACCTCTAGTTACGGTTCCGCGTGTTATATCTCTCCTGTGGCCCAAACAAAACTCTATCCTTGGACCGCGCTCGTACTGCTCACGGCGCTGAACTTCCTGAACTACATCGATCGCTCTGTCTTGTTTGCCGTTCAGCCTTTGGTTCAGGGCGAGTTCAATCTCACCAATACGCAGGTCGGATATCTCACAAGTGCCTTTCTCGGTTTCTACATGATTGCTGCGCCTTTCACCGGACCTTTGGCCGACCGGTACTCGCGCAAGCTCATCATCGTGCTAGGCGCATTCTTCTGGAGCGGGTTGACGCTGCTCACAGCCGTGACGCACACCTATCACGAGCTGCTCCTTCGGCACACGCTGGTGGGAATCGGCGAAGCAACATTTGTGACCATCGCGCCCACTTTCGTCGCTGATCTTTTTCCTGAAAACAAGCGTGGGCGCATCTTTGGCATCTTCTATCTCGCGATCCCAGTTGGTACTGCCGCAGGCTATATTCTGGGCGGCAAACTCGGTCCACATTATGGTTGGCGCTTTCCGTTCTATATCGCTGCTGCTCCCGGTTTTCTGCTTGCGCTGGCTCTTCTTTTCGTTCCGCAGCCGGAACGTGGCCGCTTCGATTCGGTCGCGGAAACTCGTGAGCGTGGCACCGTACGCGGACTGGCCCACAACCCGGCGTTCTGGACGGCTGTGCTCGGTATGTCCGCAATGACATACGCGCTCGGCGGTATCCAGGTCTGGATGCCAACGTTTCTTTCTCGCGCCCGCGGATACACACTCGAATCTGCCAATGAGATGTTCGGCTTAATCGTCGTTGTTGATGGCATTCTTGCTTCGCTCGCCGGCGGCTGGCTAGGCGACTATCTCTTGCCGAAGATGAAGAGTTCTTATTACTTTGTCTCCGCAGCGAGCATGGCCTTGGGCGTGCCGTTTATGATCGTCGCTTTATTCAAACCCGGCCCCATGATGTTGCCTGCTATTGCGATCGCGGCTTTTCTACTCCTGCTCAATACGTCGCCGCTTAACGCGGCAATCATAAACTCGGTCGGCGCGCACATTCGTGCCACGGCGATTGCGGTTGGGATATTCACATACCATCTCTTGGGTGACGTTCCATCGCCCACCATGATGGGATGGGTTGCTGATCGACATTCTTTGCAGGCGGCGTTCATCTTGCCGGTCGTAGCAATGGTTATTTCTGCTGCAATACTCTTCTACGGAATGCGTTTTGCGCCCGCCGTCGCCGCCGACGCGAAGCCTCGCCCCGCGCAGGCCCATGCCGGATGAGCTATTTCCACTGGATCACTGGCACGTTGTTGGCCTTGATCTGGCTGTCTCGCGTTATTGACACCAGCATCGGCGTCCGCACTCTCGTAAATATTTCTCGACCTGAATGGGACCGCAATCCTGTGACTCCATCCGGCACTCCCAGTCTTACAATCATTGTTCCCGCTCGAAATGAGGAGCAAGCAATTGGCGAAGCGCTTACTCGGGTACTCTCGCTCGACTATCCCGACTATGAAGTGATTGCGGTCGATGATCGCTCAACTGACCGAACCGGGCAAATCATGGATGAGCTGGCGACTCTTAGACCAATAAACACATGGCGCGAGGAGCGTTCCCGCCCGTCCAAATCAAGTCTGAAAATAATTCACATCGGGTATCTTCCACCCGGCTGGATGGGAAAAGCACACGCCATGTGGACAGCTGCAAGGCAAACCACAAGCGACTGGCTGCTCTTTACCGATGCCGACATTATGTTCCGGCCTGATTGCCTCCGCCGCGCCATCGCCTATGCTGAAGCCGAGCACGCCGATCATGTTGTGCTCTTTCCCCGCACGCTTATGAAGGGACCGGGAGAAAAGATGATGCTGGCATTTTTTCAGCTCATGTTTGTCTTCGGACACCGTCCTTGGAAAGTCGCGGACCCCAAAGCCAAAGACCACATTGGTGTCGGTGCATTCAACCTGGTGCGACGCAGCGTTTATGAATCCATCGGTACGTACGAAGCATTGCGCTTCGAAGTTGTGGACGATATGAAGCTCGGCAAAGTTATCAAGAATGCCGGCTTCCGTCAGCGCAACGTGCTCGGAGACGATCTGCTTGAAATTCATTGGGCACAGGGCGCGCTTGGCGTCGTGCGAAACTTGACGAAAAACTTTTATGCCGTGCTTTCGTTCCAATGGTGGAGAGCAATTGGTTTCTGTATCCTGGCTGCGCTGTTCAATCTGGTGCCATTCGCCGGAGTTTTCTGCGCGAATGGCTGGCCGCGCCTACTGTATGCCATCGCGCTCGCCTCTATTTTGTTTTTATATATCGGCATGTCGTTCTACTCGGACATTCGTCCCTGGTATTTCTTCCTGCATCCAGTCGGCACAGTCCTCTTCATTTACACCGTACTTCGATCGATGACTTCCGCAATTTTGAACGGCAGCATCGAGTGGCGCGGTACACGATACCCACTTGCTGAGTTGAAGAAAGGTTTGGTGTAGAACACAGTGCCACCTCTGTGTGGGCTCTGTGTAACCCTGTGCTCTCTGTGGTTATGCTTTTGCTCTAGTCGGCTTCGGCATCTTCCGGAAATTCAGCCGGCAATGTTGGGCTTGTTTTCTTCTTGCGACTGTACCTGCTGGCCTTGGCGTGCGCTGATCCCGCGCTGAAATGGCCCCTTTGCTCAACATCAAAGGTCTTCGGTAGAGGCGGAAGATGAATTGCATTCCCGGCCAACTGCTTGGCGTTCTCGAGAATGATTTCCGCCCGGTTGTCGTACTCTTTGATTTCGCCGTGAATCTCGATTGACTTTCCCGCAAGCTGCCGCACATCGCCGACTCTTTTCAAGTCGTATGGAAATATGACAACCGTAAACGTGCAGAGACGATAATCTTCACAAAAATCCAGATAGTGAACGCCTCGGCTCCCTTGTTGCACACGCACTACCGTTCCACTCACGCACCGTGTCTCGCCAAGATGACTACGTGCCTGATCAAATGGCAGGCAAGCGGCTGAGCACAAGGAAGGGAAACATAGTGCCACAATAAGTGCGCTGCGGATCATGCGCAAATTGTAGTTGTGATTCGAGAAAACGTATCCCAATTGGGTCAGAAAATTTCAGACAATCTTCCCAAATTGGAATTTCATAAGGAAGAAGAAGAGAGTAGAGAGCGAGTGGCGCGCCCGCGCGCGCCACTCAAGCCCTTACCGAAATGCCTTGACCGCCGCTGCCTCATCGTCCTTCACGTCAAACACCGTGTAGAGCTTTGTGATCTGCAGCAGGTCGTGCACTTTCTTTGTGAGATTCAGCAGCTTCAGTTCGCCGCCCTGGTTCTTACAGGTTGTGTATGCGCTGACCAGTTCGCCGATGCCTGAGCTGTCGATGTAGTTGACTTCGCCAAGGTTCAGCAAAATCTTCTTCTGCCCTTTTGCGAGCAGATCTTTGACCGTGTCGCGAAGCACGACGCTGCCTTCGCCCAGGGTGATACGTCCACTGCAATCGACAATGGCAACGCCGTCAACCTGGCGCGTGCTGATTTTCAAATTCACTGGGAAGCCTCCTTGCCGCCCCCGGTCTCGCCGTGGACGTGCTTGATAAGTTTGATTTCTGTGCCCGTGCTGGACGGGTGTATCTTGACATCATCCATAAACGACCGGATCAGGAAAATTCCGCGACCCGATGTTTTTAAAAGGTTTTCTGGCGCAAGCGGATCTGGGATATTCGCCAGATTTAATCCCTTTCCCTGATCTCTTATCGTGATCACCAGGTCCTGCGGGGTGCGCTCGAATTCAAGTGCGACTTTCTTTTCTGGATCATAGGCGTTTCCGTGCAGCACTGCGTTCACTGCCGCCTCACGGACCGCCATAGCGATTTGCATTACCTCGTCTTCGCCGAACCCTGTCTCGCTTGCTATACGGCTCGCAGTTTGCTCCGCCTGATCCACGGTCTCCAGAGTCGAATCCAGATTGTAGGAGCACCGGTTTCCGGCCATAAATGAGCGTTTCAATGAATTTGGTCAACGGCAGACATCATGATTTGCTGTCTGGATCGGACGAAGTCTCCAGGCAGAGGGGTAGTTTGAACCTTCTCCTGTGGAAATGTCAACGCAAGGCTTGTGCAGTGCTGTTGCCAACTGGTTGGAACCTCGCGCAGTTATGCGTTCGGACGACTCGTTAATGCCCCTGGTGTTCGCTCTTGCCTTTTCCTCGTCTTGTGACCCATTCTTCCTTCACAATTTGCCGCGCGCGCCCCAATGCGAGGGCCTCAGGGGGTACATCATCGGTGATGCAAGAGGCCGCCGCGATGTAAGCTCCTTTTCCCAACTTTACCGGAGCGATCAGCGTCGAATCACTGCCAACAAACACGCCGTCTTCAATCGTGGTCTTGTGTTTGTGTACCCCGTCATAGTTGCACGTAATGGTCCCAGCTCCGATGTTGACGCCTTCACCGATCTCCGTATCACCGAGATATGTAAGATGGTTAGCCTTTGAACGCTTACCCATCCGGATTTTTTTGGTCTCTACAAACGCGCCGATATGTGCCCCTTCCCGAATGTCAGTGCCAGCGCGCATGTGTGAGAAGGGCCCAACTTCGGCTGTTTCGGCAATAACAGACTCGCTGAGCACGCATCCTGGCCGCACAAGAACTCCGTCTGCGATCTGACACTCTCGAATCACGGAGTACGAGCGAATCCGGCAGTCACTGCCAATACGGGTATTACCGAGCAGTTGTACAAAAGCTTCAATTGTTGTGTCAGGACCAACTTCAACATCAGAGTCAATAACACAGGTTTCCGGATAGAAAATTGTGACGCCTTCCGCCATCAGTTTCATACACTTTTCAAGCCGTATCTTCCGGTCAAGCTCAACTAGTTCCGCACGCGTATTGCTGCCGAGAATTTCTGAGGGGTTTCTTGTCTCTACAGCGCCAACGCGCTGCTTGGCTTTCCGC
This sequence comes from Terriglobales bacterium, assembly GCA_036557105.1. Taxonomy (GTDB): domain Bacteria; phylum Acidobacteriota; class Terriglobia; order Terriglobales; family Acidobacteriaceae; genus Gp1-AA145. The sequence goes on from DATBIE010000037.1 coordinate 24,135, forward strand.
AGCGCTGCCGCCATATCGGTCAGGTAGTACTCCCCATGCGGATTGTTGGTGTCTAATCGTTTCAGATTTTCTACGAGGAGTTTTGTGGAGAAAACGTAAAAGCCTGAATTGATCTCCCGAATTTTTTTCTGCGCTGGCGTGCAAGATTTTTCTTCCACGACTTCTCTTACGTCGCCATTCTTGTCACGAATGATCCGGCCGTATCCAAACGGATTTTCAAGACGCGCGCTCAAAATTGTCATTGCAGGTCTCTTCTTCTGATGGAAGTCCCGCAAATTCCTGATTGTTTCCGCGCTGATGAGCGGTGCATCTCCCGAAAGTACTATCACCTGATCATATTTTTCGAGCGATGGAATTGCGCACATGATCGCGTGTCCGGTGCCACGCTGTGGTTCCTGCAACACGAATTGCACACCAGTCGCCTGCACGGCTTGCCGCACCTTATCTGCCTCGTGTCCGACGATCACGTAGATACCTTCAGCCGGAATTATCTTTTGTGCAGCCGCGATTACATGCGCCAGGAGTGGCTTGCCTCCAACTTCATGCAGCACCTTGGGATGGCGCGACTTGAGGCGTGTGCCCTTGCCCGCCGCCATAATGGCAATACCGGTTCTAGGTGAATTGTTGAGCTTGGATTTCATCGCTTCAAATATAAACTGCTGCTACCTTCTACAAATGGAAGCAGCACAAAGGCCGTTCCTCTAAGAGGGTGCTAGTACCAAAGTGTAAATTGACGTCGTGCTTCGACTGCTAGAATCCTTTCAGCATCATGCAACTCCCCCCCAAACCTCTTCTGATTATGTTTTCGGCGCTGCTTTTGGCGCCGATTTCGGCGCCCGCAGCGTCACGAACGGTTGTCCAAAGAATCGAAGTTGGCGCAGGCGATCCGCTCCAATTTCAAGTCGAGACCACTTCCCGCGTTGTACCGCAAGCCCAAATTGTCAGTGATCCGGAGCGTCTCGTCATCGATATTCCTGATGCTGTACCGGCCGCGACTCTCCGCAACCGAAATGTAAGCCGAAGCGAAGTTGAACGCATTCGGGTGGGTCTTTTTTCAAGCACTCCACCGGTTACACGGATCGTGCTCGACCTTAATTCGCCGCAGTGGTATCGTATCGCGCCGACATCCTCAGGCTTCAGTGTGACCCTTGGGGCAAGCCCCTCCGCAACACAAGATACTGCGGCTCCCGCTCCGACCATCGGCTGGGTCTCTGGTGCAATTGCTACCAACCCCTCTGCCCACCGGGATCCATTTGTGGTTTCAAAGACTACACAAAAGACTACACAGGAGACCCCTGCAGCAGTTAGTCCGGTACGCATCCTGTTTTCGAATGGTTTACTGGAAGTTCACACGCATGACGCTCCTCTGTCTGAAGTACTTTTTCAGATCCAGAAGCAGACTGGAGCGGAGATATCAATTCCTCCGGGCGCAGGACAGGATTCTGTGGTTGCCGACATAGGGCCAGCCACCCCCAGCGAAGTGCTCTCCCAGTTATTGAATGGCTCCGATCTCAACTTTGTGGTCGTGGGCTCAGCAAACGATCCGAGCGCGTTGCACAGCATCATTCTTACTCCAAAATCAGCCGGGTTCCCACAATATGCTCCGAGTGACGCGCCAGCGTCCGCTGCAAACAACTCTCAACCGGATGATTCGCAAGCCGGCAATGTCGATATCCAGCCACAAGTCGAGCCGCAGCCCGAGGAAGTTCCGCAGCCGCAGCCGGACGACGTTCCACAGTCACAGCCGGAGAATGCAGATCCGCCGCAGAACTAGTTGTAAGACTCCTTATTCAGAACGCAATCCATTGCTGACCTGAGACGTAGAGCAGGACTGCGATGGCTGCGGCAATCCCGAAGGGGACCTTCGCTGCTTCAGGATTGTCGATCGTCAAATCTTCCCCAGGGAGTCGAAGCGTAAGAAATGCCAGCAAAATGCGCCCGACATTTCGCACGGTCTGCCACAAACGCTTCTTCCAGATCACTAGCGTGATTGCCATCACCAGATTAATGAGCAGCGTCAGGAATAGCACTAGGATCAATCTTTTTGTCTCGAAAAAAGCCCCCAGGGCGCCAACCAGCTTCCAATCCCCCCCGCCTAGTTGGCGCAACAGAACAAATGGCAAGAGTACTCCCAAGCCAACTGCTGCGCCGGCCAGCGACAATAATGCTGCGTGTCTTCCCGCTGTAGCCCAATGAAGACCGATGGCAACAGGTATCGCTGGGTAGGTGAGCCAATTCGGAATTTTGCGCCACCTCAAATCGGTGATTCCGGCTGCAAGCGCAAATGCGGCGGCTGTTATCCAGAGAACCGTGGGCAAGATTCTCAGATTTTAATGGGCAGCCGAAAATTCGAGAAGAGATTAATGCAAAAGAAAAAGCAGCCCAGTAATGAGCTGCTTTTTATGTGCTCAATGTTAGAGCCGATGCAACGGTCAGATCCGTTTAGCGGTTCAGACTCGCGCTGTTCCTTTGGGCAATGATTTTCTTTGCATTTTCGGCAAGAGCTCGCGCTTGCGGCAACAGGTCCAAAGCTTTCAGCACTTCGGGATCAGTCTGTGCCTTGACTTTTAATCCCTCTTCCTGACCGAAAGCATCCACGAAAATCTCGCTCTTGATATTCGACCGGATCCACTCATCGTTCTGGACCAGGTCTGCTTCGGTATACGAAACCTTGTCTGCATCGAGCGACTTGCGGAAGTCCTGCATTACAACTTCATCCACTTCGAAGCTCTTTGTTACGTGGTGGGTATTGATGTAATGTTTTGCGAAATTGAAAAATGCGTAGTGCTGCAGCAGAGTGTCCTGGAAACGATTGCCCTTGATTGGGTCGATCTTTACGTCAGGAGTGATTCCTCCCCCGCCATAAACCGTACGTCCGCTATCAGTGAGCTTCACCTCTTTGTTCGTCGTGTCACTGATGCCGTCCCGGTCGAAATAGTAGTCATAAAGAGAGACGTTGCTGTAGTCGCGCTGAATCAGCCGTCCGCTCGGGGTGTAGTATTTCGCCGTGGTCAGCGCCAGTCCAGTATCATTCGAGAGCGGATAAACCGTTTGCACCAGGCCCTTGCCGAATGTAGTCTCGCCAACGACGAGTCCTCGATCATGGTCCTGAATGGCGCCCGCAACAATTTCGGCCGCCGAAGCCGTCCCACGATTTACCAGCACTACAAGCGGGTAATCGTGTCCACCATTGCCGTGCATCGCCGTATAACGTCGCTCCGGTGAAGATCGCCCGTGATGAGAAACAATCAATTGGCCCTTATGTAGGAACTTGTCCGCGACTCCAACCCCTTCATTTAATAGCCCGCCGGGATTTTGACGCAGATCGAGGATCAAGCCCTTCAGTTCTCCGCCCTGATTAAAGCTGTCCAGAGCCTCCTGTACCTCTTTGTCCGTAGTCTCGTTGAATTGCGCAATGTGCATGTACCCGACCCCCGGACGGATCAGGAAATGCAAATCTACGCTGTAGCGCGGAATTTCATCACGCACCACCGCGAATTCAAGGGGCTTCTCGGAACCTTCGCGCAGAATCGTGATATGGACGGTGGTTCCCTTGGGTCCCTTCAATAGATCAGCTACGTCGCTGGTCGTCATATTGTCCGTAGGTTTGCCGTCCACTGCAGCGATGATGTCCCCCGGATGAATCCCTGCGCGGTATGCAGGCGTCCCCGCAAAGGGCGCGATCACGATCACTTTGTTATTGCGAGGGCCGACTGTCATTCCCACGCCGTAGTACTTGCCGCGTTGATCTTCCCGCAGCAAGGAATACGACTTCGGATCAAAAAAGTTCGAGTGCGGATCGAGCACGTGTAGCATTCCCGGAATTGCGCCGTTGTAGATGGCTTTATCAGGACTTACCGGCTCGGCATAGTTCTGCTCGACGATGTCATACACCTCCGTGAACTCTTTCAGGCTTTGACTGACATCGGAGTCGCTGTCGTGAGCTGTGGCGGGATTTTTTTGGGCAAACACCATTCCCAGAAATCCGCATACGGCCAAAAACAAAATAATTAGCAGGGAAGAGCGGTGAGAACTGCGGGCCATCTTCAATTTTCCTCGCGCCTAGACTCGACGCTGCCCAGGCAGGCTGATTTTGTGCAGTATAACACGTGCAAAAACAAAAACTTAGGTATTCCCGGTTCGCAAGTCACGCCAGGGGTCACCTTAGTCTTAGGATGCTTAACAATCGAGAAATGATGCGTTTTCAGATTTACCACGGGAAAGCCGGGCAGAAGCTGTGTAGAGTATTCACATGGCCAATTTCTTCAGGAATTCCTGCTCATCCATGCGGTACTTGAAGGCTTTGCGACCGTCGATGAAGACGACAGGTACTTCATCGGTGAACTGCCGCTTTAGTTGATCGTCTGTTTCGACATCCACCTCCCGCCAGCGAAAACCGCCCCGCCGCTCCAGTTTCGTGAGCTTCTCTTTTACGATTTCGCAAAGGTGGCATCCTTTGCGGGAATACACGATGACTTCACGCAGGAGGGACATCGCGCCGAGTCTAGCAGAGCCAGTAAGCTATTTCCATACACAAATCCGGATGCTGTCTGAGAAGTTGTTCTAGAGAATCAGCCTCTCGATAAACGTTAGTAATGATCGCGAAGGCGTATGCATGGATACAATCCAACTGAATAAAGGTTACATGCCACGCATTTCTCCAACCGATTGCACAGCTAAGCTTATTAAGGATCTGAAGAACCGCCGCGCTCTAATTCTCGCTATCGCTCTTGCCCTACTCACGCTGATCTTGTATCTGCCGTGCTTACGGAATCAGTTTCTGAACTATGATGACCCAGCCTACGTCACTGCCAACCAGCATGTCCTGCAGGGAATTTCGTGGAAAAACATAGTCTGGGCTTTTACTTCAACCGAGGAAGCGAACTGGCATCCGCTGACGTGGCTTTCACATATGGCAGATGTGGAATTATTTGGGCTGAAATCTAGCGCTCATCATTTCACAAATATCCTTCTGCATCTTTGTAACGTTCTGCTGGTCTTTTGGATACTGAGGTCTGCCACAGGTTCCACAATTTCGAGTGCTGTAGTCGCGGCACTGTTTGGGGTGCATCCGCTAAATGTCGAATCCGTAGCTTGGATTTCAGAACGCAAGGCTTTGCTCTCCATGCTGTTTATGCTCTTGTCGTTTGTCGCGTGGGGCCGCTACGTTCGTCGTCGTTCCTCCGGTCGGTATTGGCTCGTGGTGGTTCTTTTCGCCTTCGCATTGATGTCGAAACCGATGGCCATCACTTTCCCTTTACTGCTGTTATTGGCCGACTACTGGCCCTTTGCAAGGATCGCGAATACAAAATCCAAAACGGCATTTTCGAAGCTCATCATCGAAAAAATACCGCTGTTTTTCATGTCGGCATGCAGTGCAGTGGTCACGGTATACGCACAGCGTACTGGAGGCGCCTTAGGCAGTGCGACTGTCCTCCCATTCAACTGGCGGTTCAGGAACGCAATTTATTCGTATGCTGTCTATTTGTTCAAGGCTGTTTGGCCTTCGAAGCTCGCGGTCTTCTATCCTCATCCGGAAGGCGGACTCGCAATTTGGAAGGTCTTTTTGTCGGCGGCTCTCATCGGAACCATTACCGCGCTGATTTGGCATTATCGTCGCAAAAGATATCTGGTCTTCGGATGGCTATGGTTTATCGGTACTCTGGTTCCTGTCATCGGCATTGTGCAGGTCGGAAGGCAAGGCTGGGCAGACCGCTATGCCTACCTTCCTTTAATTGGGATTTTTGTGATTGCAACTTGGCTCAGTGCAGATCTGCTCTCAAGCGAAAGATTTTCGTTTCCGATTGTTACCACGGCAGCTATCGGAGTGATTCTCGCTTACACATCCGTTTCCTACCGGGAGATTCATTACTGGAGAAACAGTTACACGCTGTTCAGTCGCGCGCTTGAGGTCACACGTAGCAATGATATTGCGGAGGACAACCTTGGTGAAGCCCTGGTTGAACTTGGACGTCCTGAACTCGCCGCCGAACACTTTCAATCCGCCGCACGAATCAACCCTAAGGTTTCTACTCCACACTACAATCTGGGCACGTTATTGCAAATGCAAGGCAAAATCAATGAGGCGATTCGGGAATACTCTCTTGCATTGCAATACGCCACCGACCGAACCGAACTCGCACAGACACACAATAATTTGGGTGCAATACTGCTGCAGTCCGGAAATAGTGCGGCTGCAGTGCAGCAGTTTGACGCAGCCCTGCAGATCAATCCGGGTAAGGTCAATAGTCTGTTAGGTCGGGGTATGGCCAAGTTTAACGAAGGCGATTTAAGTGCAGCGCTGCAGGATTTCACTCGCGCGTCGCAAATGAAAGGTTCACCGACCGCCTATTTCTGGATGGGACGCATCCTCGAAGAGCAAGGAAATATTGGCGAAGCTGCTGTTGCGTATCGCCATGCCTTGCAGGTGGCGCCTGGTTTTCATGAAGCGCAAGTGCGTCTTGAATCGCTCCGCTCCAAGTCCAATTAGCGTTTAGCTGAAATATTTAGTCAGTCGCGGTGCCGCACAGCATTCCAGTGTTGGTCGTCAAAACGATTTCTCTGCTGTTCAAAGACCACAAATCGTCTTGCGCAGAGCAATCTCAGAAAACTGTACAATCCCGCAATGGCGAATCGCCTGGCGCTCGCGGGTAAAGTCGCTCTGGTCACAGGAGGAGCGATCCGCCTGGGTCGGGCCTCTGCCTTGGCATTGGCTGAAAGCGGCGCTGACGTTGCAATCACTTATCTCAAGGCGGCAAAAGAAGCGAAGCGGACCGTCAAAGAACTAGAGGAATTCGGTGTCCGAAGCTTGGACATCCACTGCGATGTTACCGATGGAAAGAATGTCGACGCCACCATAACCACAATACGAAAGAAATTCGGCGGTCTGGATATTCTCGTCAATAACGCAGGCGCTTACGAGACGGTTTCATTCGAAAACATCTCACTGCAGCGATGGGATTCCATTTTCGCCACCAACGTCCGCGGCCCATTTCTACTTTCCCAAAGAGCTCTCCCGCTCCTACGTGCTCGCAAGGGCCGCATCATCAATCTCGGTTCTCTCGGCGGAGTCCGCGCCTGGGCCGGGCATGTGCACTACTGTTCATCGAAAGCTGCGCTTCATATGCTGACCAAGGCCATGGCTAAGGCCCTTGCCCCTAAGATTTCGGTAAACTGCGTAGCTCCGGGCATGATCGATCTTGGGGAAAGGATCACAAGAACCTTGATGACCGACATGGCCAGTCGAACACCGATGCGGCGCAATGGAAGTGGCGGCGACGTTGCAGCCGCCGTACTATTTTTCGCGAATGCGCCAAAATTCATCACTGGACAGATCATGTTCGTGGACGGGGGCCTGGGCCTCTAACGAATGCATCCGTCAATTCCAAAGGCTTATTTCAAGGATTTTGTGTGAAGATCTCCCTCACTATTTTTGTTTTTTTCCTGCTTCTAATTGTGCAGGCCCTTGCTCAGGAAGGCGGTCCGAAAATGGAAACCGCATCCCAAGAAACCAAGTCTGCAGAAAATCCACGCAATCTTTTCGCCGAGCCTCGGACTTTCCCTTTGTGGGAGCACAACGTCCCCGGGGCTTTGGGCACGGCAGACGCGGACAACCCGACCCTGACTCTCTATCCCTCAGTTAATCCGGGTTCGACAGGCACGGCGGTGATTGTCGCGCCGGGAGGCAGTTACAGGATACTGGCCATAAATCACGAAGGCCGGCAAGTCGCGAATTGGCTGAACTCGCTCGGCGTAACAGCCTTCGTCCTCAAGTACCGGTTGGGTCCGAAATATCACCACCCCATCGAGTTGGGTGATGCCCAGCGTGCGATCAGACTCGTACGTTCGCGCGCTAAGAAATATGGGGTTCGGCCGGACCGTGTTGGATTTATGGGATTCTCGGCTGGCGGTCACCTTGCTTCGACTGCGGCCACGCATTTCGACAATGGTGACCCGAGCGCTACCGATCCGGTTAATCGAGTGAGTTGCCGGCCCGATTTTTTGATTCTTGCCTATCCGGTGATCTCGTTTGTGGCGCCATACTCTCATTCCGGTTCAGAACGAAATCTGCTCGGCCCAGATGCCGATATAAAGTTGCGGGAGGAGTTATCAAACGAATTGCACGTGACTTCGCAAACCCCTCCTACGTTTCTCTTCACTACGTCGACGGACAAGACTGTTCCCGCTGAGAATTCGGTCGCTTTCTATCTCGCATTACACAAAGTGGGTGTGCCGGTGGAGATGCATATTTTCCAAAAAGGTCCTCATGGCGTGGGCTTGGATTTAGCCGACCCTGTCCTTGGGCAATGGCCGACGTTGCTCGCGAACTGGATGCGTCAGCGAGGATTGCTGCGCAAATGAGAGCATCCGAACCTTGTTCCAGCACGCCGAGTTTGGTTATCAGTCTTTTGGCAGTATTGCTTTGTCTCTGCTCAGTTGGTCTTTCCGCACAGACCGGGCCAGTGCAGGGAGGTACTGAACTCCAGGTCTGGACTGCGGGCGGACATTCCATTTCCGGTGGCCGCGGCGATACTGGAATTCTTGATGTTGGCTTTCGTTACGGCTGGATATTGCTCGATTCGCACGGCCCGAGCTTTTTGAGGGGGAGGTTCGAATACGCTCTCGATGCAGTACCGCTGTATATGATCTTTCAACGCGCAAACACCGCCTACGGAGCCGGGTTCAATCCTTTAAATCTGAAATGGAATTTCGGGCGGCGTAGACAAATCGTGCCCTATCTCGAACTGAGCGGCGGTGTTCTTTTTACCAATCACGATGTCCCGACTCGTACCTCTAGCGTGAATTTCACTCCCGCGGCGGCATTTGGAGTTCACTTCTTGCGTGAGCGATTTGCGTGGACGGTGGAAGGCCGATATTTACATATTTCCGATGCCGGGCTCAGCCGCCTGAATCCAGGCATCAATACTTTTGAGGTGCATCTCGGAATAGGAAAGTTCCGGAGGTAAACGCCGGGAAGGAGCGGCATCGAGCTATGACGGTGATCAAATGCTCGCCCATGTGAAATGAAGTGTGTGCGTCGAGGGAGGACGCCCGCTCTGAACAGAACATCAGTCGTAGTACTCCAACCCCAAATGCGTAATCAATTCCTCACCCTTCAAATGCCGTAGCGTGTTCTTCAACTTCATCGATTGAATGAATAAGTCATGCTCCGGATACAGACCCGGTACCGTCATTGGCGACTTGAAGTAGAAGCTCAGCCACTCCTGAATGCCGAGTCCTCTTAGTTGTGACGACCGGTGGGCCAGATCGAGAAACAAGACCAGATCAAGCACGATGGGAGCAGCCAGAATCGAGTCGCGACACAGAAAATTCACTTTGATCTGCATCGGATATCCAAGCCATCCGAAGATGTCGATGTTGTCCCATCCCTCCTTGTTATCTCCGCGCGGCGGGTAGTAATTGATGCGTACCACGTGATTGAACTTTCCATACAAGTTGGGATAAAGCTCAGGCTGGAGAATGTGTTCGAGAACCGACAACTTTGATTCTTCTTTTGTCTTGAACGAGCCTGGATCATCCAGCACTTCTCCATCACGGTTTCCCAGGATGTTGGTAGAAAACCAGCCGTTCAGGCCGAGCAGCCTGGCTTTGAATCCCGGCGCCAGAATCGTTTTCATCAGAGTTTGCCCGGTCTTGAAATCCTTGCCGCAGATAGGAGCTTCATTCTTGCGTGAAAGCTCCAGCATTACCGGCAGGTCAACGGTAAGGTTCGGCGCTCCATTAGCAAATGGCACGCCTTCCATGAGTGACGCGTAAGCGTAAATCATCGAGGGGGCGATCGCCTCATCATTTGTGTGCAGAGCTTTCTCGAAAGCTTTGACTGACTGATGTACCGCCGTGGGCTGCAGGTAAACTTCCGTCGATCCACACCAGATCGTGATCAGCCGCGATGCCCCCGAGCTTTTCTTGAATTCGCGAATATCGTCTCGCACCTGCTCGGCCAGCTCCATCTTGTTTTTGCCCTTTTTTACGTGATGTCCATCGAGTTTCTTTACGTAGTTGCGGTCAAAAACCGCCGGGCGTGGCCGAATCGAGCTTAGGAAGGGCCTGATCTGATCGACTAAATCATGTTCCAGTACTCCGGCCTTGCGTGCCGCTGTGTACATGTCATCATCGAACGGGTCCCACCCCGTGAACACCATCTCGTTGAGAGCAGCGAGCGGCACAAATTCCTTCACTAGAGGTGAACGTCCTTCAGTACGCCTGCCGATCCGGATGGTCCCCATTTGGGTGAGCGATCCGAAGGGACTCGCGAGACCCTTGCGTACCGCTTCAACTCCAGCGACAAAGGTCGTTGCTACCGCCCCCATTCCAGGGATCATTACTCCAAGTTTTCCCTTGGCCGGCTGTATTTCCGAATTATTGGTTTTATTTTGAGCAGTTTGTCGACGTGAAGGCATTCCAGCGTCATCCTTGGGTGTTCGGGAAGTTTTGGGCAAACGGGTATGTTCTCGTATTGACAGACCTTTTGCAACTTTCGAGGATTGAACGGCGCACTCTTAACATCGAATAGTACTGGGTAACTTTGTAGGGAGAAGATGCGTCCAACCAGACAGGGAACTGCCCTGCCCGCGCGATATAATCGAGTGCGGCGGTCCTGGTGGGGCATTTGGAGGTACCATGAAAAATTTCTTTTCAGTTTCGGCGGCGATCCTGTTATCGGCTTGCCTCGCGCTACCCTCGTTCGGAGCCGATAAAGATAAGAACAAAGACAAAGATAAGAATGCGGCAACGCCTACCGCCAGCGGCCCGACCGCCGCTGCTGTCGAACCCGCCGCAACCAAGGCACCTCACGACGGCGGTATTGATGACGTCAGCGCTATCGGGAATCGCAACGTGGGCTGCTCACGCGGCATGGGAAACTGGTACAGCCTGGAAAAGCAGATCGCACTTGGAAAGCAGATTTCGCAGCAGGTGGAAACGCAATCGAAGGTTATCAACGATCAGGTTGTCTCCGAGTACATCAATCGCCTGGGCCAGAACATCGTACGCAACTCGGACTCTCAGGTTCCATTTACGATCAAGGTCATCGATTCCGATGACATTAATGCGTTCGCCCTGCCTGGCGGCTTTTTCTATGTAAATTCAGGACTGATTTTGGCGGCCGACGAGGAAGCCGAACTCGCCGGCGTCATGGCGCATGAGATTGGCCACGTTGCTGCCTGCCACGCTGCCCGAGAAAATACTCGCGCCAACCTGATGCAGATGATGACCATTCCGCTGATTTTCATGGGCGGTCCAATTGGCTACGCTGCGTACGAAGGCGCGGGGTTGGCGGTTCCGCTCACGTTCCTGAAGTTTTCCCGAGGGTTCGAAGCGCAAGCTGACTACCTTGGCATTCAATATATGTACAAAGCCGGATACGATCCGGCGGCCTTTATATCCTTCTTCGAGAAGGTTCAGGCAATGGAAAAGAAAAAGCCCGGTACCATCTCAAAGGCTTTCGATACGCACCCCCAGACTCCGGATCGGATTAAGGCCTCGCAGGAGGAAATTGCGAAAATATTGCCGGCGAAGGCGGAGTACGTGGTGACTACTTCCGAATTTGACGAGGTCAAATCACGCCTCGCGGCGATTGAAAACCGTCACAAGCTCAACGACGAAAAGGACAGCAAGAAGCCGACCTTGCGCCGGGCCTCTTCCACCGATAAGAACGGCACTGACAATAAAGGGTCAGATGACGACGGTCGGCCGACTCTGAAACGCCGTCCGGAAGACAACAACAATTAGAGCTGAGTTTTTGAGGCAGCAACTGAAAAGAGGCGGGATCTACATCCCGCCTCTTTCATTTACAATTCTCGAACCTATGCAGCTTCTTTTGTGGCAAGCGCCCGCACGGCTGTACCCTCAGCGCGGGGCTTAACCACTTTCATCTGCTTCCAGTCGTATGACAACTCTTTCCCGCAATCCAGGCATACGACATAGGTTCCTGTCGCAAATGCTGCGCGACTGCGCGGGCCCTTTTTAATGGTTATCGGAAAACTATACCGAGTGTGCCAGCAGCCGAAGAACGCGTCCACGACCCGAGAGAACATCTCTCTACCTCCACAATGCCGTCCTACGTCTGGGAGACGAGAGCAGCATCATCTACTTAGATTCAGCTTCTCTGGAAAGGGTTCGTTGACTCGCGGGGAAGATACTGTAGAACCACCTTAGTCAAATGACCCTTTGAATTGAGGCGGTTAGTGTGCCGTGCCTTCCGGTCCGGTCTTCCTGTGGGATTTACAACGGGTAGCAATCGCCGATCTCAGCTTGGTTTCGAGATCTTCAGGGAGTTCGTAGAGCTTGGAGTCCCGATAGATTTCAATCGTCTTCTTCGTGGTATCGCAAACAACGTAGCAGTTGTGGCACCAAGCCAGGTGCTCCTCAAGTTCGGCCTTTGTCGGGGCGTCGATGACGCCGTCTAGGTAGTCGGTTAATTCGTGGAGAAACTCAGAGCATTTCACCGGGTACCATCTCCACTAGCTTTTGTCTGCGATCCATTCGACCTGTCCCTTCTCTGAAAGTACTTATTCAAACGTTCCCTCAACTGCAAACGTGCACGGAGCAATCTCGATTTCACCGCAGGCACGCTCAAATCCAGAGCTTCTGCGGTTTCTTCAGTTGAGAGACCTTCAACATCCCGCAATACAAACACCGTACGAAACGTCGCCGGCAGCCCGTGAATTGTGCGGTCCAGAATGTCCCGCAATTCCGCCTGCGTGTACTGCTGTTCAGGATTCGGTGACCAGTCAGCCACTTCGCGCGGCACCGAATCGTCTTCGGTTTTTACATCCTCATCGAGGGAAACGGTTCGCTCCGGTTTACGCCGGCGCAATTTCATCAGCGCTTCATTGACCGCAATTCGCACCAGCCAGGTATAAAACTTCGACTGACCCTGAAATTGCGCGAGATTGTTGTACGCTTTTAGAAACGCATCCTGAACAACATCTTCTGCATCCTCGCGGTTCTGCGTAATATGCTGCGCGATGCGAAAGACGTTCCGGTCATAACGGCGGACCAGCTCCTCAAAAGCCCCCACGTCCCCGGCTTTTGCCCGTTGAACCAGGACCAGCTCATCGCTGACCGGTTCACTCACTTTTGGTTGGATTGCGCCCATTCGTCATTCGATGCAGGATTTTTCACATTGAACAGCAAGCGCAATGGAGGCTTACCTGGATCGTAGTGCTATTCTAATCGGTGCGGCGGTACGCGTCCACGCCGCAATCGATCTAGCTGCCTGTGACAGCGTGTCGCAAAGCCATCAATTCCTTCGCGAACCACTCCGGCAATGACAATTCCTGCCATATAATTCAGCTAACCGATGGTGCGTGACGGCTATTACTACGGCGCCGTAATGCTTGCGGCAGCTTTGCTTGTTGGGTGGTTAACCAGACCTTCATGGGCCGTTGTTCCAGTTCTGCTCGCCGCATTTTTTCTATGGTTTTTCCGCGACCCACGCCGCATCGTTCCAGCGGAACCGGGTGCAGTCGTCTCTCCGGCTGATGGCAAAGTGACGGAAGTCGCCGACATAAAGCTTGATGGTAAACGTCATAAGCGCATCAGCATTTTTCTCAACGTCTTCAACGTGCACGTGAACAGATCTCCTATCGCGGGTGTGATTCGCGGGGCCTGTTATCAGGAAGGGAAATTTCTCAATGCGATGAATCCCGCCTGCGCCGAGTGCAATGAACAGAATACCGTGACCGTCGAAGGCGATGGGCAACGCGTGATTTTTAAGCAGATCGCTGGCTTGCTGGCCCGTCGCATCGTATTCAGTAAAAAAATCGGAGATCAGGTCGAGCGGGGCGAACGAGTCGGACTCATTAAATTCGGTTCCCGCACTGATGTGTTACTCGATCCCAGTGCTGAGGTTAAGGTCCACCCTGGCGATCATGTAAAAGGTGGCTCGAGCATTCTTGCGTTTTTGAAAGTCGAGGCAGCAGAACTTGCTGGCACTGCTGCGCATGGGCAAGGGAAGAGCTGAAGCAGGAAATTCAATGGACGATCACACACCCCATCCAATGCGCCGCAAAGAGGACCAGCGCCCGCGCCGCTTCCGCAAAGGCATGTACATTCTGCCTTCGCTCTTTACTTCGGCCAATGTCCTCCTGGGTTACTACGCGATTCTCCACGTCATTCACGGTGCTATGGCGTACGCGGTTGCAAGCGCAACCCAGAGTCCTGTTACCGAGTCCTGGCATTTTGACAATGCCGCCAAGGCTATCGGTTTCGCGGTGCTATTCGACGGGCTCGACGGGCGCATTGCACGCATGACAAACACGACCAGCGATTTCGGGCGTGAGCTCGACTCTCTCGCCGACGTTATTACATTCGGGATCGCACCGGCCTTGCTGGCATGGGCTTGGGGATTTCATCAGGTGTCGGCGCAGATTTCGCGTCCTGACATGGCGACGCTTCTACCACGCCTGGGCGCGGTTGCCAGTTTCTTGTTTCTTATCGCGGGAGCGAGTCGCCTGGCCCGCTTCAACATTTCGGTCAACCCGCAGCCTTCAAATCCGGGTCGTCCAGGTAAGAAATATTTTGTTGGCATGCCCATTCCCGCCGGTGCAGGTGTTGTTGCGGCCGTTGTGCATTTCTCAAAGGGGGACCCACTCCTTTGGTGGGGATCGTCCCTCACCTGGCTTATTGTGGTTGTGCTCGCCGCCTATCTCATGGTGAGCACATGGCGCTTTTACAGCTTCAAAGATATTGACCTGCGCGCGCGGCAACCGTTTCGCTTGATCGTCATTTTCGGACTGTTGCTCGCCGGAATTTTCCTCTTCTCAGGTCCGGTACTTTTTGTAATCGCGCTGACTTACATGTTCTCGGGCATCTTCTGGCGGCTGCATTGGACCTTCCGGCGCCGCGGGAATCCCCCTCCCCCGCCCTACAGCGAGGCATCACAGATTTCATGAATTCGAATGTCAAATCCGCGGGTGTAGCTCATGCCGATTCAGCAACCGGCTCCTATCGGGTTGCAATCGTGGGCGCAGGATCACTGAAAGGTAAGGAAGTTGCCGACGTCCTCGATCAGCGCAACTTCCCGTCTTCGGAGGTCAAACTCCTCGATGACGATGAAGCTCTCGGCCAGCTCGAGACGTTGAAAGACGAAGTCACCTTCATACAAAGCATTCGTTCCGAACAATTTGAACATGTGGACTTCACATTCTTTGCCTCTGACGCGGATTGCACGCGGAAGAATTGGAAGCAGGCGCTCAATGCGGGCAGCGCGCTCGTGGATCTCTCCTATGCGCTGGAGAACGAATCGGGTGCCGTTGTCCGCGCCCCGTGGATCGAGCGCCAATTGGGTCAGAGCATCACACCGGAGTTACAACCGGTTCCGGTTGTCGTAGCGCACTCAGCGGCAGTCGTGATGGGCTTGCTCTTGCTCCGCATTATTGCCGCTGTTCCGGTGAAACGAGCAGTGGCAAACATTTTCGAACCAGCCTCCGAATATGGGCAGAAGGGGATGGACGAACTGCATCAGCAAACCGTCAACCTGCTCTCGTTTCAGCAACTCCCGAAGAGCGTTTTCGATGTGCAGGTTGCGTTCAACCTGGTTTCGCGATTTGGCGCGAATTCCTCATCGAGTCTGGCGTTTGTCGGGGACCGAATCATCAGGCATTACCGCAAGATCACGGCTGACCGTGTACCGGTCCCATCGCTGCAGGTTATTCAGGCGCCGATCTTTCACGGTCACGGCGTCTCCCTTAACGTCCAATTCGATCGCCCAGCGGACTTGGCGCAAATTTCCGAGGCCCTGCAGGGCGAGCACGTTTCTGTTGTCGGTACGTCGGAGGACGCGCCCAGCAACGTGAGTGCTGCTGGCCAAGACGACATATTGGCTTCACTTACTGCAGACGGCGCGGATCAGAGCAGCCTTTGGATTTGGGCCGCCGCAGACAATCTTCGAGTCGCCGCGTCGAATGCTGTCGAGGCCGCCGAGAGCATGACTGCATCTCGCCCGAAAGGACAAATCCAGTGATCCGCGCTGCGGGATTCGTCCTGCTCTTATGCGCGTTCAGCACAGGATGCGGCTATCACACCGCCGGGCATAGCAACTTACTACCTCCAAATCTTCGTGTTCTTGCAGTTCCCGCGTTCGTCAACCAAACTCAGACATACAAGATCGAGCAGACACTCACCGCGGCGGTCGTGAAAGAATTCACCACTCGCACGAGCTACCACGTAATCTCGGATCCTGGTTCTGCTGACGCCACTTTGCGCGGCACCGTGTTCAGCGCCTCCACCACCCCACTCACCTACGACTCACGAACTGGCCGCGCTTCCACCGTGCTCGTCGTAGTCGGCATGAACGTCTCCCTTACCGACGCAAAGGGAAGAGTTCTGTATCAGAACCCCTCCTATGTGTTCCGCGAGCAATATCAGGTTCCGCAAGAATTGAGCACTTTTTTTGAGGAAGATTCGCCTGCCTTCAAGCGCCTTTCTAGTGAATTTGCGCGCACTCTGGTTTCGAATATTCTGGAGGCCTTCTAGTGCGTCCTTTCGTCCAGGCTGAACGCTTTGTCTCCGAAGTTGAAGGCCGCAAGCTGCGTCCGGCCTACGTCTTCGTTGGTGATGAGGCTTTCTTCCGCAAAAAGTGCCGGGACGCGATCGTGCAACACCTCGTTCCACCGGATCTGCGCGAATTCAGCCTTTTCGATTTCGATTTATCGGACACCGACCTTGCTGAAGTTCTCGATCGTGCCCGAACGCCTTCGCTCATGGCGCCCTTTCAGGTGTTTTTTGTTCGGGGAGTTAAGACTCTGTTCGGCCGGGGTTCACACGAAGACAAGCTCGACGCGATTGAGCAATACGTAAAAGATCCCAACCCCGGTGCCGTCCTGATCTTTATTGCCGATCACATCAGCATTCCAGCGGACGCACGCCGCATGGACCTCACGGACAAAGATCGCTATGAGCGCATCCGCGAGACCATGGGACGTTACTGCGCCATTCTCGAATTGGGCCGCGTGGAAGAAAGCGATGCCGTCCGCTGGATTCAGGAATACTGCGGAACGCGCGAGGTGAAAGTTGAGGCGGACGCTGCCCGTGAACTGGTTGATTCGCTAGGCGGCGACATGATGATGATCTCGAACGAACTCGACAAACTGATTCTCTACGTCGGCGAGAAGAAACGTATCGCCCTCGGCGATGTCGAAACCATGGTGCTGGCAGCTAAACAGCGGTCGCTGTATGAACTCACCGACGCAATCTCTGCGCGCGATCGTGCGCGCGCATTGGAGATACTCGATGCAATCCTTTCCAGCGGCGAAGGCGATGAAGCTGCCATCGGCCATCTTTACATGCTCGCGAAAACTTTCCGTCAGATGCTTGTGATCTTGGAACGCAATGTTCGTGACCAGCGCATGTTGTGGGCGGCACTTTGGCAGGGATTTCGAGTACCTCCGTTCGCCGCAGAAGACATTATTCGCCAGGCTCGTCGATACAAATCTAAACGCGAACTCACGCGCGCCATCCGGCTGGTGGCAAAATCCGATCTTGCCGTGCGCTCTAATCCACCTAGCAAGCGCCTGGTGCTGGAAAAGCTCGTCCTCGATCTCACCGCCGAACCTAAGCCGGAACCGGAATGGATGCAGGAAGAATTGGGAGTTTAGGCTTAATGTGGCGCCGGGCGCCCTCCCCCGCGAAGCTGCCAATAAGACAGGATAGAAAACTACGCCACCGACATTTCCTTCTGAATCTCTTCCAACGAAACTCCCTTGGTCTCTGGATACCAAAGCAGCACAACTAGGAACTGCAAGACTGTGATCAGCGCAAAAAACACAAACGGCATCGGCTTGGACCACCGCGCCACTGCCGGAAAGCCTAACGAGATCACTGCTGCGCAAATCCAATGCGTGGAGCTCCCTAAGCTCTGTCCTTTCGCCCGTACGCGATTCGGGAATACCTCGCTGATATAGACCCAAATCACCGCTCCTTGCGAAAACGCAAAGAACGCGATGTAGGCGACCAGCAACCAGATCAGCAGTTCAGTATGTTGCCCCGTGCCAAAGATTCCGGCGACACCGGCGAGACACGCCGCCGTCCCTACCGCACCGATCAGCAACAGCTTTTTCCGCCCGAATCTGTCGATGACGGACATGGCAATTATTGTGAAGATCAGGTTCGTCGCACCAACAAGTACCGCCTGCAGGCTGCTGGAAAGTTTGCTGAATCCTGCGCTCGCAAAGATGTCATTCAGATAATAGAGAATCGCATTGATTCCGGCGAACTGATTGAAAAATGCGATCGAGACCGCGAGAAATATCGGCAACCGATACTTCGCCGAGAACAGCGGCTCATCCGCGTGCCCATGCTCCGCATCAATTGATGCGGCGATCTCCTGGAGATCCCGCTCATAATTCATTTCTCCGGTCATCCGCAAAACTTCCCGAGCCTCGTTGATGCGTTGCTTTTTAACCAACCATCGTGGACTGCGTGGAATGGTGAACAACATCACGAAAAAGAACGCTGCGGGAATCGCGCTTACTCCCAAGTCCCATCGCCACTCCGCCTCTCCAAATTGTTGAAGACCGATCGCGTAGTTCGATAGATACGCGACCAGAATTCCAAACACCACATTGAACTGAAAGAATCCGACCAACCGGCCGCGCCAGCTCGCAGGTGAAATCTCGGCGATGTACATCGGGCCGAGAACTGAGGAGCCGCCGATTCCCAGACCTCCGACAAATCGGAAGATGACCAGCGCCGTCCAGCTCCATGCTCCAGCACACCCAATTGCCGAGATTAGATACAGCACGGCCATGATCCGCAAGCTATCCCGCCGGCCAAACCGGTCTCCGGGAATACCCGCCAGAAGCGCGCCTATTACCGTCCCCCAGAGCGCCGCTGCCACCGTAAAGCCTTTCCAGAATGGAGAAAGATCGTAGGTGGCAGTCAATCCGCTCGTGGTTCCAGAAATTACAACCGTGTCAAAACCGAACAGCAGCCCACCTAGTGCGGCGACAACGGTGCTTTTTGCCAAGTAGCCATTCAGCTTCATGGGGTCCTCTTCGCTGATCCTCTATGCCTGGGAATACGGTAATGCAGGTGCACCACGCCGTCTGAAAATTTCTTCGTTGAAAGCAGTTTGAGCGGAATGGACCGGTGTCGCGGCTGGATCAATGGGACGCCTTCGCCGATTAATATCGGGATCACGTGGATGCTGAACTCGTCAATTTCTTCTTCATCTAGAAACGAAGCGATGATCTCGCTACCTCCCATCATCCAAATGTCCTTACCCGGCTGCGCCCGCAAGAGTTGTGTGAAGGGCTTGATCGGCTCTTTCACGAATTCGAAACCGGGCAATAGCGGTCCCTGTTGCTTGCGGGAAAACAGATAATTCGTTATTTTTGGGCCGAACGCTCCGCTTTTCATGCCCATCTCAATTCCCTTTGCATAAGTCTTTCGCCCCCACAAGATGGTATCGATGCTCTTCATGAAAGCGCCCATTCCATAGTGTGCTTTCGGTGTCGGGCGGTCTAGCCATGCGACATCTCCATCCAAGCGAGCGATGTAGCCGTCCGCGCTGGTTGCGATCTCCACGATAACTTTCCTGCGCCTCGTCATATTTCGCTGCCCACACATCTCGAACCTATCGCTTAGCGGCTGCTAAACGAGAAAAGTTGAATTCGGTTGTTGACTTCTTTAGCCAATTCCGAAAACCTTCGTCCAATCCTGCACTCAACCCTTCGTTTTTCACAAACGTTTTGCGCGGGTTTAGAATCCAAGTGCTTGAGTCTTCGGGAGAAACTTACCTCTGTAACGCGGCCGATGAATCTTTTAGAACGGTCGAACATCAAAGTTGAGTAAGATACACTCAACTCACAAAAATTGTATAATGCGCGCCCACTTCGCAGGCAATCCGGTCCGCGAGCCGCGCAGAGAAGAATATGCCTCAAGACAAAGATAAATCGTTACCGATACTTCCAGTTCGGGACACCGTTCTTTTCCCCCACGCCGTACTTCCGCTGACCGTTGGTCGCGAAAGCTCGGTGCAACTCATTAATTCTTTAGGGGAAGACAAAACGATTGTAGTCGTCGCCCAACGCGAGGCCCGGATTGACTCCCCTCAGCCCACGGACCTTTATACGGTAGGCAGCTTGGCTGTCGTCCACAAAGTTGTCAAAATGCCGAACCAGAGCCTGTTTGTATTTGCTGAAGGCTTGGAACGCGTGCGGCTCGCCGAATTTACCCAGCTGACGCCTTACATGATGGCGCGGGTCGAGACCGTGCCTGAAGCGCTTCCTCCGAAATCTTCGGAAGTGGAAGCTTTGCAGCGCAACGTTCTTACTTTGTTCCAGCAGATCGTGGCCGGTTCACCAACATTGTCCGACGAACTTTCGACAGTCGCGATGAACATTGAAGAGCCCGGCAGGCTGGTGGACTTCATAGCGTCTTCGCTGCCTTCGCTCTCGACGCCTGACAAGCAGGACACACTGGAGACCACCGACGTCCGCGTAAGACTCGAGAAAATCAATCAGCATCTCGCGAAAGAGCTCGAAGTCCAGCAGTTGCGTAACAAAATCCAGTCCGAAGTTCAGGACCGCGTCCAGCAAAGCCAGCGCGAGTACTACCTGCGCGAGCAAATGAAGGCGATTCAGAAGGAACTCGGCGAACAGGACGAAGGCCAGCGCGATACCGAAGAGCTTCGGCAGAAAATTGAAAACGCCGGCATGCCCGATGAAGTAAAGAAAGAGGCACTTAAAGAACTTGGCCGCTTGTCTCGCATGTCGCCGATGGCGGCGGATTACGGAGTCACACGCAATTACATCGAGTGGCTCGCGGTTCTGCCTTGGGCGAAAACTTCCGGCGTCGAAGTCGATATTCCGAAAGCCAAGGAGATCCTCGACACCGATCATTACGATCTACAGAAAGTGAAAGATCGCATTCTGGATTACCTTTCAGTGCGTCGTTTAAAGCCGACCATGAAGGGGCCGATTCTTTGCTTTGTCGGACCTCCGGGTGTTGGTAAAACTTCGCTCGGCCGATCAATCGCCCGCGCTCTCGGGCGCAAATTCGTCCGCATCTCTCTGGGCGGCGTTCACGATGAAGCCGAAATCCGCGGTCATCGCCGCACCTACATCGGCGCTTTGCCCGGCCAGATCATTCAAGGCATTCGCCGCGCAGAAACCAAAGATCCCGTCTTTATGCTCGATGAAATCGACAAGGTCGGTCGCGATTTTCGCGGAGACCCCGGCTCAGCCCTGCTCGAAGCGCTCGATCCCGAGCAGAACTCGACCTTCCGCGATAACTATCTCGATGTGCCATTCGATTTATCGAAGGTGCTCTTTATCACGACTGCCAACATGCTCGACCCAATCCCCGAGCCCTTGCGTGACCGCATGGAGATCATCGAGCTCCAGGGTTATACGGAAGAGGAAAAGGTGCATATCGCGTTCCAGTATCTCGTTCCGCGTCAAATCGACGAAAACGGGATTGCCGCCGATACTATCGAATTCCCGCGCGATTCCATGAGCTATCTGATCCGCCATTACACGCGTGAAGCTGGCGTTCGCAATCTCGAGCGCAACATCGGCACGATCTGCCGCAAGCAGGCGCGCCGCATCGCGGAAGGGAAGAACGAGAAGCTGATCGTTACTCCGGAAATCATTCAGGAGTTCCTCGGCGGAATCAAAGTCCGCAGCGAAGGCGAAATTGCCGAGCGCACGAAGCGCGCTGGAGTCGCAGTCGGACTTGCCTGGACTCCCACCGGTGGCGACGTTCTCTTTGTAGAAGCAAACGTCATGAAAGGCAAAGGCGGCTTCACTATGACCGGTCAAATCGGCCAGGTGATGCAGGAATCCATGCAGGCTGCTATGACTTGGGTGCGCTCAAACGCCCGGGAACTCGGCATCGAAGAAGGCTTCTTTGCCGATCACGACGTTCACATCCATGTGCCCGCAGGCGCTATTCCGAAAGATGGGCCCTCGGCTGGTGTCACTATGACAACCGTGCTCGTCTCTTTACTTAAAGACACGCCGGTCCGTCCGCTCACGGCTATGACCGGTGAAATCACGCTCAGCGGAAACGTGCTGCCCGTTGGCGGAATTAAGGAAAAGGTCCTTGCCGCAAAGCGTGCCGGCGTTCGCGACGTAATCCTTCCCGCTGAAAACAAAATGAATGTCGACGAAGATCTTACGCCCGAGCAGCTTGACAACCTGCACGTGCATTACGTAAAGACCATCCGCGAAGTGCTCGACATCGCGCTTCCGTCTTCGTTGGGCGAAGAACAACACGACGCCGAAGAGCGTGAAAAGGTCCTCGCCGAGCAGACAGTAAGTTAACCACTTCTAGCATGGTTGGAGCGGCCCTGGCCGCTCCAGTTGCCACATTCGTAACCTTCACCCATGAATCCAGATTCCTATCGCGTTGGCTAAAACAGGAACTTCAAAGCTACCTGAATCACACGCGGACTGACATCCGACTGAATTTGCCCGAAGGTGGGGGATTCGATATCGCTGACCGGCAGACGGAAATTCGTATGGTTCAGGATATTGAAAATCTCTCCCCGGAATTGGAGCTGTTTTGATTCGGTCAGGTGAATGTTCTTGAAGGCGGAGAAATCCCAGTTCGCATAGCCCGGTCCTAGCAAAGCATTGCGGCCCTCATTACCGAATACCTGAACGCGTCCCTGCGGATCTGGCTGAAGGGCCTGGAATGCACTGACATTGAACCACTCTGCGGCGGTGCGCGGCCCTGAGTTCGGATTTCCAACCACATTGGGGCGGTTGCTGGAGAATCCCGAAATCTCCGGGGCCTGGCCCTGTAGTGAAACATCATTCGAATCGAAAACCGTGAACGGCGTGCCGCTCATGGCACTAAAGATTCCGTTCAATTGCCAGTCGCCGAGAACCTTGCCATACCACTGGCGTGAGTGCTGGAAAAACGGCAGACTCCATTCATAGCTCAACACAAATCGATTACGCGAATCGAACATGGATGGCCCACGCTCGGCGGCTAGGTTGAATGGATTCTGAGCGAGGTCGTTTTCACCAGCAACAGGTTGTGAAGCGGATCCTGTGATGTTGAATGATGAAACGTCATCAATCGAATGCGACCAGGTATAAGAAGCGAGGAACGAAAGCCCGTACCCGAATCGTTTGCGCAGGCTGGTTTGCAGGGCGTTGTAATTTGAATGCGAGAGACCGGCAATTTCACCCACCGATCCGTAAACGCAGTTGTTCGGTTGTGCCAGCGTGCATCCCGAATAAAGCCGGCGCTGGTTCACATTGTTTTCGTTGGAAATTGGATTGCCACTCCCATCAACTCCCGGAATGAAGGCAGTTGGATTGCCTTCAATCAATCGCGGCAGTTTCACTCCCGTGGTGCCGACATATCCAATCTGAAACAGAAAATCCGAACCAAGAGAACGCTGAATGTTCACGTTCCAGTCTTGCGCGTAAGGTAATCGCAAATTGCGCGACACAACCAGCAAGGTCATCGGCTCGGGAAATGGCACACCGAAGGGGTTCGGAGCCGGGTAGGGATTCGCCAAGGAGAAGCCGGGGCGCCACCCGAGCTGCTGGGTTTTCAAGTAAGGCGGCGCGCTGATTGGGTCCTGCAGCGGCCCTCCCTGTCCGGTGTAGTAGGGCTCATAAAAAATTCCGTAAGCCGCGCTAACCACCGTTTTTCCGTCACCTCGAGGGTCCCACGCGAATCCTACTCTTGGAGCAAACGCATTTTTCTGCGCCGGAATCAAACCAGCGGGAACGCCAGCATCGCCCGGATATAAAAGTCCAGGTGGCGCACTAGGGATGACCTTCGACTGCGCGCCGGGAAC
>DATBIE010000038.1:0-2891 GCA_036557105.1 Terriglobales bacterium
AAACTGGCGGACTCACTGAAGCCGAAGTGCACGAATTTCGTAGTTCCATTTCCAGCCTTTTGTCCATGTACAAGGACCACATCTCAATGGAAGACGAAGTGATTTTCCCGTTGGCTTCGCGTATGCTGCCGGACTCGGAAAAAGCAGCAGTCGCAACCGAGATGGCCGGTCGAAGAAAAATCAAGCTCGTTACACCTGTTTGATTGCTTCAGCTCTAGACTCTTGATGATGGAGAGCGCTTGTGGTCCACATCGCACGAGCTATCCTGCTCGCCTTTCTGCTGCAGTGTTCCCATAGTGTCGCGCAAACTGCCACTCAGCTGGCGCAAGCGTTCGCGCACCCGCCGGATGATTGCCGGATCATGGTGCGCTGGTGGTGGTTCGGTCCGGCGGTTACTAAGCCCGAGCTCAAGCGCGAACTTGAGCAGATGAAGGCAGCGGGAATCGGTGGAGTCGAGATCGCCACTTTGTATCCCCTTGAACTGGACGACCCGCAGACTGGCTTCCGCAATCTTCCCTTTCTATCAGATGAGCACATTGATGCGATTCGCTTTGCCGCCGAGGAGGCCCAAAATCTCGGATTGCGGGTGGACATCACGCTTGGAAGCGGCTGGCCCTTCGGCGGTCCGCAGATTCCAATTACACAGGCGGCGGGAGCGCTACGAGTGGAACGTGTCGGGATTCCTCCCAGCGCAAAATCGCTTGCTGTGCCAAATCTTGCGGAAGGCGAAAAATTGATTGCGATATTTCTAGTTCCGAATTCTGACAACGGTGCTGTTAACAATTCAAAGCAAGTCGAAACTAGTGAGATTAAGAAAGGCCGTCTGGAGATTGCTTCAGAAAGCGATAGCTATTCCAGCGCTCTGTTTTTCATTTCCAGCCGTACTGGGATGACGGTGAAACGGGCCGCGATCGGAGCAGAAGGATTCGTGCTCGATCACTACGATCGGAATGCACTTGAAACGTACCTTCACGTTGTCGGGGACCGGCTGTTGCAAGGCTTCGGCGCCCATCCACCGTATGCGATCTTCAGCGACAGCCTGGAGGACTACGGCTCTGACTGGACTCCCGATCTGTTGCAGGAATTCCGCAAGCGGCGGGGCTACGACCTTACACCGCATTTGCCGGAGTTGATCGGTGACGCGAGACCTGAGACCGCGGCGGTCCGTCGCGATTGGGGAAGAACGCTGACCGAACTTGTGAACGAACATTATCTCGTTCCCATGTATGAATGGGCGCAGCAACACCACACGCTCTTTCGATCGCAAACTTACGGATTTCCCCCGGCGTCGCTCTCGAGCAATCAGTATGTAGATCTTCCTGAAGGCGAGGGAAAGGCCACTTTGCAGATGTGGCGTCAATTCTCAGACACGCGCTGGGCAGCATCGGCAGGCCACCTTCTCGGCAAGCCGGTCATTTCATCCGAGACCTGGACGTGGCTACACTCGCCTGCGTTTCGCGCGACTCCGCTCGACATGAAGGCAGAAGCGGATCTGCATTTCCTGCAAGGCATCAATCAGCTCGTTGGACATGGCTGGCCCTACTCGCCGGAGAGCGCGGGAGAACCGGGCTGGCGAATGTACGCGGCGGGCGCGTTCAATGCGCACAATCCCTGGTGGTTTGCCATGCCGGATTTAACGGCCTATTTGCAGCGCGTGAGCTTTGCGCTGCGAAAGGGCAAGCCGGCAAATGACGTTGCCCTGCTGCTTCCAAACGATGACGTGTGGGCAAGCTTTAAAGTCACGGCGAATTCCACGACAGGCGTTACGACGAAAACTGGGTTCAATACTCGCGGCTCGAACATCAGCCTGGATGAATCCATCCCGGAATTTCTGGGAACGGAGGTCGTCCCGCAAATTCTTGACGCTGGTTTCAATTTCGACTTCATCGACGCAGATGCAATCGATAAGCTTGGCGTTTCTTATCCTGTGCTGGTTTTGCCCAACGTCGAACGGCTTCCACTGGCGACGTATCAGAAGATCGAGCAATATGCAGAACACGGAGGAATCGTTATCGCGACGCGCCGCTTACCTTCAACGGCACCGGGATTCGTGAACTCTGAAGCAGAGAGCGGGCAGATTCAGCAGATATCGCAGCGCCTATTTCGCGGCGAGCATCCGCCAGGTCATTTTGTTGAAGATGAACGTCAGCTTGGAAACACTGTTGCATCCCTTGCCAAGCCGGACATGATCTTGTCTCCGAAAGCGTCGCAGATTGGTTTCATTCATCGCAAGCTGACGAGCGGCGATCTGTATTTTGTTGCCAACACGAGCAATCATGCCCTCAATGTGAACGCCCGATTTCGCGATAGCACAAAGAATGCGGAGTGGTGGGACGCCTTCACTGGCACTCTCTCACGTGCAGAGAACGCAAGCAAGATTGAGCTCTCGTTGCAACCGTATGAATCGCGTCTGATCTTCTTCACAGATTCAGTGTCGAATAAAACACCATCCTCGCTGGCACATGGTAACGTGAAAACTCTCGATCTTTCCTCTGATTGGGACCTTAGCTTTGCAGGATCAACTCAGTCCATTCACATGAACACACTCCATTCGTGGAGTGATGATGAGCGCTTCAAATACTATTCAGGTCAGGTTACATACACCAAAACGTTTGACCTGCCACTCGAGTTCACGCCTGGAGCATCTGGCATTGTCGATTTTGGCGAAGGGACGCCCGTACCCATTCCGAATCCGTTGCCCACATTCAACATGCGCGCGTACCTTGAGGGTCCGGTTCGCGAAGCGGCGGACATATACGTCAATGGAGCGCATGCCGGAGTGGTCTGGCATCCGCCCTACAGAATTGATGTCAGTCGTTTCATGAAGGCGGGGAGAAACGAGTTGCGGATAGTAGTTGGCAACACCGCGATCAACACTCTCGCTGGGCGCA
>DATBIE010000039.1:0-6520 GCA_036557105.1 Terriglobales bacterium
GCGGCATGGGCTAGTAGGGATAGCGTTAAGGTGAGCGCAAAGACACAGACGCGGTATCCGAGAAGGGAATACATCTTCGTTACACTAATCGCATGCGCCCTACCATTATCGCAAACGTCGTCAGGAAATTTGTGGCCGCGCTCGGAAACTGGTGCAAACGGCGAGCTCTGAAGCGCAGTTTTCGACGTTACCACCTCATCCTTGGAAAGCGGACTTGGAAACGAGAGGATTTGTACGAACGTAAATCACGTGATTCATCAGTCTAAGGAGTCGAGCAAGGGGGAGACGACGAGGAATCTTCGTTGGAAAAGCTAACCGCTGAGTGATTCGGAATGACAGCATCTGAAATCGGGGTAGAGCACGGCTTCAGCCGTGCTCGCGAGCATCGGTTCAAGAAGTTTATACCGGCTGTAAATCGGTGTCCGGTGCTGGATATCCTAGGATTCGCATCATGGCGACGATCTGGCCTTTGTGGTGGAACGCGTGAGTGATCACGTGCAACAAGATGAAAGCCGGGCTGCGCAGTTCGCCACCCCAATCTGCCGGACGGTTTTTCAAAGTTGTGTTGAGTTGCTCTTCGGTGAGGCCGCTGACATATGCTCTGGTCGCTGTTCGTATGCGCTCCTTGGCGGCCCGCAGATCGGCCATCGTCGGGCAATCCTTTTCGTTCCAGCCGGCAAAAGGCTTGTTCTGTAAATCATGCACCCAGCCTTCCTCACATGTCAGGGTGTGCACAAGTTGTCTCCAAACCGAAGCGTGGCCGAATCCTGGAACTCGTTTATGACGGAGTTCGTCGGGCACAGTTTCGACGTGGCGCAGCAAAAGATCGAGCCGCTCGTGGGTAGTGTTGTGCAGTTGCATGATACCGGTCTTGTTGAACAATGACGTATCCTCGTCGCTTGTATGCAGGATATCGCGGCTTGTCTGCGCATTTCCCCATACCAGCGGTGTTGGAGAGAATTCCTGTCGAAGCCTGTGCCGATAATAGGAGACATAGGTCCTTCCGCTTCGCTCAGGATTACAGAGGGACGGGTTGTGTCAGGGATGGCTCCAGCCATGCCGATCGGAAACGAACGTGATGAGACCTGCATAGTACTCTGATTTATCTTCGCCGTAACCTTTTCCTGTGCCTGCACTCTCCGATTCTTTAAGTCCGCCGTTGTTCTCTCTGACAAGCAACTGAATGATGCCGACTCGGAGACGATCGGCATCGGCGTGGCTTAACTGCTCTGACTCGAGGAGTTGGCCTGCACTATCGAATGCTTTGCTTCGATCCTCCCATTTGGCGCCCTTCATTCCTGTTAGAGCTTGGGCAACCTGATCCGCCGTTTGCTGGGCGTAGCTCAACCCAGAAGTTGCCAGAAGAAACGCGAGAACAACTAGGCTGGATTTGAACTTCATTTCGCCGCGTCGCCCGGCCCCATCTTCATCGCAACCTGAGGCTGCTGCGCCGGCAACTCATCCCCTCTGAAATACAGTCCCTTGGCTGCCTTCATCTCCGGCATCGCGGCATAGGGCTTGGAATAATCGTTGTTCGCGTTCCAGAAGAGGAATCCGATGCCGCCCTTATTCTTCGCCGTCAGCACCTGGACTTCGATGTACTTCGGCGAATACGTCTTCGTGCGCCAGGCAAACGCTTGCAGCCACGGCCGAATCACCACTCCGCTGCCCTTGGTGATTTTTTCAAACCGGTCCATCGATTCGCCGATGAAGTGCTCGGGTTCGTCACCGGGCCGTGCAACATTGTCCATCCCGAAGAAGTGCGAGGGATAAATCATGGGCGATAGCACGTCGCAGAACTTGGCCATGCGCACAATATCCTGGCCGGTATGAGAAAGGTCAACCGGCCGCTGCCAGGCCATGATTCCGAATACGTCCAGCGACAGCAGCACTCCTTTCGGATGCAGAGTGGCATAGGCCCTGCGGAGGAAATCTGCGATCACATCGGAGCGCTGCCACTCAGAATGTAATTTTTGAAAGGCGAAACTGGCGTCTTTCTGATCTCCCTCAGCGGGGAAGCGCACGTAATCAAACTGAATTTCGTCTGCTCCCGCCTGGGCTGCGGCCAAAGCCAAAGCGATGTCATACTCCTGAACTTCGATCCTCGAGGGGTCTGTCCAGACTAACTTGCCGTTTTCGCGCCAAGGCTGGCCGGTCTTCCTGGATTTGATCGCCAGCTCGGGATGAGAATCTACCAGACGCTCGTCGCGAAATATCGCAACACGAGCTATCGCGTGCATTCCTTCAGAATGTAAAAAATGAATGTACTTCGGCAGATCGCGCAAGTAGACCTTGTGGGTGCCGATCAGAGGATGCGCGAAAGGAATATTGACCGTGCCATCGCTGTCCTTAATATCAAAAACAACGGCATTGCCGCCTGCCTCGCGCCATCTTTTTACAATTCGAATTCCGTGGTCGCTTCCCGCCATGAGACCGGTCAGGTAAATCGCCCGTACCTCGAAGTCCTTGGCGACCGCGATTGGATTCTCGACAACTGGTTTGTCGAGAATTCCCGGAATTGTCAGTTGCTGCCCGGCCTTGAGAAAAGTCCCGTGGATGCCGCTATTTGCACCGCGGATTGCATCGCCAAGTTCCGACGATGTCAGGTAAGAAGTCTGCCCAAGGTAGTGTCGAGCTACAGAAATTACTGTATCGCCGCGCCGGGTTTCATAAAATAGTGTTCCCGGTAGCGGGGCCTTCGACGTGGATGTGATGCTGGCCGTCGCCGGAATCAATTGTGCCGCTTGTGGACCGGCTGCCGCTTTGACCGTCCGCAGTTGAGAAAAGCCAACTGCAAGTGCCGCGGTGCCTAAGATCGCAATGATGGCTATGTTTTTCCGGTGCAAGTTCTTCTCCAGATACATTCCTTTTTTTGATGCTATTCATCTGGATTTCGGGGTGCTAGTTACGGCAGACCACGAACGTCGGGCGCCCGCCGCTACGACTCGCGTCAGGCTTGGCGGTGAGGATTCCGCTCTCGGTCGTCAAGTCCCGTCCGAATTTCTCGGCGCGGTTTGACCACCTGGAGCCCGCGTTTCCCTTCCTGCGCAAAACATTTCCCTTTACACGATCTCACTAGGAAATGTAAGTGACTCTCGCGGAGCAACCATCGCATCTAACTCTTGCAGAAAAGAGGTTTGCGGTTCTGTGGAGGTTGGTCAGGCGCTTGCTGTAGTGCTACCCCGAGCAGGTAGTTGGAATTGACAAAATTTGTCACTCCATATGAAATACCGCCACATCCCGCAGGCCAAGTGAAGGAGAACTAGGCGCCGATATGAAGACCATTGCCAGCACAGTTCTTGACCCCAATCGCCGTAGCGGTGATGCGCGCGACTTCGAAACCGGACTCCGCCGAAAGATCGTTGGCCAGGACGCGGCGGTTGAAAAGGTAGTCGAGATTTACCAGATGTTCCTGGCCGGATTAAACCCGCCGAATCGGCCGGTCGGCAATTTATTGTTCCTGGGCCCCACGGGATCGGGAAAAACTCGCGTCGTAGAAGCGCTGGCCGAAACTTTGTTTGGGGATGCCCGAGCCTGTATCAAGATCGATTGCGCGGAATTCCAGCACTCGCACGAGATCGCGAAGTTGATCGGCTCGCCTCCAGGCTATCTCGGCCACCGCGAAACCCACCCTCTGCTTACGCAGGAGGCGCTAAACCAATGGCACACGGAAAAGCTCAAGCTTTCGATCTTGCTGTTCGATGAAATTGAAAAGGCTTCCGATGCGCTCTGGCAGCTTTTGCTAGGCATCCTCGACAAGGCTACGCTCACCCTCGGCGATAACCGCCGGGTAGACCTCTCGCAATGCATCATCATCATGACCTCAAACCTGGGGGCTGGCGAGATGAGCAACCTTGTCGAGGGCGGATTCGGATTTGCTCCACGGCAGAACACGGTCGATGAAGCTTTTGATGAGAAAATCAACCGTACTGCCGTCGAAGCTGCCCGCCGCAAGTTCACGCCCGAGTTCATGAATCGAATTGACAAAGTGGTCGTGTTCAAGACCCTGCGTCCGGAACACCTGCAGCAGATTCTCGAAATTGAACTCGGCATGGTCCAGCAACGTGTCCTGATGGCATCGGCAGCGAATCAGTTCGTTTTTTCCTGCACCCCAAAGGTGAAGAGCTTCCTCCTGCATGAAGGGACGGATGCCCGCTACGGAGCTCGACACTTGAAGCGCGCCATCGAACGGAACCTGGTCTTCCCGCTGGCGAATCTGGTCGCCACCGGTCAGATTCGGCTAGGGGACTTCGTGCGGGTAGATCTGAGTCCGGAAGGCCGCCTTACGTTTGTTAAGGAAGCCGAAGGCGCAATGGTCCCGATGCTGATGGAGCGTTACGGGGCCGCAGCCGGCGCGCCAAGCTTGGCCAGCCGCACTGCTCGTCCGATTGCCAAGCCGAAAGAGTTTACCGCCTCACCTGGTAACGAAACAAAGTAAACTCCGACGGAGTGACTCAAGCCCAGCCATGCTGGGTTTTTTTCTTTTGAGGGACTGCGGTGACGTGGTTTGGATTCTGTGCAAACCTCTGTGGTCTCTGTGCACTCTGTGGTGGGGTTTTAAACTATCTTTCCACTAGTAATACTTTTTCCATCCCGTCCACCTCGTTTAATTTCACTTCGATCACTTCCTGCATTGTGGTCGGGACACTGCGCCCTACAAATGCCGCTTCAATCGGCAACTCGCGATGCCCGCGATCGATCAGGGCGCAAAGCTGTACTCTTCGCGGACGCCCATGCGAAAACAAGGCATCCATCGCTGCCCGCGCGGTACGGCCTGTAAACAGAACATCGTCAACAAGAATGATGTTCTTGTCCTGAATATCGAACCCAAGCTTCGACTCCTGCACTAGCGGCTTTGGCCCAAGGGTGGAAAGGTCGTCACGATAGAACGTGATGTCCAGCGCGCCCACAGGAATGACCGTACTCTCGATGCGACCCATCAGTTTCGCCAGACGGTGTGCCAAGGGTACCCCCCGGCGCTGAATTCCAATCAATCCAAGGTTCTCTACTCCATCATTTTTTTCCACTATCTCATGGGCAAGTCGCAACAACGTGCGTTCCATTTCTGACGAGGACATGAGTTGCGCCTTTTCTCGAAGGTTCTGCAATGGAGTCTCGTTAGTCATGAGGTTGAATCATACGCAGACGGGAAAGGTGCTGCAAGGTTCACCAAGACGACATAGCTATTGGACTGAGGCGCTTCCGAGCGCATCGATTGAAAAGAGTTTGTAAAAATTGCGCGACGTTTGTTGGCCGACTTCTTCCGTTGATATTCCCCGTAATTCGCCAATCTGTCGCGCAACTTCCGTCACAAATGACGGCTCGTTGCGTTTGCCGCGATGAGGAACGGGGGCGAGAAACGGGGAATCGGTTTCAATCAGCATTCGACTAAGCGGGACCTGGGTTGCGGAATCGCGAATCTGCTGCGCCTTTGCGAACGTGACGTTTCCAGCGAAAGAAATCATGAAGCCCATGTCGAGCGCGCGCTTTGCATGAGTCCATGTGCTGGTGAAGCAATGCAGTACTCCTTCGAGCCCCGACGGTCTCCAGTGCTCGTCAATCACAGCCAGGCAGTCCTCCCAAGCATTTTCGCTTTTCTCTGAGGGACGGCAGTGGATCACAATCGGCAACTTCGCGTTGCGTGCCATTTCCATCTGCCGGACAAAAACATTCTTCTGAACGTCACGCGGCGAATGGTCGTAAAAATAGTCCAAACCGATCTCACCCCACGCGATCACTTTCTTGTGTTGCGAGAGTTGTTCCAGGTCGGTGAAGTCTGATTCTTTAGCGAGCTTTGCCTCGTGCGGGTGAATTCCCACGGTGGCGTATGCCATTTCATACTGCTCTGCAATCTTGATGGCACAATCGAGTGTCCCTGGACCGTCACCTGTGCCGATCGCAAGAATGTTTCTGAGTCCGGCGCTTTTTGCGCGAGCGACTACTTGATCGCGATCAGAATCGAAGCGTTCGCCATCAAGATGGCAGTGGGAGTCGACAAACATGAGGGACTATTCGCGAACTCGGCTATCGGTAAGGATCGCGTATACATAGGATGAGCCCCTCACGAGTCTGGAGATTTCGCCTGGGCCCCTCAGTGGCTGTCGATCGTAAGCCTTCTCGAAGCTCGATCTCGGAATGTTCTGGACAGCTCTCGATGGCCTTAGATAGCCGTCGGAAAACTCATAATTGAAAGGCTTGCCGTTTATCGTGTGAAACTCTTCACCGGCGAGCAGCTCAATTCTCTGCCATATTCCTTGGAATGTCATGACGGTAGACTCACTTCAAGCGCGTACCTACTGGAACATCCTCCAGAAAGCCTGCGAGTATCGGCCTGCCGCCCTCCGGCGATGCGGCCACAATCATGCCGTTCGATTCCAGGCCGCGTAGTTTGCGAGGCGCAAGGTTGGCCACGATTACGACTTTGCGTCCAACGAGCGTTTCTGGCGCGTACGCTTCGGCAATTCCCGCAACGATCTGACGCACCTCTGTCCCAAGATCTACTTCAAGGCGCAGTAGCTTG
>DATBIE010000040.1:0-16270 GCA_036557105.1 Terriglobales bacterium
TGGGGTGCAGTCGGCGCGGCGATGGCGTGCTACGACTGCGCGCTGCAATATTCGCTCTTCCGCAAACAATTTCACGATGAGCCCATCGCGTCACGGCAGCTGGTGCAGGAAAAACTGGCGTGGATGATCACCGAAATCACCAAGGCACAGTTGCTCGTCCTGCAAGTTGGCCGTCTGAAAGATCAGCAAAAGGTACAGCACCAGCACATCTCCATGGCTAAGCGCAACAACGTCTGGATGGCACTCGAATGCGCCCGCCTCTCGCGCGACATCCTTGGCGCAAATGGCGTCGCCGACGAGTACCCGATCTTCCGGCACATGGCGAATCTCGAATCAGTTAAGACGTATGAAGGAACCCACGACATCCACACGCTGATCATCGGCCAGAGCGTGACCGGCATCGATGCGTTTTGATGGAATTCATTCAATGACCTGCATACGAATGCATAGTCAATGAGGTCTAATTGACGGTCGTCCCCACCTTCCGTACCCTGTAATGTGCCGATTTCATCCATCAATTGCCTGCGAGTTGCAGACGATATAACCGACCTCGTTGGCCACACTCCGATGCTTCGCCTGAAGCGAATTGCACCCAACAGTTCTGGCGAAGTATTTGCCAAGCTCGAATATCTGAACCCCGGCGGAAGTGTGAAAGACCGCGCTGCGATCGGAATAATTCGCCGTGCGGAAGAGCAGGGAAAACTTAAACATGGCGGAGTAATTGTCGAAGCAACCGCGGGAAATACCGGAATTGGCCTGGCCCTGATCGGGGTGAACCGTGGATACAAAGTCACTCTTTTTGTGCCCGAGCGTTTCTCTGAAGAGAAGGTGAAAATTATGCAGGCGCTTGGGGCTGAGGTGACGCGTACTCCTGACAGCGAAGGCATGAAAGGCGCCATCGCACGGGCTGAGGCCTACGCCACAAAGACTCCGGGGTCGTTTATGGCGGGACAATTTGACAATCCTGCAAACCCTGATTTCCATTACGCGACCACAGCTGAAGAGATTTTCGAGCAGATGGACGGCCGCTTGGATGCAATGGTCATCGGCTCCGGCACGGCGGGAACTTTTACCGGTGTTGCCCGGTACATGAAGCGAAAATTGCCCAAGATCTTCACTGTGGCGGTGGAGACACAGGGTTCCATTCTCGGAGGTGGTCCGCCAGGCCCGCACAAGGTGGAAGGCATCGGAGCGAGTTTCATACCCGGCAACTTTGACCGTTCGGTCTGCGATGAGATTCTGATGGTGAGCGACAAAGATGCTTTCGACACAGTAACTCTACTCGCAAGAAGAGAAGGAGTCCTCTCAGGTTCGAGCGGCGGGGCAAATGTCTATGCGGCCTTGGAGGTCGCTCGGAAGCTTGGAGCAGGGAAGCGCGTTGTGACTATTGTTCCCGACTCAGCGGAGAGGTACTTGTCGAAGAAGATTTTTGAAGGTGGGATATGAGAACTGTCGTGTGTCGCACGTCGTTCATCTGTGTTCGCATTTTGCAATAGCTGCATTGATCAGGAGCGGTGACCCGAACTGTCCAAATCTTGAATGAGAAAACAACCTCGCAAAATGCATTCGGCAAGAAGCCGCAACCCCGGTTTTGCCACCCGTGCCATCCACGATGGGCAGGAACCCGATCCGCTAACCGGAGCCGTCAACGTCCCTATCTACGCCAGTTCCACTTATGTTCAGGAAGAGCTGGGGAAGCATAAAGGATACGAGTACGCCCGTGTCTCAAATCCCACGCGTGACCATCTCGAACAAAACCTCGCCTCACTGGA
The DNA here is from genome assembly GCA_036557105.1 of Terriglobales bacterium. Taxonomy (GTDB): domain Bacteria; phylum Acidobacteriota; class Terriglobia; order Terriglobales; family Acidobacteriaceae; genus Gp1-AA145. Next base: position 1,773 of record DATBIE010000040.1, read on the forward strand.
AGGCGGAATAGCATCACGCGTTTTCGCGAGCGGTATGGCCGCGATCAACGCGATCTGCGCGATGTACAAAACTGGCGACCACATCGTCTGTGGCCATGATTTATATGGAGGAGTACCCCGTCTCTTTAATCAGGTTCTTTCCGGCTACGGTCTTGAATTCACCTACGTTGACACGACCGATGCCAGAAATGTGGCGCGCGCAATTCGCAAGACGACGCGCATGGTTTATGTGGAGACGCCGACCAATCCACTGATGACGATCACAGACATCGCCGCAGTTGCGAAGATATGTAAGAACAAGAACGTCGAGCTGGTTGTTGACAACACATTCATGTCGCCATTTTTTCAGAATCCAATTGCGCTCGGCGCGGACATGGTGGTGCACTCAACTACAAAATTCCTGAATGGACACAGCGACGGACTCGGGGGAGTCGTAGTTTGCAGCCGCAAGGATCAAGCTGAGCAGCTTGGGTTCCTGCAAAAAGCTGCCGGGGCAATTCTTTCGCCTTTCGAGTGTTGGCTGGTGCTCCGGGGCACCAAAACGCTAGCCGTCCGCATGTTGCAGCACGACTGCAACGGACGGAGAGTTGCCGAGTTTCTAGCAGGTCACCAGAAGGTCAAGAAGGTGTTTTACCCAGGACTCAAGGACCATCCTCAGCATGAACTTGCCAGGCGCCAGATGACCGGATTCGGGTCCATGATTACCTTTGAAACGGGGGCGCTAGCGAATGCTGCCCGACTGCTCAAGCGCGTGCAGATTTGTTCCCTGGGAGAATCGCTGGGTGGGGTCGAGACACTGATCTCGCATCCTGCGACGATGACTCATGCCGCACTCGGTGAAAAGGGAAGAGCTGCGATTGGGATCACTGACGGCATGGTCCGGATTTCGGTTGGGATAGAGAACGTCGAGGACATCGTCGCCGATCTTGAACAAGCCCTGGCGTAGACATTCTGAGGGACAATATTGTCCGTATCGTATATTGAAGTATGAGCTTCGCAGCAACCGCTACTCTTCTTCCCACACTCGATGAAATCGCGGAAGCGCAAGAACTTGTTTATGCGCTCATGCAACCGACTCCACAGATTTCCTGGCCCCTGATAAATCACCGGCTCGAAGCCAGTGTGTGGCTCAAGCATGAGAACCACACGCCAATCGCCGCCTTCAAAGCACGGACGGCGATCGTGTATGCCGCGGAACTGTTTCGGAACAGCAACGGAGTCAAGGGCCTGATCACCGCCACTCGTGGCAATCACGGGCAATCAGTTGCGCTGGCTGGGCGACGTTTTAATGTGCCGGTCACAGTCGTTGTGCCGCACGGGAACAGCACGGAGAAGAACGCCGCCATGCGAGCTCAGGGCGCGACGGTCATTGAGTTCGGCGACGATTTTCAAGCGGCACGCGAACACGCGGACAGACTCTCTCAGGAGCAAAAGCTGCACTTTGTGCCCGCCTATCACCGGAATTTCATCAAAGGCGTCGCGACCTATTGGATGGAATTATTTACCGCAGTTCCGAATCTCGACGTCGCATACGTACCCATAGGCATGGGTTCAGGGATTTGCGCGGGCTGCGCCGTGCGAAACGGAATGAAGCTGAAGACGAAGATCATCGGCGTGGTCTCGGAAGGCGCCCCGGCCTATGCACTTTCATTTGCAGCCGGGCGAAAAATTGAGGCGCCGGCGACGACCGTCATAGCCGACGGAATTGCATGCCGAATTCCCGATGAGGAACCACTCGAGATCATTCGGGAAAATGTTGATCAGATTGTGCAAGTGAGTGATGACGAAATTCGCAAGGCGATGAAAGTTCTGTTTTCGGATACGCACAATATTGCTGAAGGAGCAGGCGCTGCCGCACTGGCGGCTGCGATCAAAGAAAAAGATTTTGTACGAGGGAAACAGGTTGCTCTAATTCTGAGCGGCGGCAATGTTGATAGCGCGGTTTTTGCGAACGTACTATTGGAAAATGTTTGAAGCCGCTTGCGACCACTCGTTGAAAATGCGTCCTTTCGTCCTTGTTAATGTCGAACTTCGGTGCTCTATCCGGCAACTGACAAATCCAGCAAAATACCGGATAATAGCGGCATTAGTCGTCGCCTCAGCGCCTTGAGACATCAATCTTGAAAAATGAAGCAGGCACAGTGCTGGTCACGGGCGGAGCCGGATTTATCGGCTCAAATTTCATCCTGCATTGGATTCGGAATGAACCAGCCGGAATAGTAAATCTTGACAAGCTGACATACGCGGGCAATCCAGCGAATCTCTCTTCGATTGCCGGAAATTCAAAATACAAATTCGTACAAGGTGACATTTGTGATCGTGACTTCCTGGCCGATTTGTTCAATACCCAGCGGCCCCGATCCATTGTTCACTTTGCTGCCGAGAGTCACGTAGATCGCTCGATTCATGGCCCAGACGACTTCATCCGCACGAACGTAAACGGAACCTTCAGTTTGCTCGAGGAGGCGCGTGCTTACTGGTCGGAAATGCCAGAGCAGGAGAAGTCGGCGTTTCGGTTTCTGCACGTTTCGACCGATGAAGTGTACGGCTCACTTAGCCTGACAGATCCTGCGTTCAGCGAAAGCACGCGATATGCGCCAAACAGTCCTTATTCCGCATCCAAGGCGGCTTCCGATCATCTGGTGCGCGCATATCACCATACTTATGGACTGCCTGTCCTCACAACCAATTGTTCCAACAACTATGGACCGTTCCAGTTTCCGGAGAAGTTGATACCCCTTGTAATTTTGCGGGCCACCACTGGGCAGCCGATTCCTGTTTATGGCGACGGGCAAAATGTTCGGGACTGGCTTTACGTAACGGACCACTGTGAAGCGATTCGAACCGTTTTGGCGCGCGGACGCGTCGGCGAAACTTACAACGTGGGCGGAAGCAACGAATTAAAGAACATGGACGTGGTCAACACAATTTGTTCTGCCCTCGACGAGCTTCGACCGCGCGATCCAGTCACGCCACATAACAAACTGATCACGTTTGTAAAGGACCGCCCTGGACATGATCGTCGCTATGCGATGAACGCCGGAAAAATCGAAGGCGAACTCGGCTGGCGTCCGAAAGAAACTTTCGAGAGCGGTATTCGAAAGACTGTTCGCTGGTATCTTGAAAACCAGGCTTGGGTTGAATCAGTAACCAGTGGAAGTTATCGACAGTGGATGGCGACCCAATACTCAGTCTGACTATCGATCCAAGTGCAATCAGAATGTCTACTCTGCCGACTCTAAAATCTTCCAAATACAAAGGCATTATTCTGGCGGGCGGGTCAGGTACCAGGCTGTATCCGGTCACCAATGCGGTGGGCAAAAGTCTGCTTCCCATTTACGACAAGCCCATGGTTTATTACCCGCTATCGACGCTCATGCTCGCTGGTATCCGGGAAATTATTCTGATCTCCACTCCCGATGATCTGGCGAAGTTCAAGCACCTCCTCGGCGATGGTTCAAGATTCGGCTTATCCTTGGCGTATGCTGCACAATCAAAGCCCGAAGGTATCGCGCAGGCTTTCCTGATCGCGCGCGAGTTTATCGCCGGCAGTTGCTGTGCGCTCGTGCTTGGTGACAACATTTTCTATGGTCACGATCTCGCGAAAAGCGTGAAGGACGCTGCGGAATGCGAAAAAGGTGCGCGCGTCTTCGCCTATCCGGTGCATGACCCCGAGCGTTATGGCGTTGTGGAGTTCGATTCGCAAGGCAAAGCAATCAGTCTGGAAGAAAAACCACGCGTGCCTAAGTCGCGCTATGCAGTGACGGGACTCTATTTCTATGACTCGCAGGTAGTCGAAATCGCAGCTTCATTAAAGCCATCAGCGAGGGGTGAGTTGGAAATCACAGATGTCAATCGCGAGTATTTAAAACGCGGATTGCTGGATGTGGCTGTCATGGGACGTGGAATGGCCTGGCTCGATACGGGCACGCACGAAGCCATGCTGGAAGCTTCACTGTTCATTCAAACCATCGAGACCCGGCAAGGCCTGATGGTCGCTTGCCCGGAAGAGATCGCATATCGCTATGGATATATTTCCGCGGGGCAGGTGGAACAAGCCGCGGCTTCCATGAAGAACAACCGCTACGGCGACTATCTGCTGCAGATGCTCAAAGAAAAAGTGTTCTAAACCACGATGAAAGTTCTGGAAACAGTTTTAACAGATGCTCTTGTGCTCGAACCACGAGTGTTTGCTGATGATCGCGGATTTTTCCTCGAGAGCTACAACGAGAAGGTCTTCGCAGAACTCGGCATCAGACAGCACTTCGTCCAGGACAATCACTCTTACTCCAAGCAATCAGTGTTGCGCGGCCTGCACTATCAGGTGCAGAAACCACAGGGCAAGCTGGTGCGAGTTGTGAGTGGAGAGGTGCTCGACGTACTGGTTGATTTGCGGCGTAGCTCGCCGACATTCGGCCAATGCCACAGTGTGAATCTCTCGGGCGAAAACCGACGCCTGGCTTGGATTCCAGAAGGATTTGCACACGGTTTCCTCGTGCTTTCAGAGAGCGCGCATGTGATTTACAAGTCGACCGAGTTTTACTTTCCTGACTTTGAGCGCACGATCCTTTGGAACGATCCTCAACTGAATATTGACTGGGGACAAGTTAGGAACCCGCAACTTTCAGAGAAGGACAAACAGGGTGTTCCATTCAAGACCGCGGATCTGTTCAGTTAAGCCTTTACCTTCCGGCGCGTGCAACCATGGCAGCCGGCCGGTGTTCTCCTGAGGGATGTTCTTTAATCCACTTAGCAAGCTGCTTCCGCGCGTGGCTCGGCATGTCGAGGAAGCGCAAGCCTGCACGTTCCTTATTGTCCTGCCAGACCAGTTCGGCGGTCGCATGAAGTAAATCGGGCTCGTTTGGCAGGGTAAAGTCCAAGTTCACGCCCCCTGAGGCGGGCAAGTGGTCGAGATCGCAGCGTATGGCCGCACCGGTTTCGCTCAGGTCGGTAATCAGAATTCTCTTTCCCGGGCCGCGTGCATGTGCCGGGCTCATTTTGGCTGCAAGGGTGGTAGTGACTCGAGCATTGCCGCGCCGGCGCTCGCGCGTCATCAGGTTGCGCACGGCTTTCAAACCGTGGCGCACACGATCCGATGACAGAGGTTTGTAAATTACAACTTGAGTCGTTCGGAACGCAGAGTGCAATATTGCTTCGGGGTCGGCCAACACAATTCTTACCGAGGTGCTGCAGGACGGAAGTTCAGTCAATTTCTGAAGGGCAATGTGGGCATCCTCGATTCCATCGTCAATGATGATTCCGTCGTAGTGGTGCTCTATGGCTTGCGAAAGCGCAGTCACAGTTTCTCCCGAGTGATCCATTTCGACTTCCAGATCCTTAAATACCCGCTCAAACACACGAACGGTGTCGCGGTCATTGCTAAGGAGTAAACTGCGGAGCATAAGTTACTTAAATGCTAGGTTGGCATCTGGGATTACCGCAAGTTACCGAAGTTAGCGTCAAAAGACTGGCACCCGCATCCACGTTCCCGCCCGCGAGGCTGATTCCACCGTTTCCAACAAGGCTTGAACTTTTGTGGCATCTCGAAAATCCGGATGAAAAGGCTCGTCTTTCGCGAGTGACTGGAGAAAATCTCCGAGTGTTGCGATAAACGTGTGCTCGTATCCAACGATGTGTCCGGGTTTCCAGAAATTCAATGAGTACGGATGATCGGGGCCTGTGACTAGAATATTGCGCCAGCCCTGGAGGTTGGGTGATTCTGTTGCATCGAGAAACTTCAAGCGATTCATATCCTCCAGATCAAAGCTGAGACTCCCCTTTGATCCATAGATCTCAAAGCCGATTCCGTTCCGCCTTCCTACACCGAAACGACTAGCCTCGAATGTCCCCAAACTACTGTTCACGAATTTTGCCGTCACTGTTACGGCGTCATCAACTTCCCGGCCTGGCATGAATGTGTGCTTCATTGCCGACAGGGCGGCGATATCGCCGTTCAAATAAACCGCCATGTCCAGCGAGTGGGAGAGCAAATCTCCTATTGCGCCGGAGCCTGCTTCATCTTTGTGGTAACGCCAGGTTGTAGCCTTGGATCGATCCACGCCTGACTGATTGAAGTAGTACGCACGATAGTGGTAAATCTGGCCGAGCCTGCCCTCGTCGATCAGCTGCTTCGCGAATGCAACTGCAGGAACGCGGCGATAGTTGAACCACACCAAATTCGGCAGGGTCTGCACCGAACGAACCATCTCTTCAGCTTCAAACAAGGACATTGCCAGCGGTTTTTCGCTCCAGACAATTTTTCCGGCCTGTGCCGCTGCCAAGGCAATCGGCGCGTGTAGAAAGTTGGGCGCTGCAATGTCAACTACGTCAATGTCTTTGCGAGCGACTGCCTGCTTCCAGTCCGATGTGGTCTCTTGCCATCCCCATTGTTGTGCAAACCTTTCCAATTTGCCGTGATCACGTCCACAAACAACTTTCAGATTCAGGCGATACGGAACATCGAAAAATCTATTGACCTGGTGAAAGGCATTCGAGTGCGCTTTCGCAATGAAGCCACTACCGATCATTGCGATATTCAGGGTTTTCTTCGGAGGGTTCATGGAAACAAGCGGAAAGCAAATAGCTTATCGCAGATGTAGGAATCTAGAGAGGAGATTGAACGCCGAGGCCCAGCAAATCCAGTTTCAGCTGTGTGAGATTTTGCATCAAGATAGTCCGCACTCCGACCTTTGCAGCACCCTCGATATTGACCGCTCGGTCATCGATAAAACAACACTCCTCCGGAGACTTCTGAATGAGATCGAGTGCAAGCCGGTAAATTTTCTCATCAGGTTTGCGGATGCCGACATAACAGGAACTCACAAACAGATCAAAAATCTGCAGCAGACCAAATTCTCGCAATCGATATTCGTTCAACTCGCGAGATTCGTTGTTGATAGTTGCCATCACATAGCGTTCGGCCAATACACGCGCAAGCGCCAAGACTTCCGTTTTCGGCTGTGAAAGCGAAAACATATACCTTTTGAATTCCTGACGGCTGAAGCTTGGCAGCTGGCGAAAAACGGTGCAATCCAGATATTCATCGAGTGAAATCTTGCCTTCCTCAAGAGTTTGAACGGCTTCCTTATGGTGAGATTCGAATTCGTCTTTTTCGAGGTGGAATCGTTCAGCCGCTCGACTGCGCTCCTCGTGGTCCCAGGCATTCGAGAGGAGCACGCCTCCGATGTCCCAAAACAGCACCCGGATTGGCTTCACGACGTCCTCAAGTCTGTGCTGGAAGTTCTGCAGCTACTACTTCGCGGAAGTAATCAAGTGACCTCTCAAGGCCATCGTCGAGCGAAATCTTGGGTTCCCAACCGAGCAATGCCTTTGCCTTGCTAATATCAGGACGGCGTTGTTTTGGATCGTCTTGAGGAAGAGGTTCGTATCGGATTTTGCTCCTGGAGTCTGTGATAGCAATCACGCGCTGGGCGCAGTCAAGAATCGTGAACTCATTCGGGTTGCCAATGTTTACTGGAAAATGTTCGGCAGATTTCGAGAGCCGCAGGATACCTTCGACTTCATCGTTGACGTAACAAAAGCTACGGGTCTGCTTGCCATCTCCATAGACAGTCAGATCTTCGCTACGGAGCGCCTGTTTCATGAAATTTGGTATGACCCGGCCATCATTCAACTGCATTCTGGGACCGTATGTGTTGAAGATTCGCACTATTCGCGTGTCCACGGCGTGATAGCGATAATAAGCCATGGTCAGCGCCTCGCTGAAGCGCTTGGCTTCGTCATACACGGAACGCGGCCCGATCGTGTTTACGTTACCCCAATATGTTTCTTTCTGCGGATGTTCGAGGGGATCGCCGTAGCACTCTGAGGTCGAAGCAAATAGATATTTCGCCCGGTACTTGTGTGCGATCTGAAGGGCGTGCATTGTTCCGAGCGAGCCGACTTTCAACGTGTCGATGCCGTGAACCATGTAATCGACCGGACTTGCGGGAGATGCGAAATGAAAAACATAGTCCACCGCCCCACAATCAAAGGGTTGGTTGATGTCGATCTGCAGGAATTCAAAACTTCCGTCGCGGCGCAGATGTTCAATATTCGATATGCGGCCAGTCAGCAGATTGTCGGCTGCAATCACCGAATACCCCTCAGCTAACAATGCATCGCAAAGATGTGATCCGACAAATCCAGCTCCGCCTGTGACCAGAGCGCGCGGTTTCATGAATGAGTGCTCTTTCTGGTGCGAGTTTCGGATGCGCTCGAGGGGATCGGTTCCGGGCTTGCGGCCGGACGCCCTACACTGTAATAAGTAAAGCCGTTCGCCGCCATAATCTCAGGATCGTACAGGTTTCTGCCGTCAATAACGATCGGATACTTTAGCTCGGTGCGCAATCTCTTCAGGTCAAGAGCGCCAAACTCTTCCCACTCGGTGAGAATGAGTAGCGCATCGGCTTCATGGGCAGCTTCGTAGGCGTCCTCTGTAAATCTGACGCTCGAATTGAGAATTTCCCGTGAGCGTTCACGAGCCGCAGGATCATATGCGGAAATGTGGCAGCCTTCCTGCAACAGGGACTGAATCAGGTGGATCGCAGGCGATTCGCGCACATCGTCGGTGCCGCCTTTAAATGCCAGGCCGAGCACGGCTAGCTTTTTGCCGCGCAAAGTCCACAATGCGCTGCGCACTTTGCGAATGAAACGGTGACGCTGTTCTTCGTTGATACGCATCACTTCATCAAGCAGGCGGAAGTCGTAACCGGAGTCACGGGCGACAGCGCGAAATGCCATCAAATCTTTTGGAAAACACGAGCCGCCGTATCCAACACCTGGACTCAGGAAGCGCGGGCCGATGCGGCTGTCACTTCCAATTCCTTCGCAAACCTGCTGCACGTTGGCGCCAACGCTTTCGCAGATTGAAGCCACGGCATTGATAAAGGAAATCTTCATTGCGAGAAATGCATTCGAGGCGTGCTTGATCAATTCCGCGCTTTTTGCGCTGGTCACAATAAGGGGCGGCGGAATTTGCGCGCGATCAGGGCGGGGAATCGCGTCCGGCCGCGTATAGTACGTTCCGTCCGCAAGCGGAGCATATATCTCGCGCAGCACAGCGGCGCACCGAGGAGTATCAGCGCCGACCACGATTCGGTCAGGATAGAGAAAATCTGTGACCGCTGTCCCTTCGCGCAGAAATTCAGGATTTGAAGCAACATCAAACTCTTCAGTTTCCGCTCCGTTACGGAGAATAATTTTTCGCACCCAATGGCTGGTGTAGACGGGAACCGTGCTCTTCTCAACGACGACCTTGTAACCATTGATCGCACCCGAAATGCTGCGTGCGACTGATTCAACATAGGAAAGATCGGCCTCTCCGTCTTCCGTTGGTGGCGTCCCTACGGCCACGAAGATGGCGGAGCTTGCCCGGACCGCGCCTTCCAGATCATCAGAAAACTTCAATCGGGTGCCGCGATGCCGGTGTAGTAGTTCTGGCAGGAATTTCTCGTGAATCGGGACGTCGCCACGATTCAAGGCCGCGAGTTTCTGTTCGTCATTGTCAACAACCACGACATCGTGCCCCAGATCAGCAAAACACGCGCCCGCAACCAGTCCAACATATCCCGAACCAACTACAGCTATTTGCATCATCTTCCTCCGGCAGGAATGATCCCAGATAGATGCCATCAAAGCGTCAAGAGCTTACTTTAGCAGTTAAAATTCACAGCGGGAATGATCGGCCGATGAAAAAGCGCTTGAATTCCCAATTTCGAACCGCTCCAGTTACCAATTGGACGAGAGAGCAGAAATGCAGAATCAGAACAAGCGAGTTGTCTTTGCCGTCGTGTGTATCACTGTGTCGATTTTCTCGTGGGCGCAGCAGTCAATACCAAACAGTGGACAAAAGATTACCCCGCTCGCGCCAACCGGTGCGGCTTTTGTGCCACTCAATCCTGGATTGGCTGACAACCCACAGTATCTGGCGGGACAAGCCGTCACGAGCGTCGTGAGCCCGGATGGAAAAATACTGCTCGTGCTGACCAGCGGATACAACATCGTGCATGCGCCTTCGGGAGCGAAGATCAATGCCGATTCGACCCAATTTGTTTTCATCTACGACATTTCCCGCCATCACCCGGTTCAGAGGCAGGTCATCCAGGTGCCCAACACGTACAGCGGAATCGTATTTGATCCTTCAGGAAAAGCTTTTTACGTGAGCGGTGGAGTTGACGATAATGTTCACGCTTACTCGTTTGAAGAGAATGGGGTCTGGAATGAACAGCGGGGAAGTCCAATTGCTTTGGGACATAATGGAATAGGGGTTGGCCTCTCGGTCAAGCCGCAAGCGGCGGGGATCGCGATATCCAAAGATGGTTCTAAACTTGTAGTTGCGAATTATTACAACGACTCTGTCAGTGTGCTCACAAGAAATCAGAATGGTTGGCACCTTACTGGCGAACTCGACTTGCGGCCTGGGAAGGAAGACCCGAAGAAAGCAGGTGTGCCCGGCGGTGAGTATCCGCTTTGGGTGACGACAAAAGGTGACGACACGGCTTACGTTTCGAGTATTCGCGATCGGGAAATCGTAGTTGTGAATCTCTCGGACAAGCCTACGGCAGTCGCACGGATTAAGGTTCCCGGCCAGCCGAACCGGATGCGGCTGAACGGAGATCAGTCAACACTTTATGTCGCGCAGGACAATACTGATTCGGTTGCCGTGATCGACACAAATTCCAATCGATTGGTTGAGAACATTGCCGTCACGGCTCCCCCAGGTCTGCTTCCATCTTGGAAATCCAGATACAAAGGGAATAACACAAATAGCCTCACGCTTTCTCGTGACGAGAGATTTCTCTACGTCACCAACGGATGGATGAACGACGTGGCGGTGATTCAACTTGGCACGGCGTCACAGAAGCATCGTGTAGTCGGATTGATTCCGACCGGCTGGTATCCAAATTCAGTCAGCTTCAGCATGGACGGCAAGTTTACATACGTCGTGAACGGCAAGTCTCCGACCGGGCCAAATCCTGGATTGTGCCACGGGCTTACGAGCGAGAAGAAGGACAGCTGCACCGGCAGCAATGAATATAACTTGCAACTGATCAAGGCAGGCCTTCAGAGCTTCCCAACGCCGACCGCCGGGGAATTGCAGTCGCTCACGCAACAGGTTGCGACCAACAACAATTTTCGAAAGCTCGTCAACAGAAAGGATGCGGAGAAGTTGCAGTTTCTGCGAGCGCATATCAAGCATGTTATTTACATAATCAAAGAAAACCGTACCTACGATCAGGTGCTTGGAGATCTGGAAGTCGGAAATGGTGATCCGAGTATCACTGAATTTCCGGAAACGATCACGCCCAACTTCCACCGGCTCGCGCGCAATTTCGTTACGCTCGACAATTTCTATTGCACCAGCGAAGTAAGTTACGACGGCTGGTCCTGGTCTACTTCGGCGCGCTCCCCGGATGTCGTTGAGAAACAGGTGACGGTCAACTACTCAGATCGGGGCTTAAGCTACGACTCCGAAGGAACAAACCGCAACCTCAACATTGGGTACGGCACGCTGGAGGAACGAAAAAAGGCGAATCCGGAAACACCCGATGATCCTGACGAGCTTCCCGGCACCGCTAACGTTGCGGCCCCTGATGCTCCTGGCGGAGAGAATGGGACTGGCTATCTATGGAATGCGGCGCTGCGCGCCGGAAAGACGATTCGGAACTACGGCTTCTTCACCGATCTTGAACGATACAGCCCGGAGCAGAAGCAGTATCAAATTCCGCTCGTACTAGATCCTGCGGCTTCGAAAACGCAGGTATCTTATCCCGCCAGCGCTGCTTTGGGTCCGTATACCGACATTTACTTTCGGAGCTTCGACAATGCTTTTCCCGACTACTACCGCTACAAGGAGTGGGAGCGCGAGTTCGACACCAAATATACGAATGGCGGGCTGCCCAATCTTTCGTTGGTACGCTTCATGCATGACCATACCGGAGATTTCGGGACCGCGATTCTAGGTGTAAACACGCCCGAGCTTCAGGTTGGTGATGACGACTACGCTGTTGGACTCCTGGTGCAGAAAATTGCGAACAGCCGCTACAAAAACAATACCCTGATCTTCATCATCGAGGACGACGCCCAGGACGGTGGCGACCACGTTGATTCCCATCGCAGCGTGGCGTTTGTGGTCGGCCCTTACGTGAAGCAGAAGGCGGTGGTGTCGACGGCGTACACAACGCTGAGCATGCTGCGGACCATGGAAGAGATTCTGGGTATTGGCACTTTGAACCTGAACGATTCGTCAGCGAATCCGATGACGGACGCGTTCGACATTAGTCAGAAGAGCTGGGGTTATACAGCGATACCCTCCCCGATGTTGTACAGCACGCAACTGCCGCTACCTCCGAAACCAGAGGCGCTAAAGATTCAGCTCTCGACTCACGACGCAACCTATTGGGAAGCGGCGACGAAGGGAATGGATTTTTCAGTTGAAGACCGGGTAGATCCAGTGGCTTTCAATCAGGTTTTGTGGAAGGGGCTGATGGGTGACAAACCGTATCCGATCACGTCGAACGGTGAAGACCTCAGCGACGATCGGCGCCAGCTTCTTGAAAAAACCGGAAATCCGGGAAGGACGGAAGGAAACTAGCGCGAGTTTCGTCCAACAAAAAAGCCGGAACCTTTCGGCTCCGGCCTCAGCGTTGGCTGGCTGCCCGGATGAAAACTGCTAGCTCTGTGGAGTTCCTCTGTGTGATCTGTGTTCTCTGTGGTTTGTATTTAAGACATTGACCATAGAGCGCACGGAGTAACGCAGAAAACGTCCAAAGAAGAAAAACCTACGCGCTCCTTCTCGGTCGCAGTGTCAAATCCCTCACCTGCGTGAGAATGCTGGACATCTGCATTCCATTCAGCGACGAAACGAACGGCAGCATTTCCGCGATGAACGGATCCTTCATCAGTTCGCTGATCTCTTCCTGACGATTTCGTTCGCCGCCGCTTAGTAGATCCGGCACAGTCACCTCCAGGGCTTTCGCCAGGCGCTCCAAGGACGAAAGCGTCGGCGTGGCTTTTTCGTTTTCGATTTTCGAGACGTATGTGCGCGGCACGCACATGCGACCGGCCAGTTGACGCTGGCTCAGGCCATTGCGCAGGCGCATAGCACGGATTGAAGATGCGAGGTTAAGGTGGCCGCGGTGTGCCGGCGGCATCATTAGCGGCACGGGGGTTTCTACAATTTCGGGCTCCTCTTCGTCGAGCGAGACATGGCAGCGCCGGCAAAGGTTATTGGATGTGCGAAATTGAACGAGAAGGCAATGGTCGCACCGGACAACTTCCCGGGAATCGACCGGGGCAAGAGTAGTGGCCATTTACAGGTGGGAGTTGCCAGAGCGGGCAAGACCCGGAACCACGCGATGGGTTCCAACTGCTGTGCGTAATTTGCGGGATAGAGGCTGTGAATGTCAAGAAAAATTATTGCCTTGAACTACGGGAGTTCGAAAGAACTGACAAAGAACCACGCGAAACGGATTCATTGCAACAGCACAGAATGTTTACTAAACAGGTTCTCTGTGCAAGGGACGTGCCGCTCGTGAAATGTTACGAAAATCGTTCTGGTAATTTCAATTTCTTTGAATTGAGGTTCACTCACGCGTCATCGGATATTTCTTTTCGCGCCATTCGCGTACGCCGCCATCCATCGAGATCACCTTCGTATATCCCATCTTCTGGAGATTGTCGGCAGCCAGTGCGGAACGAAACCCTCCGCCGCAGTAGAGAACCATTACCGTGTTCAGGTCAGGAACACGGGTTTCGATGTCGCGCTCAATAACCCCTTTGCCAAGATGAACGGCGCCCGGCAGATGATCTTTGGCGTACTCGCTTTCTTCGCGGACATCAACCAGCAGCATCTTCTCGCCGCGATCCAGCGTCTGCTTAGTCTCATCGACTGTCATTTCTTTAACTCGCGATTTGGCATCATTCACGATTTGCAGAAAACGAGGTGTGTGTTGCATTGAAAGCTCCTGTATTGATGGTGGCTCGTGTCTCGTGATTTATGACTGGCGTTTGCCGGTTCGTGATCAGTTGCCGTTGATCGCCATGTGACACGTACCTGAGTACTGGCTACTGAGCACTAGGCACTAGCCACTTCGCCAGTCACCTGTTCCTTGAAAGTACAATCTTCCGGATCCTTATCCTCACGCAATCCTAAAAATACCGGTGCGCGCAATTTCAATCCACCTTCGTTCGTCTCGTGTGTCCATTCGGTGAATTTCACCTCGGCAACACGGACCGGCCTGACCCAGTGCACCTTCTTGGCGTCCACGGCTCCGGTGAATGGCTTCGTTTTTGTCTCCAACGCCTTCACAACCTCAAAAATCTGCTTCAGCATGGCTTGGTTGAAACCTGTTCCGGCATGGCCGACGTGAATTAGTTGCTTCTTGTCGTCATATAACCCGAGGACAAGTGATCCAAAATATTGCCGAGCGCCTTCAGGATCGGTGTATCCGCCAATGACGCAGTCAACAGTCTGCGTGATCTTTATCTTTAACCAT
>DATBIE010000041.1:0-5935 GCA_036557105.1 Terriglobales bacterium
GACCGGCGCTGCGCCAACATCGTCCTCTCCGGCCGCAAACAATCGTCCCGCTAACGGTTTTACGCCGAGGGTTGAGAAAAAATCCGATGAGATCAGTTCGCCATGTACCTGTTCAGCATCACCCGCACCCAGCAGGCTGAAGGAAAAAATACGCGATAGGGCCATTGACGAGAACGAACGATTCTCCTTCTGCCAATCCCGAAAATTCGGATACGAGATGGATCCGTTTTCGAAGTTCGCTTTGTTCTCCCCCAGCGCGATCAACTGATCGGCTTGCGGGAACGGCAACGGATTCAACAGCACGCCGTTCACAATAGAAAAGATCGCGGTATTTGCGCCGATACCAAGCGCAAGCGTGAAGATCGCCACCGCAGTAAAGCTCGGCGACTTCCACAACATTCGCAGTCCGTAGCGCACATCCTGGAAGAGCGTTTTCATGCAAACTCCTCACTCGTACCGCAACGCCACCATGGGATCCACCTTCGCCGCGCGGCGGGCGGGGACATAACTCGCCAGCAAAACTACTGCCATGAGTAGTGCTGCAACAATAAGAAATGTCTGCGCATCGCTTGGGCTTACTTCGAACAACATGCTTGAGAGAAGACGCGTGGCGGCAAGAGAAGCCGCAAATCCAAACGCAACTCCAATGAGCGCCAAACCGGCGCCATACCGAAGCACAAGACGGAGAACATCCTCCCGAGTGGCGCCCAAGGCGATGCGTATGCCGATTTCTCTGGTCCGTTGGCCCACGGAGTAAGCCACAACACCATAGAGACCGACGGCAGCCAACAACAACGCGAGAACCGCGAATGCGCCAATCAGTTGCGAAGAAAATCGTGGTTGCGAGACGGAAGTCTCCAGAACATTATCCATCGACCTCACACCCGAGAGCGTGATGTCCTTGTTAACAGCGCTGACTTGCGCCTGCAAAGCGGCGGCCAGGGTCATCGGATTCGCTGCGGCGCGTACCACAATATGGATCGATGCTGGAGCGAATTGCGCATAGGGGACGTACATCTCCGGCAAATCGGGTTCGCTAAGCGATATGTGGGTAACGTTCCCGACCACGCCGATAATTTCGCGTGTTGGTTGTTGGTCGCCCATAAGTTGCAAGCGTTTCCCCAGCACGTCCTTTTTCGAAAAAAAGTGATTTGCAAATGCTTGGTTAACCACAACGACGCCGGGCGAAGTTGCATTGTCCTGCTGGCCAATCCATCGTCCTTGGATTAGAGGGATACGCATCGCCGACAAATAACCGGTGGTCACCTGGCGAAATTGAGCATCATCAAAATCGCTGGGACCGTAGGTATGTCCGGAAATATGAAAAGGATTGTCATAGTGCGTACCGCCCAGCGGGAGTTCAGAGATCGCACCAACCGCTTCTACTCCCGGCAAAGAGTGGGCACGGTCTTCGAATAGTTGCCAAAACCTTGCCCGCTTCTCAGGGTTGCCGTAGGGGCCGTATGCTGGCGCGTTCAAACTGAGCTGTGCAGTTATGACGTGCTCCGTTTGAAAACCCGGAGACACGTGGATCAATCGCCAAAAACTTTTCAGCAATAGGCCCGCGCTTGCCAGCAAAGTCAGAGAGATCGCAATTTCACCAATCACCAACGCACTGCTCATTCGCCTATGCACAACCGATTGCGAGGAACGTCCCGCTTGCTTCAATTTGTCGGCTGAAGCTCCACCAGAGAGCTGGAACGCCGGCAACAAGCCAAAAACAGCGCCCGTTAGCAACGAAATTCCAAAACCGAATGCGAGCACCAATGGATCAATGTTGCTGCTGCCTAAGCGGGGAACGTCGGCAGGGCCGAAGGAACGGAGCAGATAAACAGCTCCATATGCAATGAACACGCCGAGAGCGCCGCCTAAGAGGGCGAGAGTAACGCTTCCGGTGAGCGCCTCACGTACCATGCGTATGCGGTTTGCACCCAATGCCGCACGCAAAGCAAATTCCTTTTCTCGTGAAACGGAACGCGCCAACAGCAAATTTGCGACATTGGCGCATGCAATCAGTAGCAATAATCCAACCGCCCCCCACATTAGCAGCAGAATCGGACGCGTCGGGCCCACCAGCACCTCCCGCAGCGGCCGTTGCCGCATCGACCAATCCTTATTTGTGTCGGGATACTGTTTCTGCAAGCGCAGAGCGATCGAGTCCAAATCGGCTTGGGATTGTTGCAGCGATACGCCGGACCGGAGGCGTCCAATCATTTTCAGCGAATGGCCCAGCCGGACACTCATCCCGGGATTCAGCATCGGCGTCGGCAGCCAGAGTTGAGCTTCCGTGAGTAGCGGCAGGTCAGAAGGCAGAATGCCGACGATCGT
The DNA here is from genome assembly GCA_036557105.1 of Terriglobales bacterium. Classification (GTDB taxonomy): domain Bacteria; phylum Acidobacteriota; class Terriglobia; order Terriglobales; family Acidobacteriaceae; genus Gp1-AA145. The sequence continues at coordinate 2,329 of DATBIE010000041.1, forward strand.
GAGATCTGCGCCGTCGATCCTGATTGTGCGGCCTAAGATATTCCGGGCACCGCCAAAATCGCGCTTCCAGAGACCATAGCCAAGAATCGCCACCTGGGGTAAATTCACCTGCTCGTCAGATAACGTGAACTCTCGTCCGGCCAGAGGATGTATTCCAAGACAGTTGAAAAAATTCGCAGATGCAATCTGGGTCAGAACTTGTTCCGGTTTGTCGCCAACCAGATTTGATGGGCCGGTGCTATAACCCATCACAGCGAGACAGGAAAACGTCCGATTGTCTTGACGATAGTCCAGGAAATCGGGAGGGGAGACAGCCGCCTCGTCGGACATCGGGAACTTGCCATTCAGCCAAACTAGCTGGTTTGGCTCGGCAAATGGAAGAGGACGAAGCAGCACCGCTTCGATCACGCTGAAGATGGAGATGTTCGCTCCTATGCCGAGCGCGAGCGTAATCACCGCAACCGCAGTGAAACCTGGATTCTTACGTAACTGCCGCAACGCGTAACGGAAATCTTGTAATGGTCCGTTCATAAGTCCTCACTCGTATCGCAACGCCACCATGGGATCCACGTGCATCGCTCGGATTGCAGGAACCAGGCACGCTGCGACCGCAAGAGCAACAAGCAATGCCGCTGCCGAAAAGAATGTTGTGGGATCTGCCGGAGAAATTCCGAAGACTAATTGCGCAATCGTGCGACGCAAAGCCCAGGCGCTAAAAAGCCCAGCTGCCGCGCCAACCGCTGCGAGTGTTATGCCTTGCTTAAGTACCATCCACAACACATGCCGCCGTTGGGCTCCCAGAGCCATGCGCACGCCGATTTCGCCGGTCTGGCGCGCGACGATGTATGAAACTACTCCGTAAACACCGATGCCGGCTAGCACCACACCAAAGAATGCAAACAAAGCGAGCAGTCCCGTGGTGTAACGGCGGTCCGCGGTTTGCGCAGTAATCAACTGATCCATTGTGGCGACTTCGGCAAAAGGAAGGCTTGGGTCGAGCGAGTGAAGCTGCCGCCGGATGGAACCGGCCAACTGTAATGGATTCATTTGCGTGCGCACCAGCAGGGTCTTAAATCCAACATTCAAGTCACGCGTCTGACGAAACAGCGTAGTTATGTGCGGCATCGGCGGAAGCGCCGGCCCACGGTTCATCGTGTCACCAACCACTCCGACAATCGCAAAAACCTCGTCACCGGGATTGGCAGAGCCTACTTGTTGGGCGACACTGATGCGGATCGTTCTACCAACGGGATCCTCGGTTGGAAAATACTGTTTGACGAATGCCTGGTTCACCAAAGCCACTGGCAGACTGGTTTCGGTATCGGAGTCCAGGAAGCCGCGACCCTCAATCACAGGAATTTTTAGGGTGGCCAGATAATGAGAGTCGGTGGCGTTGCGAGCTGCCACCGGAACATCGTCTAGCCGCGAGACTGTCCTACCATCGATGGTGAAATTCTGTTTCCACTGATCATCCGGAGGGTTGGCGGCGCTTATTGTCGCGTCGAGTACACCTGGCAAAACCCGCACTCGTGAAACGTATTCGTCGCAGAAACGCGTGATGCTGCTCGTATTTGGGTAACGCACCGGGGGGAGATAAAGATGCGTCCTTAATATGTGGTCCGGCCGGAAACCGGTCGGCTGGTCCTGCAGGCGCATCAGGCTCTGTATCAGTAATCCAGTTCCGATCAAAAGCATTACTGCAAATGCCATTTCGGTCACCACGAAGACACGCCCGAGCTGCTTCCGGCTTCTGCCGGCGGCAGTCGTTCGTCCGCCTTCCTTGAAGGCCTCCACAGGGCTTACTTTTAAGCTGGTCATCGCTGGAACGGTGCCAAAAAACAGGCTACTTAGCAGTGACATGCAGAACGCAAAAGCGAGTACACGAACATCGACGTCAACTCCTGACAGCTGCGGAAGCTGCGCCGGATGGATTCTCGCCACTGTTGCGCATCCACACCACGCAAACCCGCAGCCGAGAACACCGCCGAGCAAGCCAAGTACGAGATTTTCAGCTGTGAATTGCCGGAGCAGTCTCGAAGCCTGAGCCCCCAATGCAGTCCTGAGGGCCACTTCGCGGCTTCGCGCCGAATTACGCGCCAGCAGCAAATTGGCCACGTTAGAGCACGCAATAAGAAGGATGAGGAGAACCGCTCCCATAAGGAGGCGCAGCATGGGACGAAGACCTCTTACCTGGTCTTCTTGTAGATGTTGCAGCTTCACGCCGATATCGTGATCGACCGGATACTGCGCGGCAAGATTATTCGCAATTCTCGCAAGATCCGCATTGGCTTCCTCGATCGTGACTCCTGCCTTCAGTCGACCAATCGCCCCCCAACCGCGGCTGTCTCTCTGGCTCTCATTCCATACGGTGTCAGTTGCGCTCACATACGGAACAAACGGCGTCCATATCTCGGTTTTTCCCGCCGGAGTTCCAATCCATGGGTCGGGAATTTCGGCCGGGGTGACGCCGACGATTGAATACGGCTCGTCATTGATTCGTATCGTCTTGCCCAAGACGGAGCGATCACCGTGAAACTGCGTCTGCCAGAAGTTGTAGCTGATGATTGCGACAAAATTGTTTCCCCACCGATTTTCGTCATCTCTGAAAATGCGCCCCATCAGCGGCTTCACACCCAGCACTTCGAAATATTCGCCAGGAACAAGCCCTACGCGCATCTGCTCCGGTTCAGTCGACCCATTTTCGAAGCTGACGTTCTTGCGCCACACGTCATAGACAGCCATTTTTTCGAACGTGCGGTTTTGCGCGGCGAAATCGCGCACGTCCAGCGGAGATGGGCCGGACATCGTGCCCTTCTTTGTGGAGAAGATTCTGACCAAACGATCCGGATTCGAAAACGGAATCGGTCGCAACAGAACAGCATTCAGCACGCCGAACATTGCCGTGCTCGCGCCGATTCCAAGCCCAAGGGTGAGGATCGCAACCGCGGCAAACCCAGGACTCTGCCGCAACTGGCGCAGCGCGTAGCGAACGTCTTGTAGTAAGCCACTCATATTCAACTCACTCGTATCGCAACGCCACCATGGGATCGACCCTCGCCGCGCGGCGGGCCGGGACGTACGCGGCGAAGAGTGAAACGCTAAGCAGCAGAACGGGTGCGAGAAACATAGTTGCAGCGTCGAAACGGTTCACGTGATAAAGGCTTGCCTGCAAGACACTGGAAGCTAACAGCGACAGCAGCACTCCCAATGAGCAACCGAAGATGCTGATCTGGGCGGCACGGGTCAGCACTTGCCGGTAAATATCCTGGCGCTCGGCTCCGAGTGCGATGCGCACACCGAACTCGCGAGTACGTTCCGAAACCAGATAGGAGACAACTCCGAATAAGCCGATGGCCGCGAGGAGTAGACCCAGAACTCCAAACGCGCCCAGCAGCAGCACGGTAAAACGCCGCTGCGCTACGGATGCAGAAACCAGAGCAGCCATGCTCGTGGTGTTATAGACAGGCAGGTCCTTGTCCACTGCCCAAATTCGTTGCTGCACTTCGTTGAATAGAATCTGACCAGGCTGGTCACTGCGTAGCACGAGTGCGGTTCGCCCACCGCCGCCGGTTTCCACCTGGAACATGGACATGTAGATCATGGGCGG
>DATBIE010000042.1:0-19754 GCA_036557105.1 Terriglobales bacterium
TTTTATCTGGTCCCGGTTTTTCATCAGCAGACATGGGTGAATATAGGGGAGGTGCTCGGCCCCGGTCTGCGCCCGCTGGACAATTTTCTTTTCACGAATACTGACGATGCCGATCACAATCGTTTCAATCTCCTGATCTCCATCGTTGCCGTCGCGCAAATTGTGGTTCTCGTCGCAACCCTGGCACTATGGCGGCGCGCCCGGCAAAGGCTCTGGCCGCTGCTGCTGGTCTGGGGAACTTGCGCGACGGTGCTGATGCTCAGACCAACATTGCCGTTGTGGAATTCATTTCCCGAGTTGCGTTACTTGCAATTTCCCTGGCGCTGGCTCCTGTGCCTGAATGTTCCATTCGCAATCGCAGTCGCATTCGGATTGCGCCGCTGGTGGTGGCGCGCGGCCCTATGCGTAGCTGCATTGGGAATTCTGCTCGGCGTATGGTACCGGGTGCAGGTTCCGTGGTGGGACAACGCCGGTGACATCCAGGAGATGCTTGACAATCAGCAGGAAGGAACCGGAAACGAAGGGGTCGATGAATATGTTCCCGCTGGAGCAGACCCGTACGACATCGACAAGAATGCCCCGCTGGTCCGCTACCAGGGTGCGGGAACTGCGCAGATCAGTATCCAGCGGTGGTCGCCGGAAAAACGGTTGGTATTTGCCACTGCCAGCGCGCCCGGAGATCTGATCTTACGGTTATTCAACTATCCATCATGGAAAATCCACGTGAACGGCCGCGGAGTGCAGAGTAAGACCACACCAAACACGGGGCAAATGGTTGTTCCTATTCCATCGGGACAGGATCGCGTTCAAATCGACTTCGTTGAGGGTCGGGACCGCAAGGCCGGATGGCTGTGCTCTGTGGTCACAATTGCTCTGCTTCTACTGTGGTACTTTGCCCATCTGAATCGTTCACGCGCTTTACCTGAAGGCTGACGGCTGATGGCTAAACTACAACGTGTTCTCATCGCTACTTCAAACTCCGGCAAACTTCGCGATTTTGCAGGCGCCGCTGCGGCTTACGGAATCAAAGTAGCACCCGTTCCGAATTTCTCTACGTTTTCTCCTGTTATTGAAGACGGCGCAACTTTCGAGGCCAACGCTCGCAAGAAAGCTGAGGAGTACAGCCGTCACGTTCCGGGAGAACTGGTGATTTGTGACGACTCGGGACTGGAGGTCGATGCACTAGGCGGCGCTCCTGGAGTGCACTCGGCTCGCTATGCCGCAGACGATCCACCCTCAGCGGATGCGAACACTGATGATGAGGCAAACAACGCGAAATTGATTCGCGAGGTTCATGGAGTGCCTCCCGAAAAGCGAACCGGACGTTTTGTCTGCTGGATCGCCGCCGCACGCGACGGAGAAACGCTGGCCGTGTTCGAGGGCAAGGCCGAAGGCATGATCCTGGACGCGCCGCGCGGAATCAACGGTTTCGGCTACGACCCCCTTTTTTACTTTCCGGAAATTCACAAAACCTTTGCGCAACTGGACGCACAACAAAAAGCCAAGTACAGCCACCGGGGCACAGCTTTCAGAAAATTTTTAGATTGGTACAGACATTCTGATTAATGCGACGCTCGCGTTTGACTTCCCTTCCAGCGCACCAACATAATAAAAAGTTCGCCTTTCATCTCTGGAACTGACAAGGAAGCGCTTGGTATCTTCTTCCAGCGGTACTGCACCGATTATCAAAGGCGGGGTAGCTCCCCTGCGGGCCGGCCACGGACATTCATTTTTTTTGCGAAGATTGCATTCGCTTACCGGCATTTTTCCGATCGGCCTTTTTCTGATTGAGCATTTCTTCTCCAACGCGTTCGCGACCAAAGGCCCCGGCGCATACACAAAACAAGTTGAATTTCTGAGCGGGTTTCCCTTCGTAGTTGCGCTGGAACTGTTTGGTATTTGGCTGCCGATTCTTTACCACTCGCTCTACGGTTTTTACATCTGGTATCGCGGCGAAAGTAACGTGGGAGACTACCCGTGGGTTGGCAACTGGATGTATTCCACGCAGCGCTGGACTGGCGCCGTCGCCTTCTTCTACATGGTGTGGCATACCTGGCATCTGCGCTTCAGTGGCGTGCACATCCTGACGTATCCGGCCTCGGCATTTGGAAAAGTGCAGATGGAGTTTCATAACCCCCTGGCGGTTGCGTTTTACGCCGTCGGGATCTTCTGCGCATCCTGGCATTTCGCCTATGGATTGTGGCTTTTTGCAGCGAAATGGGGAATCACCCAGGGCGCCATTGCACGCCGCAGATGGGGATACGTTTGCGTGATTATTGCCATCGGATTCATGGCTGTGGGCGCTGTAACGATGTATTCGTTCCTCACCACGCCGCAGCAGCCCGTGCATCCTGTGGGGAATGATTTGGATTCATTCACGATGAGGTAATTCTCGGTGTAACTCTGTGTCCTCTGTGGTTAAAGATTTTCAAAGGCCTTAACCACAGAGGACACAAAGTTACATACAGGTAAACCGACCTGAATGCCAGCTAATCCGCAAATCATCGTTGTCGGCGGAGGACTCGCCGGACTCTCGGCCACCATCAAGATTGCCGAGATGGGCGGGCACGTAGATTTGTTTTCTATCGTGCCGGTCAAACGTTCGCACTCTGTCTGTGCGCAGGGTGGAATCAATGCCGCGAAGAACCTGAAGGGCGAAGGCGACTCCACCTGGATACATTTCGATGACACGGTTTATGGCGGAGACTTCCTCGCCAACCAGCCTCCCGTGAAGGCCATGTGCGAGGCCGCACCAGGCATCATCGATCTGCTGGACCGCATGGGCGTGCCGTTCAACCGTACGCCGGAAGGACTCCTGGATTTCCGTCGCTTCGGTGGAACGTTGCACCATCGCACGGCGTTCGCCGGCGCCACAACCGGCCAACAACTTCTTTATGCCCTCGATGAACAAGTCCGGCGGTATGAATCCGAAGGCAAAGTAACGAAGTACGAATCGTGGGAATTTCTTTCCGCGGTCCTCGATTCGCAGCGCATCTGCCGTGGGATTTGCGCCATGGACTTGCGCTCGATGGAAGTTCGGACGTTTCCTGCCGATGCTGTGGTAATGGCTACCGGAGGAATTGGCGCAATTTTTGGAAAGAGCACGAATTCCGTCGTGTGTACCGGGTCCGCGCAATCGGCCCTGTATCAGCAGGGCTGCTATTACGCGAACGGCGAATTCATCCAGGTGCATCCGACATCGATTCCGGGCGAAGACAAGTTGCGGCTCATGTCCGAGTCGGCGCGCGGTGAGGGCGGCCGTGTATGGGTCCCGAAGAACGCCGGCGACAAGCGCGATCCAAAATCGATTCCTGAGAGCGAGCGCTGGTACTTCCTCGAAGATTGGTATCCGAAGTACGGCAATCTGGTTCCACGAGATGTTGCGACACGCGCAATCTTCAAAGTGGTCTACGAGCACAATCTAGGCATTGATGGAAAGCCGATGGTCTATCTCGACCTGACGCACATCGACCGCGCGACGCTCAACCGCAAGCTGGAAGGCATTCTCGAAATCTACGAGAAGTTTGTCGGAGATGATCCGCGCGAAACCCCCATGAAGATTTTCCCCGGCATGCACTACACGATGGGTGGGCTCTGGGTCGATTTCAACCAGGCTACCAACATTCCGGGAATTTTCGCAGCAGGCGAATGCGAATACCAGTACCACGGCGCGAACCGGCTCGGCGCAAATTCGCTGGTGTCCTGCATCTTCGGTGGATCGACCGCCGGACCAAATGCATTCCGCTACGCCAAAAACCAGATGAGCGCCCCAAGCAACGGGCACTTCGATTCCGAGCGCAAACGACAGGAAGAGATCAACGCTCGACTGATGAAGTCCGAAGGTACCGAGAATCCATTTAAGCTTTGGCGTGAACTGGGCGAGCTGATGACCAAAGATTGCACGGTCATTCGCTACAACAACAACCTCGTCCAGACCGATTCCAAGCTGGTCGAGCTGCTCGAACGTTTTCAGCGCATCAACCTGAGCGATCGCTCCATGTGGGCGAACACATCGTTCGCCTTCACCCGACAGCTCTACAACATGCTGCAGTTGTCGCGTGTGATTGCACAAGGCGCGCGTATGAGAGACGAATCCCGCGGCGCGCATTACAAACCGGATTTTCCCGAACGCGACGACAAGAACTGGCTGAAGACAACGAAAGCTTATTTCGCTCCCGATGCGGATGAGCCGAAGTTCGAGTTCGAGCCTGTGGATGTGAGTTTGATTCCGCCTAGGGCGAGGAAATACTAGCGGGTCTTGTAAAAAGATATCGCCCGCGATATCATGCTTCCTTGCGGCTCGTCTTGGATACAGACGTTGTCGTGGCGGCCTTGCGTAGCTCTATAGGAGCATCGCGTTGGCTCTTGGAAGCAGCTCTCAATAAACACGTTACTGCGATTGTGTCGGTGCCGTTGGCGTTGGAGTATGAGGCCGTCCTGACTCGACCTGAACACCTTGCAGCTGCATCTATGGCTTCTCGGGCTGTAATCGGGATAATTGATGCACTGACTGCGGCAAGCATGCAGACACGTTTTTCGTTCCGTTGGCGCCCGTTAGCAATAGATGGGGATGATGATATGGTGCTAGAAACTGCAATTAACGGCGGAGCGGAGCTTTTGGTTACCTTTAATGTACGTGACTTCGGCTCTGTCGGAGAACAGTTCGGGTGCCGTATTGTGAGCCCACGAAGGGCTGTGGAGTTAATACGTGCCAGACTCAAACAGTGATTTGGGGGTGAGTTGTGAGACGAAGTAATTTTCCTTTGAGACTGGCTTCCTCTCTTTTGAAAGAAGCCCGCAAGGTTGCCGAAAACGAGGGAGTAGCGCTGAATCAGCTCATCAACATAGCGGTAGCAGAAAAGATCTCTGCGTTGCGCACAGAAGACTTTTTTCTCGAGAGATCTCGAAATGCGAATATACAGGAAGCTTTGCGCTCCTTAAGGAATGCTGGTACCGAGGCGCCCCGAGAAGGCGACGAGATGCCTCCGGACGAACCCGCGCAGGAGGTTGATCCGGCACTCGATCGTATTCTTCGGAAGGCAATTCGAACAAAGCGTCTTCTGGGATTCAGTTATCGCGACCAGCAACGCATTGTGGAACCGCACGACTACGGAATCCAGAATGGGAACGTGCGATTATTCTGCTTCCAAGTTGGAGGTCAGAGCGGCGGTAAGCTATCGGGATGGCGCATGCTCGACGTCTCCGAAATTCGAGATTGCAAGATTATGGAAGGTGAATTTGCCGGAAACAGAGATGTTTCCTCCGGCAAACACCATTATTGGGATGAGATCTTCATGCGGGTTACTCCACCGTCGAAGCGATTGCCATCCAGCAACGAAAGCGATGTGAAACGCGGACGGGTTACCGTACGGCACTGATAGATAACCTAATCGCCGTCGAATGTCTATGTCTCAAAGATTCGTCCTCTTCAAAATCCGGCGCCAAGCCTCTCCCGACGACAAGCCACACTGGGAAGAGTTCGAACTTTCCTGGCATGCTGGCATGAACGTGATCTCCTCAATGATGGAGATCGCGCGCAATCCCGTCACACGCGACGGCAAATCAACGACACCCATCGCCTACGACTCAAACTGTCTTGAAGAAGTCTGTGGCTCCTGTGCCATGCTCATCAATGGCCGCGCGCGCATGGCGTGCTCCGCGCTAGTCGACAAACTTGAGCAGCCGATTCGCCTCGAGCCGCTCTCGAAATTTCCCATCATCCGTGACCTTGCCGTCGATCGCAGCGTGTTGTTCGAAAATCTAAAGCGCGTAAAGGCGTGGGTTCCAATTGACGGCACTTACGATCTCGGCTCAGGCCCGCGGATGACAATGTCCGAACAGGAAGAAGCTTATCCCCTATCGCGATGCATCTCTTGTTGCTGCTGCATGGAAGTCTGCCCGCAGTTCAACGAGCACACCGGCTTCGTCGGCGCAGCGACAATTTCTCAAGTGCGGCTGTTCAACACGCATCCGACCGGGGCGGCCCTGAAACGCGGCCGACTCGCCGCGCTTATGGGTGACGGCGGAATTCAGGAATGCGGTTACGCGCAGAATTGCGTCGAAATTTGTCCCAAGGACATTCCACTGACCCGCTCAATCTCCGAGGTCGGCGGGGCAGTCATGAAACAGGCAATTGGAGACTTGTTCCGGAGATAAAGGGCCCACCCAAGACCTCCAAAGAACCGTCAAAAAATAACAAGAAACTAAAGACCAGCCTCTTGTTCGCTCTGCTCTGCTATCTCGGTGAAGCTCTGCGACCTCTGCCGTTAAAGACTTTAAATCGCGGGCAAGGCTCCCGCGCCACACTCCCAGATTACTTCTGACACTTTTCGTAACGTGACTGAAAAAGTTTGCCACTTTTCGGTCTTCCAGAATCCCCCATGGTGGCCCTCCCTGCGCGACGTTCGTAAGGCGGGATAAATGGCGCTGAATCCAAAGCAGATTCCGCTCGGCCACCCAGGTACTTAGAACGGCATCTTAGCTGCAAATTGAACAGCGTCCGACAGTCTTCGTAACGGGAGGTAACCAGCGGGAGTAAGGGGCGGGTGAGTCCAAGGTAATGATGTGGTTTTCACTTTTGCCTTGGATTTTTTCGGAACTGTCATAGAATGAACATCCGGAACGAACGCCCAAGTTTCTGCTGCCAATTTCGTCGATGAGACTTCAGAAGCACACCATACTCGGTTTTGTCACTCTGGCCCTATGTTGCCAGGCATTCGCTGTCCGACCCGTAGTTCCAGTACGTTATCACCGGATCCACCGCATTCATCGCCTTCGCTGGAACCCTGTGTTTCGACCGTCTCATGAATCGCTGCTCCTGCAGAATGAAGAAATCAATCGCCTGAACTTGCCCCGAATCTATAACGACAAGCAGCTTGAGCGGCTGAAGGCGAGCGGCGACCTAGTTCCGATCGTTCCCAGCGAGTCGCTGCGGATTCAGCCATCGCTTGATCCAGCGCGGCGATTCTGCCGCCCGTGGACACGAGATTTCGTTGAAGACATCGGCGCGGCATACTACAAGCAGTTTCATCAACAGATTCAGGTGAATTCAGCGGTACGCACCGTTCTGGTACAGAAAAAACTGCGCCGTCACAATCGCAACGCTGCCCCGGAGAAGGGTGAAACCGCGTCCTCGCACTTGGCCGGACTGACAGTTGATCTGCAGCGTCGGGGCATGACGAGAAAGCAAGTGAAGTGGGTAGAAGAGTATCTGCGTCCTCTGAAGGACATGGGATTGGTCGAACCTGAGGAAGAGCGGCGTCACTGGTGCTTCCACATCATGGTCGCCGGAGCCTACGCTCAGTATCGCGAGACACGCATCCTGGCTGAAGAAGCCGATATCGACAAGACCCTGTCTGACATCGTAATGGTCGGGCTGCCGGATGCATCAACCATCGGCTCTCAGCAGGTAGCGCTGGGTCAGTAGACGAGCAATCATTAACACTCTTCAGCCTCAGCCTCAGATCTTGCTCATCAGCAGACAGTTTCAACCATCTTCGTAGCCAGAAGTCGTTTCTCATCGGTCCACGTCTCAACACAATCAGAAAACATATTAATAGCGGGACCTCTGCTCGAATTTACTCAACAAGCTAAAATCAAGAAGCCAACCAGCTCGACACTCTTATATGAAAACCGGCATCATTGGCCTGCCGCAGGTGGGCAAAACATCTCTGTTCAGAATTTTGACGAAAGCGAGTCTCTCGCCTTCGCATGCCAATCCCCGTGAAGCCCACGTCGGTATCGCCAAAGTTCCCGATGATCGCCTGGACAGGCTCGCGGCACAATACAACCCAAAGAAACTCACGCACGCCTCCGTGGAATATGTTGATCTCGGAGCAATCGGGCAAGAGGCGCTCAAGGAATCAACGTACCTCGGTCATCTTCGCCAAGTGGACGCAATCGCCCATGTGTTGCGAGCCTTCGAAGACGAATCCATTCCGCACGTTGGCCCGGTCGATCCGTTGCGCGACATCAAAAATGTCGAATTTGATCTGATGGTCAGCGACCTCGGCCAGATTGAAAAACGGCTCGAGCGCGTAGAAAAAGATTTGAAAAAGATGCGCTCTGCCGATCTCGAAAAAGAGTTCGAGCTGCTGAAGCGCGCCAAAGCTCATCTCGAAACCGAACGCCCGCTGCGCGAACTTGAGATGACCCCAGAAGACAAGAAACGCTTTCGCGGCTTCATGTTCTTGAGCGAGAAACCGATTCTTTACGTCCTGAACATCGGCGAGAGCTCCGAACTTGGCCAAGACTTGGAAGGCGCGGTTCAGAAGTACAAGCTCGGGGAGATTACGTCGAAGCCCAATGCTGGCGCCACCGCCATATGCGGCAAGGTCGAAGCCGAGCTTTCAGAAATGAGCGATGCTGATGCGGCTGAATTCCTGTCGAGTTACGGCCTGAAGGACAGCGGTCTTACTCGGCTCATCCGTAAGAGCTATGAACTGCTCGGCTTGATTTCCTTTTTCACTATCGGCGAAGACGAGTGCCGCGCGTGGACAATTCCCGTGAACACGCGCGCAGCACAAGCTGCGGGTGCGATCCATTCTGATTTAGAGAAGCACTTCATCCGCGCCGAGACCATCCGCTGGGACCAGTTGCTCGAAGCCGGCTCCGAAGCCAACGCCCGCGCCAAAGGCATCCTCCGCCTCGAAGGCAAAGACTACATCGTGCAAGACGGCGACGTGCTTCACATCCGGCATTCGGGATAACACGACTCTTGGGAGAATGCTGCACTACGCGCCCGATGGAGTGGAGCAGGTCTTTCGCCCCGTATCCGCAATGCTTGCGATGAGCCACTTCCCATTTGTGCGAACCAGGTTGAACAAGTCGGTTCCGCAATGGTCCACTTTCCCGTCCTCCAGAAACTCGAACGGGGCCCACACGACTGCCAGATCATGATCAATCCGGACTAGCGGGTCATGAATCCGCTCCTCGATGTGCGACGTTCCAGGCTTTCCCAGTCGGTCTGCAAAATCCGCAAACGTCATCTGGACCGGCTTCCCGTTCCGCATGAGCACCATGGCGCCGCCGGTTAGCAAAGGCTTCCTGATCGCCTCCGCGTCATGTTTCGACATGCCATCGAACAATGCCATTACAGGCGCCAGGACTGCCTGCTTCTCCGCTGTTGCCGCAGTCGATGGAACCAGGAAACAAATAATTGCACCAGCAAGAAAGAACACCAAACAGGACGTCCGCATAATTTTCATGGTTCCCGATTTTAAACTGAATAACTCCCGCATCCCTTGTCTTAACTTCTCACTCCACCAGCCGGTTGTACTTCTTCAAAATCGCCCGTAGTTGATCATGCGGTAGTCCGATCACCTTATGATTGTCTATTCCCGTCATGGTTTGTGCCGCGACCATCGCATTCACCACGGCTTCTTCCGTTGCTTGAACCGTAGCTAGAAATATCGGGTCGAGCTGATCGTTTGGCATCATCGTGATCTTATGCAGCCCCTTTGGACCAATCGCTCCCGGATTTGCTGTCGAAAAAACAATAAACAGGTCCCCTGAGCCATCGCCGGAGTAGCTTCCATCGCGTCCCAAACCCAGCGACACCCTCCGGGCCATTCGTTTCAATTGCGTCGGAATCAGGGGCGCATCAGTCGCGACAACCACGATGATCGAGCCCACGTCATCATCAGAAGCCTTCGGCAGGTGAATCTCGCGCCCCACATTCACCCCTGCGATTCTCAACTGATCGCGAACGCCATAATTGCACTGCACCAGCACGCCTACCGTGTATCCGCCATTCTTCGCATTCAGCACGCGCGACGAAGTCCCAATACCTCCCTTGAATCCGTTGCACACCATTCCCGTCCCGCCACCTACGCTGCCTTCTTCAACCGCTCCGCCATGCGACGAGTCGAGCGCATGGATCGCATCTTCCGCCTTCACATGAAATCCGTTGATGTCGTTCAAATAGCCGTCCCACGTCTCCGCCACGACCGGCAGCGACCAGAAATATCCCTCCATGTCCGCTTCGCCGCGCTTCACCTTCCACTGGATCACCGCATCGCGCACCACGCCCACGCTGTGCGTATTTGTGATCATCACCGGCCCGTCTAAAAACCCGGAGTCCTCGACCCAATGCGTGCCGGTCATTTCACCGTTCCCGTTTAGATCAAACGTTGCCGCAAATACCGCATCCCGCGAGTCCTTTCCTCGAGGAAGAATCGCCGTAACTCCCGTCCGAACCGGCCCCACGCCAACTTTGAGTGCGCCCGACCCCGAAATTAACGTTGTGTGTCCGACTTCCACTCCTTTAATGTCGGTTATGGCGTTCAGCGGCCCGGGATTTCCATCAAACGGCACGCCCAAATCTCGCGCGCGTGGCTTGGGTTGAGCCGCAACCGAACCTGCTGCAATTAACAACAGATAAGCCCAAATCGTGCGCCTCAGTTTTTGCATCAAAATCCTCCGGAGAATTCAGAAGTATATTCGACAGTTATGGCGAACATTAATGGACGTGGACGGAACAGGCGCATCGAAACTCCAACAGATCGGAGACAACCGATGGAAAACTGGAAAAAAGCTGTGCTTGCAGGTTCAGGCAGTCTGGCCGCGATTTTTCTATTAAAAGGACACCGGACCGGCGTATTCATTTTCGGTGGCATCGCTTTGGCGACTCTGGCTTCCGAATATCCAGAAAAGGTGGCAGAAATACGCCGCAAGCTGCCCAACTACATTGATCGCGGCACCACTATGCTCGAAATCGCTTCTCGCATCGGCGAGCGCTTTGCTGAAGCTACCGAACGTCGTGGCGGCGCGTGGTACGAAGCCCTGCTGAACGAGTGACATTGCACCCGACGGATGCCGCCTCGACACTGCGCCCGCGCATCCTTTAAGGAAAATCGGGCTGCTACACTCGTTGCATGAATTACGCCTCGCGTCTGCAGCGCCTGCAGTCCGCGATTGAACAGCACCGCCTGGATTCTCTAATTGTTTCGCATCTGCCCAATGTCCGTTACCTATGCGGATTCACCGGCAGTTCCGCCGCCCTTCTCGTCACCAGGCGAGACAAAATTTTATTTACTGATGGCCGCTACACTCAGCAAGCCAAAGAGGAAGTTAAGGGCGTCCGGGTCAAAATTGCCAAAGGCGCAGCACTGATCGCCGCCGGCGAGTGGCTCGCAAAGCATAAACCCGCCCGACGCGTCGGAATTGAATCAGCCAACATCACGGTTGCGGCTCGCGCCGCTCTCGCCAAGGTTCTCGGTGGTGGGCCCACCCTAATCCCCACGCCTTCCATAGTCGAGCCGTTCCGCATGATCAAAGACTCCGATGAGATCGACCTCATCCGCGCCGCTTGCCAGCTTGGCGTCAATTTACTCGAAACAATAACGTCGGCTATAAAGCCAGGCGTTTCCGAGTCTGCAATCGCTGGGGAACTCGAATTCGCGGCCCGCAAGGCCGGCGTCGATCAAATGGCCTTTCCCACGATCATCGCGTCTGGCCAGAGGTCCGCGTTGCCTCACGGCCGCGCCTCAGGTGTCCAGCTCCCGCGCCAAGGATTCGTCGTTTGCGACTATGGTGTTATACTCGCGGGCTATTGTTCGGACATGACACGCACCGTTCACATCGGCAACGCGCCGCCCGATGCTCGGTCCGGTTACGAAGCAGTCCTTGACGCCCAACTCGCTGCCCTCCAGGCCGTCAAAGCTGGCGTGGATGTCGCAGAAGTCGATTCCGCTGCGCGCAAGCTCCTGTATAATCGCAAGTTAGGAAAGTTCTTTACGCACTCTACCGGCCATGGGTTGGGGTTGGAGATTCACGAGGCTCCCCGGCTGGCGGCAGCGCAAAAAGAAGTACTACGGCCGGGAATGGTCATCACTATTGAGCCCGGCGTTTACCTCCCCGGCAAGTGGGGAGTGCGCATCGAAGACACCGTCGTGGTCACCGAGACAGGTTGTGAGATCCTAACGCCCTGTCCTAAAAGCTTGCTGACTCTATGATCCTCGTTTGTCGCGGAGTGCCTCGCCCGCCAAAACGATTGCTACGAAAATGCATTACCTGGGTGCCCACCCAACAGCCTGGTCTGAGCGAAGTCGCAGGCCGCTTTTCGTTGGGTAGTTTTGACGAAGTATGAACCAAAAAGAACTCAAAGAACTCGTCGAGTTTCTCATCGAAAAAGACATCACCGAGTTTGAACTCGAACGCGGCGATGTTAAGGTCCGAATCAAGCGGGGTACACCGGCGGCCACGCAGCATACCGAGCGCATTATTGCCGTACCGTCGCACTCCACAATTCCCGTTGCCGCGCCTGTGATTCCGCCCGGGGCTCCTCCTTCAGCAGTCCCTGCCGCTTCTGCCGAGCCGAGCCCTCCGCCATCGGAAGAATTGCACATGGTTAAGTCGCCCATCGTCGGCACCTACTACGAATCGCCATCGCCTGGTTCTCCACCATTCGTCAAGCCCGGCGACTTTGTCGAAGCGGGCCAGGTGCTCTGCATTGTCGAAGCGATGAAGCTGATGAACGAAATTGAGGCCGACGTGGCCGGCGAAATTGTTAAATCGTTGGTCAAAAACGGCCAGCCCATTGAATACAACCAGGAGCTGTTCGCGATCCGGCCCAAGAAATAGTTATTAATGTCACCTTCTCACTCATTCGATTTGCTGGTTTTCTCTGCGAGCTTTGCGAATTCTTGGCGATCTCTGCGGTTAAGAGCTTTTTTCTGCGTGGTCGGTGGCTAACATTCAATGCAAGCGAGCTTTCACTCGGAAGAGAAAGCATGCTTTCGGATCAAAATAGTTCAGTACTCTTGTCACCGGGGGCGCAAATCGCGCTTTTACTGATGGCTGAAAGCTGACGGCTGATAGCTGAATAATGTTTAACAAGATCCTCATCGCCAATCGCAGTGAAATCGCCCTGAGGGTCATCTGCGCCTGTAAAGAGCTGGGTATCAAAACGGTCGCCATCTACAGCGAAGCCGATCGCAACTCGCTCCACGTCCGTTTCGCCGACGAAGCCATCTGCATCGGCCCGCCACAGCTCGCGCAAAGCTACCTCAACATCCCTGCCGTAATTAGTGCTGCCGAAATCGCCAACGTCGATGCCATCCATCCCGGCTACGGCCTGCTTTCGGAAAACGCCAATTTCGCCGAGGTTTGCGAAACCTGCAATATCAAATTCATCGGACCCCCGCCGGAAGTCACGCGCCTGATGGGCGAAAAAGAGAAAGCTCGCGCCGCCATGAAAAAAGCTGGGGTGCCAATCTTGCCAGGGTCCGACGGCGTTCTCGGTAGCGAAGGCGAAGCTCTGGAATGGGCCCGCAGTGTCGGGTTCCCGGTGATCATCAAGGCCTCCGCCGGTGGCGGTGGACGCGGCATGAGAATCGTACGCTCAGAACAAGAGTTGCCCACTTTGTTCCATGCCGCACAATCCGAAGCGGCCGCAGCATTCGGCAACGGCGATCTTTACATGGAGAAATACGTTGAGCACCCGCGCCACATCGAATTCCAGATTCTCGCCGACCAGTACGGCACAGTAGCCAGCTTGGGTGAGCGCGAGTGCAGCATTCAGCGCCGCCATCAGAAATTGCTTGAAGAATCACCTTCGACCCAGGTCACCCCGCAGCTCCGGGAAGAGATCGGACAGATGCTCTGCCGCACGCTGTCCGAAATCGGCTACGTGAACGCTGGCACCATCGAATTCCTGATGGACAAAGACCGCAAGCTCCACTTCATCGAGATGAACACGCGCATTCAAGTCGAGCATCCGGTCACAGAGATGGTCACTGACGTCGATCTTGTAAAGAGCCAGATTCTGATTGCTGCGGGAGAGAAGCTTGAGAACGTCCTGCATGGCCCGATCACCTCTCGCGGTCATGCGATCGAATGCCGCATCAACGCTGAGCATCCGGAGAAATTCACGCCGTCGGCCGGCAAGATCACGGCGTTTCATCCACCAGGCGGCACCGGAGTTCGTCTTGACACCGCAGCCTATGCCGAGGGGGTGATTCCTCCTTACTACGACTCGCTTATTGCTAAGCTGGTCGTCCGCGGAAAAGATCGTGACGAGGCCATCTCTCGTATGTCACGCGCGCTTGGAATGTTCATCATTGAGGGCGTCCACACCACCATTCCTCTCCACCGCAAGATTCTCTCCGATCCTGAATTCCGCTCCGGCAGCACCGATACAAATTTCATTGAACGTTTCTTCGCCCGCAACCAGGCCAACAGCCAAAAGGAAAAAGCGGCCAGCTGAACTCATTTAATCCGCTTCAACTCGACTGTCATGCTGGGGAAATTCTCGCCTGCCTCAACACACATGCGCTGGCAATCGCTAACGCTTAACCAGGCTACCCGCTTTCCAGATCTACGCTTGACGTAATCCCGAACGGATGCGCTTGCGCGGATGAGAGGGATCGGGCGAAGCTGCACTATTAACAACAACTTACTAATCCATTACTTATTATGCAGTTATCTTAACGAGCCCAAGCCGCGTCATACAGTCAAGGCGAGGCGAGCTAGAGAACACTCGGTTCTGCAGCGATGGGCTTGCAGCAGTTTCTTTGGGGCTCAAATTCAAACCTCGCCTAAAAATTTGCGAAGGAGCAACCATGAAATCCCCGAGTTCTATTCTCAGTGCAGCCGTTATGGCTGTCATTCTCGCATTGCCCGTAGCTCGCGCCAGTGCGGCTACAGCATCGCCGGGCGAGGTCACGAAATCCATGCGAGAAGCCAAATCAGCTGCCTATCAACTCAGTGAAACCGCCGACAGATTGCACTCGATCGCCAGCGTCGGCGGCTACAGCTGGCAAAGTCACTCCTTGTATTTGCATTCAGCACGCCATGAGGTGAACGAGTTAGGCAAGATGCTGAGTAGCCTGGAAGACCTGACGCCACATGCGACGACGGTTCAGCAAAAGGGAATCGAGAGAATGCGTCCGCATCTGGTGCAAACCGCGAATGCGTTAACTGACGCAATCGAACTGCTGAATGATCGCCGCCATCACGTGTATTTCCCTGAGTACCGTGAGGCGGTCCGGACTGTCAAGCAACAGGCCACCTCCATGCATCAGACGCTCGATGCAGTGCTCGATTACGAGTCCGCTAAGTCAAACCTCGACGGCTTGGAAATACTGCCATCCAGTCCGTCTGGCAGCTGAGTGGGCGATGCCGAAGCCCGGGAATCGCGGAGAAAACCCACCACGCGATTCTCGGGCAGAAGCGCATGGACCTGCCGGTTCACAGTAATTGCCATCAGGAAGAGCTTGGAGCGCATTTTTTGCAACGGAACCATGCTACGCGTACTCAAAGGAGTTGGGAGTTATTTAAGGCGTGAAAAAAATTTCCGTCCTGGTTCTCGGCTGGATTCTGGTCCTCGTGGGGCTACTCGGCATCGTTCTGCCAATTCTGCCCGGTATACCTTTATTGCTCGTTGGTTTGGTCATCCTCGCGCGCCATTATTCTTGGGCCGGACGCCTGCTCCAGAAACTTCGGGCGAAAATTCAGAGTTTCTCTAAAGGATATGCGAAGCGTTCGCGCACTTCCTGTAGTTGATTCCGGTCTGACGACGCAATTGGGCCGCCTTCCTGATTCTCGCTGCTAACTCTTGCACTAACTTCGCGAGATCCGGTCCACCGCTCACTTGAAAAGTTCGCTTTTCGCAGCATCGCGAATCGCTACGACCGCCGGATGCTGAAGCTTTCGTTCAGCGCTGATGGCATAAAACTGCATTCGGACCTCCTTCGTCACCCCGACTGTCTTCAGTCCCGTTTGCTTTTGCACCTGATGTTGCACCACAGATGGCATTGGGAACACGCCCGCCCCGCTTTCCCCAAACGCACGCAACAGTGCATAGTCTTCGAACTCTCCAATGACCTGCGGCCGGATTTCTTTCGACTCGAACCAGAAATCCAGGTTTCGACGCAGCGCAGTATTGTCGGTAGGCAAAAACATTGGAGCGCCCTCGAGCGATTGCGGAAACTTTCCGCGATACCGAGGTGCAGACTTCGCGCCAGCCACAAAAATGACTCCGCATTCTCCGAGAAGGTGGCTATAAGCGCGAATCTTCACCGTCGGATCAATTGCTGAGTCGGAGAGTACAACATCAAGTTCATGTGTAGCCAGACGCGCCAGCAGTTGATCAGAACTTGCCTCTCGGCAAACAATGCGAATAGGTTCTCGTATCCGAAGCGCCGGCGCCAGCAGCGTCTGCACCACGATCTTCGGCATTACATCGACCACCCCCACATCCAGCCGCAGCGGACGCCCGACGGGCCGGCTTTTCACTACGTCGAGCAACTCACGACCCAATGTGAAAATGTCCTCTGCATATCCGAAAACGGTTCTGCCTGTTTCTGTCAGCACCAGACGCCGAC
Source organism: Terriglobales bacterium (assembly GCA_036557105.1). Lineage (GTDB taxonomy): Bacteria > Acidobacteriota > Terriglobia > Terriglobales > Acidobacteriaceae > Gp1-AA145. The sequence goes on from DATBIE010000042.1 coordinate 16,326, forward strand.
CCGACCGCACCATGAGTTTTTCGCCGAGTTGGTCTTCTAACACTTTCAACTGTGTGCTGATCGCCGGTGCCGAGATGCGCAACTCCGCGGCGGCTTTGTGAATGCTTCCTGCTCTCACCACCGTCCAAAAATAAAAAAGGTGATGGTAATTTAACCATTCCATCGCTGTTGTTCCCTCTGTCTATTGTTAATAGATGCTTATCGAACCATTCGCCTTTATATAGTTTTTTTACAATCATGCACCGGCTACAGTCGACTCAGAGGACGAGAAGATGCATATACGAACCCGAGTCACTGAGTCTGATATTTCTAAGGCATTCAGCGCCTACATCGAAAGGCGTCTCCGCTTTGCATTGGGCCGCTTTGCCGATCGTGTGGGAAGAGTCAATGTCCGTCTCAAGGCCGATGGCCCTGGCGGCCATCAATGCCACATGACCGCGCAAATTGTACCGTTTGGACGAGTGATGGCTAGTGAGAATGATTTCGACCTCTTCACTGCGGTCGATCGTGCTGCTGGAAAACTTGGCCAGCAGTTCGGGCGCGCTTTGGAGCGCATGAGAGACGCAAAGGTGGGGCCGCAATCGGTACGCCTGGCGGCGTAACCGACGGGGCCGAGACGGTGGACGAGCTTGAACATCCCTGTGTCCAATTCAGCTCACAACGTCTCGGCCATTTTCTTTTTTCAAGATTTTGCATTTTCTCTTCTGCATTTCCTGTGCTTGACATGTGCATAATCGCACCCGGCAAAAGCTGGAGGAGACACCTTTCAGCTGCACTCGCTTTGGAGCAGATATTCCAAAAGCCGCTCCCCTTGCCGCATTCACCGCATCAATCATTGCCCCTGAATCGTCGCCGGCTTTGCGAGGAGAAACCTCACACTGCACCATAAATTGAGAATTGACCATCCCTCCCTCAACGCGTAAATTCACATTCACCTCGAACAAAATTCCAGTCGGTTTTCTGCGTTGCGCATCGCGAAAGTTGCGCGTGCTGGAAGTTCAAGGTACGCGCTTCAGGTAGTTTGAAACTTGAAACTCCGAAATATTGAAACTGAATTTGCTCCTCAAATCTCGAAATCTGAAACCGAAACTGATTTTTGTCCCGTGGAGTTCTATCATGTCCGACGATTGGCACGTTTATCGCACCCGGTTTCTCGTCCGCGCAAAACAACTCACCCAGCCACTTTCTTTTAAGGACGCACTCGGTCGCGAACACAGCGGCTCACCGGGTGACTATCTCGTGCAGTCTTCCGAAGGTCTGTTTCGCATTGCGCCACGCGGAATATTCGAAGACATTTACGTCATGTTGGAGTTTGAAGATCAATCTCAAAACTGGCGCGCCAATTTAGCTTCGCGGCATCGCCTGAGCGCATGAGTTTGGCTGAACGGGATGCTTACTTGGGACACCGTTATCCGAGCCCACTTGACATTCTGTTCGGGGTCGGAGAAGGCTCAAATTCGGCGCAGGGCAATAATGCCCAGTCGTCCATTGCGTGTAAACCTAATAATCCACAAGGCTTATGTGGAAAACATGGCACGAATCGGCAATTTACCCAGTTAATTCAATACGATACAATATATTGTGATTTGTTGTTGACAGACACCATATACAGCAGTATTTTTGCTATCCCGGACACAAATTCGCACCTCTAATTAAAGGTGCGCCGGGAAAGCAAACAGGGGGCGTGCCCTGGCCGAACTGACCCGACACGACCTTCAGTTCTACAGAAACCAGTACTTGCAAGTGCTCGGGGGAGCTCATTTGCAAGTCAAAAGTCAGCCTTCAGTCTTCTTCGCGTCGTGGTCTGAGGTCTCGAATGAACAGCTCATTTGCGAAAGGTTCCGAGTTGGAGTTACTCCAAGCGGTTTCCAGGCTCGAACAAAGCAAGTCGGAACTCGAAAACCGAATAGCTGGTCATGAGCATGAGGCTTTGCAAAAACGGCTGCATTCTCAGCGGTTTTTGGGCAATACGCTCGATCCGGCAAACCGTGAGATCCAGCGCCAGGATCGCATTGTTGCTGAGGGTCTCGTTCGTAGCGCGGAAGCTGCGGAGCGTTCCGCCGCTGCTTGCCGTTTACGGCTCAAAGATGTGATTGAACTCAGAGAGACAACGTCCAATCTGCTGAAGCGGTTCCAGGGCAACACAGCCGCACAGTGGAATTTGGCCTGCCCAGAAGGCCACGGCTCGAAAGAACCGCCGCAAGCGACGGAATTTAGTTAGCCCAGCAGGTCACGACTGGAAAGAACAGCCGCGTAGCGGCGAAATTTAATTAGCCAGCACTTAAGTGCTGGGAGAGTATGCAACGCGAACCACGGAGAGAGAAAATGGCCGAAACTCAGACGCAAACCACGATCGCCGCCACTTCAACCGCGTCCACTTCTAATAAGAAGACGCAAGGCCTCACTTTCCGCCGCCTCTTCACCAAGGCGGGCATCTCTCCCTATGACGAGGTGGAATGGGAAAAGCGCGACGCGCTCATCGCCGATTCAAAAGGCAACCCCATCTTCGAGCAAAAAGATGTCGAGGTCCCTAAAGATTGGTCGATGACCGCGACCAACATCGTTGCCTCGAAATACTTGCACGGCCAGATCGGCACTCCTGAGCGCGAAACCGGTGTGCGCCAGCTCGTCGGCCGCGTCGCCGAAACCATTCGCGACTGGGGATTGGCCCAGGGCTACTTCCGCACGCCGGAAGACGGCGCAACCTTCCACGACGAACTCGTGCATCTTCTGATTCGCCAGTACGCCGCCTTTAACTCGCCCGTCTGGTTCAACGTCGGCTGCGATCGCATCGAGCCCAACTCCGACGGCCAGAACTGGCACTGGAACGCCGCTCTCGGTCGCGTCGAATTCGGTGTCACCGGATACAAGAAGCCGCAGTGCTCTGCCTGCTTCATCAACTCGGTTCACGATTCGCTCGATTCCATTCTCACTCTCGCCAAGACCGAAGGCATGCTCTTCAAGTGGGGATCAGGTACCGGCACCAATCTTTCCCCGCTGCGATCGTCTAATGAAACCCTAAGCGGTGGAGGAACTGCTAGTGGACCATTGAGCTTCATGCGCGGATTCGATGCCTTCGCCGGAGTGATCAAGTCCGGTGGCAAGACTCGTCGCGCCGCCAAGATGGTCATCCTCAACATCGATCATCCCGATATCGAAGAGTTCATCCTCTGCAAACAAAAAGAAGAAGCCAAGGCCCACGCTCTCGTCGCCATGGGATACGACGGCAGCTCGCCCGATGCCGAAGCCTACAGCTCCATCTTCTTCCAGAACGCCAACAACTCCGTCCGCGTCACCGACGATTTCATGTACAACGTCATGCGCGACAATGGCTTTTCAACCCGCGCCGTGAAAGATGGCCGGCCAATTAAGAATTACAAAGCTAAAGAACTGCTTAACAAAATTTCAGAAGCCACCTGGCACTGCGGC
>DATBIE010000043.1:0-6306 GCA_036557105.1 Terriglobales bacterium
TAGAGAAAGAAGTGGAGTCGCCGAAAAAATTTCAATTAATGGAAGATATTTTTATGTGAGCACCGATCAAGCCGAGGTCATGCAGAATGTAGCGAATGCGTTTCACCACTGTGGCTCGATTGATGGAAGCTTTTTAGAGGCGCCCTACTATCCCGGTCTCTATGCATATCTGCAAACGCGATCTCCGTTTTGGGAGCTGTATTTTCTATATCCTCGAAGCGATGCATTTCAGATGAAGGAAATCGAGGCCTTGCAACAAAACAACGTGTCGCTGGTTCTTTTGAACCGAGAAGCGGCGATGGATGGCCGCGCCGCCCTGAGAATCGGTCGAACCAATCCAATGTTGCTGCAATTCATTTTGACGAATTACCGGCGAAGCAACACAAAGCTGCCGCAGGATTTCCAGCTATACTATGATCCGCAAAAGTGCTTAAATCCATCGTTTTGATTTTTTGTTGCAACACCACCGTGAAGATGTTCAGCCCTGCACCACTCTCGTGGCATTAACAACTCTGCTACTTGACAGAAGTTTTTCTTCTCGGTTGAAATCGCAAACAGAAAAAATTTTTCGTAAAAAGATTTCCACAAACTGATTTTTTTTGTGCTAGCATGACGCTCTGTTCGATTGATGATTGGTTCGCGCCAGTTCGTTGAACAAAGCTTATCTCTGGCAACAAAAACGGTTCAGTAACGGCAATCTCGTTAACCCAAGGCGCTGTCCCAGCCAGCGGCCCCGCAAAATTTTATATGTCTGTTCCGACTCCTACACTTGCTCCGAACCCGTGGGTGCGCATTCTCGATGCGCTCGAAAAGAAAATCAACCGCCATTCCTACGACACCTGGCTCAAGCCCACGCGCTACAGTCACTCGAGCAATGGGATCATGTATGTTCGCGTGCCGACCGTGGAATTCCGGCACGTAGGCGACAAATATGCCGATCTGATTCAGGAGGCGCTCGACAACCTGAACATGGATTATCAGGAGGTTGAGTTCGTCACACCGGATGATGATCCGGCGGCGACTCCGGTGCGGCATGATGGCGGACTTTCGGCGCCGGCAGCCGTGTCTGCGCCCCCGGCTCCCGGATCGCAATCGCGTTTTGATTGGGACGGCGCGGCGCAACTGAACGCCCGCTACACGTTCGACGCATTCGTGATCGGAAGCGGGAATCAATTCGCGCACGCAGCCTGCCAGGCGGTTGCGCAACGTCCATCGAAAGCCTACAACCCGCTGTTTCTCTACGGTGGTGTCGGAATGGGCAAGACCCACCTCATGCAGGCAATTGGTCACGAAGTAAAGCGCGTCATGCCGCAGGCGGCCATCTGCTACGTCTCCAGCGAGAAGTTCACCAATGAAATGATCAACTCGCTGCGCTACGACAAGATGACCAGCTTCCGCGATAAGTTCCGCAATGTCGATGTGCTGCTTATCGACGATATCCAGTTCCTCGCGCAAAAAGAGCGTACTCAGGAAGAGTTCTTTCACACCTTCAACGCGCTGCATGAATCGATGAAGCAGATCGTGATCGCAAGCGACCGCCCGCCGAAAGAGCTGGCGGAAATCGAGGACCGGCTGCGCAGCCGCTTCGAGTGGGGACTGATCGCGGACATTCAGCCGCCGGATCTTGAAACAAAAGTCGCCATCCTGCAGAAAAAGGCCGAGCAGGAACAAATCACCTTGCCGACAGATGTTGCACTGTTCATCGCTTCAAATATTCGCTCCAACGTGCGGGAACTTGAAGGCGCGCTGATTCGCCTGGTGGCGCACTCGTCGCTCACAAACACCGAAATCACACTTCCTTATTCCCAGCAGGTGCTCAAGAATTTCATTGATTCGCAGGCGCGCAAGGTCACGATTGAATCCATCCAGAAAGCCGTCGCCGAACAATTCGGCTTGCGGTTGCTGGAAATAAAGGCAAAAAATAATTCGCGCGCCATCGTGTATCCCCGGCAAATCGCGATGTATTTGGCGAAGCACCTCACCGAAGCATCTTTACCGGAAATCGGACGCCAGTTTGGCGGGAAGCACCACACTACCGTGCTCCACTCCGTTGAGAAGATCGAAGAGACCCGCAAGACTGACAAAGATTTGAACAGGATGCTGAATAAATTGACCGAGCAATTAGGCGGATAAAAACCAGTTTCGGTCGTGATTTCCAGTTTTAAGCGAGTCTTGCAAGACAATGGTTGTGGGTGGATTGTGGAAGTTGTGAAGGAAGGGTAGGGAAACTCAGGAACGCTCCCTGTTGTGCTGGGCCGTACTCATTGAATCGGGTCTGATCTTGGACACGAAGGTCAGTACTGGAATTGAAGACAGTATTAGACTTGAGTTAAATTTCCACTTTTCCGAACACCCTACGGTTACTGCTGGTTTTAAGTGATTTTGGTTTTATATTAGGAAGTAATAGAAGTAAGGGAAGCCGGACAGACTTGTCTTAAGCGAAGTCGGAGGCAATGTCCGGCCCCACAAAGAGCAGGGGTCATCTGGTCATGCCGGTAGAAGCGATCGCACCCACAGTAGGCGCCGCCACAATGGAAATCACCCTCAGCAAATTCGAGCTGTTACGCGAGCTGTCGGCAACGCAGGGAGTCGTCGAGCGGAAGACCACGATCCCGATTCTGTCGAATTATCTGTTCGAGGCCGGGGGCGACCGCCTCTCGCTTACCGCGACGGACCTTGATCTGAGCCTGCGCACCTCCTGCAACGCGAAAGTGAAAAAAGAAGGCTCATGTACGATTCCTGCCCGCAAACTGCATGACTATGTAAAGCTGCTGCCCGATGCCGATATCACCATCAAGCTGCTCGAAAACCATTGGGTCAGCATTCGCTGCGGCCGTTCGAATACCAAGATGGTCGGCATGGCGCGTTCAAACTTCCCCAGCCTGCCGGTGTTCCCAACCGCTGGCGTAGTGAAAATTCCCGCGCAGGTTCTGCGTGGAATGATTGCTCGGACAGTTTTTGCGATTGCCAATGAAGAATCGCGTTACACGTTGAACGGTGCGCTCATGGTCATAAAGCCTGAGTCGATCACCATGGTAGCGACGGACGGGCATCGCCTGGCCCACGTCGAGCGCAACGGGCAGAAGTTCGAGGGTGTCTCCGGTGAACTGAAGACGCTTGTGCCGAAAAAGGCGATGGATGAGCTCCGGGCGCTGGTTGATGCGACTGATGTCGAGACTATTGAGTTCGCCAAAGACGAATCGACGCTATTCTTCCGCATAGGTCCGCGACTGCTGACCTCGCGCCAGCTCACCGGACAATTTCCTAATTACGAAGCGGTCCTGCCCAAGGACAACAACAAGATTGTTTCTCTCCACGGAGACGACCTGGCTGGAGCAATTTCACGTGTGGCCCAGTTCGCCGACGAACGCTCGCGCGCGGTGCGCCTGAAGCTGGAGAAAGGCGAGTTGAAACTTTCGGCCTCTTCGACCGAAACCGGCGAATCTGAAGACTCGATTGAAACCGACTACAACGGCGACTCGCTCACGGTCGGCTTCAACGCCCAGTACATCAGCGACTTCCTGAAAGCCGTTGGCAGCGGCGACGTTCGCCTGGAACTCAAAGATCCCCAATCCGCCGGCCAACTCCGCCCCGCCGAGGGCGAAGACTACAAGTACCGCTATATCGTGATGCCAATGCGGATCTGAAATTTTTAAGTGCTATGAGGAAACTTCTTGATCTTGTCTAGTGGTTGTTTGATGTCGATTTGAACTTCAACAAGCTGCTGAATCTTCTCTCTTCCCACGCCTTCTGTCTCCGCCAAAATCTTCCACAACGCGTCAGCCACGATTTCACTTGGGCTTGTTCGCTCCTCTTCACGCCTTTTTCTGCGTGCCGCAATTACGTCCATCACTAGCTTTTCAGTGGGTGTAAGGTAAATCGCGACTTGCTCAGCGTCTTTGTCGAGTCTTTTTTTTCTAGGCAATCAAGGTCCCGTAATTTGGCTTGACGTATTATAATATTGTAATATTGTTACGCTAACAATGAAGTAAAGAGACCGAAGGAAGGCGTTGTGACCCAAGCCATAATCCTGCAAAAAGAACTAGAGATTTTCGAGCAGCACCGTAAGGAATGGTCACGCATTCACCCAGGTCTGTACGTTGCAATTCAGGATGAGACCGTCCTTGAGGGATTCTTCGAGACCTATACTGAAGCACTTAGAGCGGGTTTGCAGAGATTTGGCGCAGGGCGGAGTTTTTTGGTGAAACAGATCTGGACGACTGAGCCCGTATATTTCGTGTCTTAATCTCTATGGCTCGCACTGAGCTGATGTGGGATCCCTTCAATCAAACAGATCCTGGACCCCTGATCGAGGTTGTTGTGATGAACTCGCAGGACGTGATGGAGGCCGGACGAACTCTGGGGCTTGAATATCCCGGTCCTATAAAAATGAAGGCTTTGCTCGACACTGGAGCCTCAGTTACCGTTATTAGCAAGGTGTTTGCTAATCACTGCAAACTCTTTCAGACCAGCGAGGGAACGGAGATAACCGCGATCGGAGCCACTCATCATTGCGGCGAGCACGCTGGCTCAATCAGTTTCCCGGGCACCAATCTCAGGCAGATTGAATCCATCCGGATTGTGTCCGCCGTTTTCGCAAGAGAACGCCATTATGCATGTCTGATAGGCAGAGACATCCTCCGCAACTGGGTCATCACCTTCGATGGTCGAGCTAAGAAAGTAACGATCGTTGACTAGCTCACACCGGAACAAAAAATGGCTGCCCTCCCGCCTTTCCATGCTACAATCCCCCTCATCTCGGGTTCCGAGAATGGGGTGTGCTCCTAATTCAAGTTGTCATGAGGAGGCACCATGTCTCGGAAGTTTCTGTTGCTCGCCACTTCTGCTTTTGTTTTTCTAAGCTTGGCCGCTCAGGCCGTCACCAGGGACATCATTCCAGCCGGCACTCTCCTGCACTGCACCATGGACGAGCCCAACTTTTCGCCCAAAACCGCGCAGGTCGGCGATCCCGTTTTGTGCAATCTCGGCCCGCTCGGTTCGTTTGGACATTCAGTTTTTCCGCGCGGCGCTCAGCTCGGCGGTCATCTCCAGGATTCCCAAGCCCCCGGCCACTTCTTCGGTAAAGGCTCGATGCAGATCGAATTCGACCACATGATCCTGCCCGGAGCGCAAATCCTGCCGCTCTCAGCAAAGGTCATTTCCGCCCCGCACAACAAAGTTGACGCGCATGGCGACATCAAGGGCAAAGGCCATCCCAAGCGCGACGCTCTGCTGTGGGCAATCCCGATTTTCTGGCCCATCAAGGTTTTGACCCTGCCCGCGCGTGGGCCATATCCGACGCTGAAAGGCGAAACCCGCCTCACGCTCCGCCTGATGGACGACGTTGAAGTCCCGTTCGCCACCGCGCGCAACTATGGCGGGGTGCCCATGCCCGACTACCGTCCGAGCAGTTATCGCGGAAGCACGTCGGCCTACCCATCGACCACGGATTACCGGACGGAATCAGCCATGCGCTCGAGCGAGCCGGTCGTCCGCAGCGCAACTTATACGCGGTCCCGGGCGTCTGAGGTTGGCACTCAGGTGACGGTCATCGCACTACAGGCCGGTGCGGCTGTGCTGGCTACGCGCTATTGGATCGAGGGCTCGGACCTGCACTGCGTCACTCAGGATGGCACCGAGCAGACGTTGTCTCTCGCCCTGATCGACTTGCCACAAACGGTGAAGCTCAATCAGGAACGCAATGTCGGTTTCTCGCTGCGCACAGTACGTCCGCGTACCGCAGTTGTGCCCAACGCAGTTGAGCAGTAGCTAGGCGCAACAGGATCTCCGAGCCAGCGTTCCGCTTAATCCGGATGCCCCGTCCTTGTCTCGCGCTTTTGCGAGACAGGGCGGGGAATTTGACTCTCTGATCGACGCGCCGATTGACGTTTACTCCTGCCAGTAATACGCTGTCTGCCAGCCTTGGAGGTGCTCCATGCTCAGCGGATTCAAGCAGTTCGTTCTGCGCGGAAATGTTGTGGATATGGCCGTCGGCGTAGTTATCGGCGCCGCTTTCGCAACTGTAGTATCAGCCTTCACCAAAGACCTGCTCACGCCGTTTATTGCGGCGATTGTCGGCAAGCCGGATTTTTCATATCTAGGCTTTACCATCCGCAGCACGCATTTCCCAGTGGGCGACTTCATCAACGCCGCAATCTCATTTTTCTTGATCGCGGCAGCGGTGTATTTCTTCGTGGTTCTGCCCGTAAACATGCTGGTCGCGCGTATGCACCGCTCCGATGCGCCGGCAAGCCCGACCAGCAAGAAATGTCCCGAATGCCTGAGCGAAATTCCTATCAATGCCCG
>DATBIE010000044.1:0-19623 GCA_036557105.1 Terriglobales bacterium
GGCATTGCTGCAGCGCTGCTGCCTTATCTTGCCGACGGAAAAATTGCTGTTGATGCCTTCCAGACACATCTTGTCACGACGCAACGAGCCGGTTTAATGAACGCCGTGAACATGGATACCGGGTATGTGAACTATCTTAGCGACGAAGAAAAGCTGGAGGTATTGCGCTGGACGCGAGCAGCCTTGGGACCAGGTGTCCCATTCGTTGCGGGCGCATACATCGAAAATCGAGATGGCGATGTGGTGGAGCTCTATCGTACTCAGATGAAGCAAATCGTGCAGAACGGCGGCATTCCGATTCTGTTTCAGACGGCTCGCCTGCACGGCTGTAACGCGAAACAGAAAGCGGCAGTTTACGCCAAGGTCTGCACGGGTTTTTCTCACGTTCTCGCGTTTGAGCTTGGCCGCATGTTCGCGCCCAATGGAGAAATTTTCGACGAAGAAACTGTTCGGCGATTGATGGATGTTCCTGAGATCAAGGGCATGAAACATTCATCTCTGGACCGGCTAACGGAACTTAGTCGCCTGACATTGCGCGACAGGCACCGGCCGGATTTCCGCATCTACACAGGAAACGATCTCGGTATCAACATGATCGAGTACGGCTCCGATTACCTGCTGGGCCTTGCAGCATTTGCGCCCGAAAAATTCAACGAACGCGACCGGTTCTGGGAGGCCGGTGACCCACGCTACTACGCACTTTCGGATGCTCTACAGTATTTGGGCAATGTCGCATTTCGGGAGCCCGTGCCTGCGTATAAACACTCCGCGGCCGTGTTTCTTCACCAAACGGGGCGTATTCCCAGTGACCTGGCGCACCGCTGCAATTCGAAACGTCCTGCATGGGAACCAGAGATCATGCGTGATTGCGCGAGGCGCCTCAATTTGATTTGAGCTCACTCGGCGGCACGCTCGGTAGAATGCTCCAGTCTCGACGAGTCGTTTTTTGGGAAGGAGTAACGATGACGACCTTGACAGCAGAAAAGAAGCCGCCGACGCCGGAGCGCATTTTCAATACTTTGAACGCTTATCAGGAAACTGCGGTCCTACAAGCCGCGATCGGACTGGATGTTTTCACCGCGATCGCGGAAGGTAACAACCAGCCGGCGGCATTGGCCAAGAGGGTTGGAGCGGCGGAGCGCGGCGTCCGTGTGCTCTGCGACTTCCTGACCGTTCAAGGTTTTCTCCACAAGAACGCAAATCGATACGATCTGACGGAAGAATCAGCGAGGTTCCTGGATCGACGCTCGCCCTCGTCCGTCGCCTCGATTTCGGAATTTCTGGGCAGCGAAAGACTCCGTCAGAACTTCGATGCGCTAGCGGCGGCCGTTCGTAAAGGCGGTACCGCCGACACCCAAGGCGACAACACCAAACCCAACGACGAATTTTGGGTTCGATTTGCGCAGACTATGGCGCCCCTCAGCGTGCCGACGGCGGAGTTTATTGCGACTTTGCTGCCAGCAGACCATTCAAGGCCCTGCAAGGTATTGGACATCGCAGCTGGCCATGGAATGTACGGCATAACGATTGCGAAGAGAAACCCTCACGCTGAAATTGTGGCTGTGGATTGGCCCGAGGTGCTGGAGGTGGCAAAGGAAAATGCACGAAAGCACGGAATCGCGGAGCGATATAGAACGAGGCCCGGAAGCGCATTCGAAACAGACCTCGGTAGCGGCTACGACTACGCCCTGTTGACCAACATTTTTCACCATTTCGATATGGCTACTTGCGAAAAGCTCATGCGGCGCATTCACGCTGCGCTTAAGCCCGAGGGCAAAGCCATTACGGTCGACTTTGTTCCGAATGAAGATCGCGTCACCCCTCCGACTGCCGCGCGTTTCGCCCTTGTTATGTTGGCTAGCACTGACGCGGGCGACACTTACACACTTTCAGAGTACGAAAAGATGTTCCAAAACGCCGGGTTCGCAAGCACTACTTTGCATGCTGTTCCCGGGATGCCGAATCAGGTGCTGGTTTCTCAGAAATGATTAAACAGGAACGAGGCACATTTCGGGTTGGCCAAGCGCTCGCCGGGACAGACGGAATGGGGATTCGGCGAGGAAAAATTTTCTACGGCTGGTGGATCGTACTCACAGCAGCAATTGGTCTGCTCTTCAGTTTTGCACCCATCTTAGTTTTTTCCTTCGGCGTATTCGTGAAATCCTTTGTGAAGGAGTTTCATTCCAATCGCACCCAAATTTCACTCGCGTTCACATTCGCAAGTGTGATGGTCAGCGTCGGCTCTCCCTTAGCAGGGCGATTGGTAGACCGTTATGGGGCGCGTCCGGTGATACTTCCTTCCATCGGGATTCTGGGACTCCTCCTAGTCTCCTTCAAGTTCATCTCAACCAGCCTTTGGCAGCTCTATGTTTTATTTCTTTCCTTGGGTTTTATCGGCAGCGTCACTAATCCAGTGACTTACTGCAAGGTTGTTTCGAATTGGTTCGACCGGCGGCGAGGCCTGGCCCTGGGTCTCACTATGTTCGGATTGGGTGTCGGAGCGATTGTTGCTCCGCCAATCGCGCAGCGTTTGATCGCTTCGTTCGGCTGGCGATCGGCCTACGCAATCCTCGGCGGTGCGGTTTTGGTTGCGTCCATTCCCGTCGTGGGCCTGTTGCTGAAAAATCGGCCTGAGGATGTAGGTTCGTTTCCAGACGGGCAGACAAATCCCACGCATATGTCTTCGAGCGGCGTTGAGGAGGGCATCACAGGAGGCGTGGCACGAACCACCAGGACTTTCTGGCTGATAGCGGCGGCGTTTTCTTTGGCGGGAGGCGCTGCACAGGCGTGTGTGATTCATCTGGTGCCGATGCTCAGTGATCGCGGTATTACTGCGGAGAAGGCGGCGCTGGCCAGCTCGGCGCTGGGCATCGCATTCGTCGCCGGAAGAGTGGTGGCTGGTTATCTCGCAGATCGCTTCTTTGCGCCCTATGTCGCCATCTCACTGTTCATCGCCATGGCATTCGGACTGGTGTTACTTTGGGTTAGTTCGAGTGTATCGGCTGCTTTTGCAGGAGCGTCGCTGGTTGGCCTGGGAATGGGTGGCGAAGGAGATTTGATGCCCTATATCACGGGCCGGTATTTTGGATTGCGATTCTTCGGCGAGATTTACGGCTCAGTGTTTGCGATTTTTACTTTGATTGGTGCCGCAGCACCCTTCCTCATGGCTGTCGGCTTTGATCGCGCGGGCTCATATCGTTTACCGCTATCATTCCTAATCGTCGCCACTCTGATCTCCATAGTTTTGATGGGGCTGCTTGGTCCGTACAGATTTCACGTCCACAATGGCGCAACTCTAGCGGCAGACGGGTAACGCACCAGGGAACAACATCGCTAAAACTCCGTGTTTGTGACCATGAAATGGTTGGGAAAACATTGAAATGATTAATTTGTCGTTTTCTGTTCAACAACAACAGAAGGTCCGATTATTTCAGCGCTCACCAAATTCTTTTTCAAACAACCAACACCGCATTGGCCGTTTCGTGGTGAGATACGATATGCGCTGGAAGCTGAAATTCAAGAGCCAGGACAAATCCGGTTAGCGGTTCCGCGTTGTTTATGCGAGACCACGCGCGCGGATCGAGCAAAGCCTCACAATCCCACAATCTTGTTCCTGCGCTCCATTCGAAAGAACAGCAGCAAGCCTCCGCCGACTACCAGGATCGTGACCGCCCCCAGGATTTGCAACACCCTGGCAATGACGGCCTGATATCGGCCGGTGTTGGGATCGTACTGACAGCAATACAACACGATCTCATCCGCGAGTGATCCGATTTTCTCGACAGAGGATTGCACGAGGGCGAGATGAAGATCGCGGCTGGGAAATTCGATACCATAAAAATACTGAGCGACCTTTCCTCTGGGACTAATAACCATCAGGCCAGCGGCGTGAGCATACTGGCCGGTTTTCGGATCATAGTGGTAATGAAACCCGACTGCGTCTGCAAGTGAATCAATCTGGGCTTTCTGGCCGGTGAGGAAATGCCAGCCGCTCGCCGCCAGCGAATCACCGTATTGCTTAATGTAAATCTGCTTTTTTGCAGCGGCGATCTCCGGCGTATCTCGCGGGTCGAAGCTTACGGTGACGACCTCGAACTGCTTTCCGATTCGGAACCCAACATTTTTAAGTGCGGTCACCGCTCCGCTCAGTACCTCGCTGCAAAGCATTGGACATCGGTAATACGCTAAGACAAGGACAACCGGTTGCTTTCCGAAGTATGAACCCAACGAGACAACTTTCCCGTTCTCGTCCTTGAACGTCGCAGCAAGCGGCACCTGAGCACCCAATCGCTGTGTGATTCCTACATGTTGAAGAATTGGCGGTAGTTCACCTGGACGGGTCGGCGCTCCCGAAGATTCCTGAAGGCCTCCTATGGGTTGGGCTATCGCAGAAGTTCCCAACCCGCCGCACAGCATGATTCCCATGAACAGCACAAAGCTTAGCTGCCCTCTATAAGAGTTGCTTCTTCGAATCATTATTTAATACTCCTTTAAAATTGCCGCACCATGTTTCAGCACTCGCAAGGGTAGAGCCACTCTGGTTCTGTAAAGAAGAGCTATTCGGACCTACTGGTCTCTTTGATCCGTCAACGTGATCGGAAATCGAATTCACATATCCCACCGTGGCATTCACAAGCTCGACTTCTGACAGTTCCAACGTTATCCCCACTTTCAGGACTGCAGCTTATTCTTCTTCGGCCCCGGTCGCGCTCCAAGCAACTCGGAGAGGATCAACCCGATAAAAAGCATCCACACTAAGTGATTTCGGGCTGTCAAGTCGTCTATCAGCAGACTTGCCGTCGGACGGAACAGAAAAACAGCGAACAAAAAGCCAGCCGCTACCGTCCCCAGAACTCCCGCCAAACTACCGAAGTGAATCGCGGTAGACACAATTACGATCAGAAAAAAGAAGGGAACAAAGGTTTCTAATGAAGTATCGTTGACAAAGGGGATTACAAGCGCGGCAAGCAATGCGCAACAACTGCAACCGATCCACGCTGCGCACCGTCGTTGCATATACTGCATCATAGTGGTGATCCTAAGCTGGTATTTGAGAGCTGCAGATCAATCTTTCCGAAAAGAGCCTGGATTGTATCGATCAAGTTTTTCGGTGAGCACCGCTCGCCCAAGACAGCGGTCGCGTTTTCGGCGTCGATTATTGAGTTCCAATAAAAAACAATTACCTTCCCTTGAGAGTTGTGGCGGCGAAACAGTCTAGCCAGGGATTGCCGTTCCTGAACGCGAACTCTGGGACCAATAATTAGGGCTGTGAAGTTACGCGCCGCTTTGACAATCAGGGATTCCACCGCGCTGAAGTCGGAAAGACTGGTCACTTTGTAGCCGATTTCAGACAGCACCTTATGTTTCATTTTCAGCTCTGGAAGGGAGTAGCCGAAGGAGAGTATGGGCAAAGCTTGAGCATTTCTAGCCTCTTTCAACACTGCTTGCTTTTTCCTACATTTCTCGAATGGCATCGATTGAGTCCCAACAATTGCAAAAAATCACACGCAGGCGTTTACGTCAAATGCATGTTCGTCGAACTGTCACTGGCCGGTGTGGTCGCTTGAGTAATTTGTCCTGAGCAGAAGGTGTGGCTGTCCGTTGAGACTGCACCAGCGGCGTTCAAAATACGTTCGCACCACTCGAAGACGTTGTGTTTCCGCACCCTTTTGCGCATCCTCCTCATGCGCCGAGTAATCTCTCGCGGATTCATTTCGAAAGCTGTGTATAACGCGTTCGTGATTCCTTCAACATCGTACGGATTGACGAGCAATGCTCCAGTTTTAAGCTCGTGCGCGGCACCGGCAAATTCGCTAAGAATTACAACACCGGTATCCTGAACACGGCTGGCGCAGAACTCTTTAGAGACCAGGTTCATTCCATCTTTTAGAGGAGTGATCAGAGCTACATCTGCGGCGCGGTAGAAAGCCACGAGTTCGGCACGCGAAAAATGTCGGTGCAGATAGCGAATTGGAGTCCACTTCGGTCCTCCAAAACGGCTGTTAACTTCACCTACGGCGCGCAAGAGCTCAGTTTGCAGATCTCGATAGTCGCGAATGCTCTCGCGACTTGGCACAGCAATTTGAATGAGGACAACACGCCCGCGCAGTGCAGGGTAACGATCCAGTAGAACGGAAAATGCTTTAATGCGCTCCAGAATCCCTTTGGTGTAGTCCAAGCGATCCACCCCTACCACAACGTGGGAATCCGACAGGTGTTTGCGGATGGTCTGTACATCCGTTTGAACGACTGAAGACCCTGCTGTGCGGACAAAATCCTCGTAGTCAATTCCAATAGGGAATACTCCAACAACCGTTTCACCGAAACCATTCTCGATGAGAAGCGTCGAGCCATTCTTTTTCAAGATGCAGCGAGAACAGAACCGCCGCAGACACGAAATGAAGTTGTAACGATCACGCCCACTCTGGAAACCAACGAGACCGAACGTCAACAGAGCGTCCAGAATCTGTCTGCGCCAAGGAAGCTTCTCAAAGACATCTGGCGGCGGGAAAGGGATGTGGTGGAAATATAGCAAATGGCGCCGATCAACGTGCTGAGCGAGAAAGCCACCAAGGGGCATGAGATGGTAATCCTGGACCCAGATCAGGCATTCCGCTGCCGCCCGCGAAACGATCGTTTCAGAGAAGCATGAATTCGCCTCAACATAGGCGTGCCAATAGCGTGGCTCGAAGTTGCAGCGCGACTGTAAGTCGTGGAACAGTGGCCAGAGTATTTCGTTGCAGAACCCATTGTAATAATCATGTCGCACACCTGGCGGCAACAGCACCGGAGCCATTTGGAATTTTTGTGGAGCGGCAATCGAGTTCATGAGGGCTTCCAGTTCTGAGTCGCTATCGTATTCTGCAGCACCGACCCAGCAGCCTCCCACTTTGTTTATGATCGGAAGCAGAGCAGAGACTAACCCGCCCGAACTGATTCGCACGCTGTAGGATTTTGCCGTCCTCTCTGTAGTAACGGGCAAACGATTTGAAACCACCATTAGACGAGTCATCCGGTATACCTGGAGCATGACATAGGCGTTTCTCTTTTCTGAATTGAACCCAATGAGCATGCCAGCTTTCAATCCGACACCACTGGGGAGAAAACAAGGAAAGAAGACAAACGGCAGCAGCAGAAACTTGCTAACAGATGAGAGGAGAAACGAGTGCGGGACCGGTTCTCGCGCAAGATCTTGAAGCTACGGAAACCAATCGTTCGCACCACCTGACGTCGCAGACCGAAAATTGTGCGACAACCTGCAGAGCGGCTATCGCCAGAAAAATCGCACAGACTGCACGCCACGCCCGCAAAGCCGTCGGGGCTAGATTAACTGAAGGTGCAACAAACACAATAGCTATGGCGACGAGCACAGCAATCACAAGCCAACTATGAGGTCTGTGCAACATCGAACATAATTGTGCATCGAAACCGAACCTGAATCAAGTACAGCAGTAAAGAAAACCAGGAACGCACGCTCATCGAGTTCCCAATCACATTTGAACCGGAACGAAAAGGCGAACGCAATTCCTACAAGTACGATTATGAGCATTGTTGGCGGGGGACGGTGAGTGATCACCAAGTACTGCTCGTCCTGTAATCTTTGGCACGACACGCTATCGCGATCGATAACCATGCAGCCCCACGGGACAACCGCCGAAATCTGCATCAATGATCATGCATCGAACTCGGGACTATCACTCCGTCTCATCTAAAGCTTCTCCAAGGTCATGATAACTTTTGAGAACGTCTTCTTTGGAAACAATGCCTTCGAGTTTTGTCACATCCGCGCGGCTGACGACCGGTAAGACGGGATAGCGGTGTATGTACCGCATGGCGAGGTCGAGAGGATGGTCGGGATGTAAATACGGGATTTGTTTAATGGGTAGAACAGATTTGAGACTCAGTTCTCCCTTGCCTTCAGCCAAAATCCTTCTTAGCTCTGGCAAAGTAATCGTGTTCCAACCCCGTGAAGGCATTCGCACCAGCAGATTTACTGATTGAACGCCATCCAGTTGCTGAACGACACGTTTGAGCGGTTGCCCAGCGTCCAGAACTGGATCTGACACCCGGCGCATAGCGTCCTCTACTCGCAAAATGCTCTGTTCCCGCTGTTCCTCCATGGAAGGCAAGTCAAGCCCATCCTGACGGGTTAAAAGATCGAAAATCGGTGTCGGCTGCAGAGCGCGTGAGATTACGTAGGCAAATGTGTTGGCGACAATAACAGGGAGAATAATTGTGTAGTTGCCGCTGACTTCGAGCACCATGAATACGGAGGTCATCGGCGCACGCAGAAATCCGGCGAACAACACCCCCATGCCAACCATGGCGTAGGTTCCTGTCGAGATCGCCAGATGTGGAAGCACGAGATGCTCCACGCCGGCAACAAATGCTCCCAACATGGCCCCGATAAAGAGAGTCGGAGCAAACATGCCACCCGGGGTACCGCTGACAAACGAAATAATTGTCGCGAGTATCTTGAGTCCCACAAGTATTCCGAGAAAGCTCCAGGTGAACTGGTTGTGTATGGCCTCGTCGATGAAATCATAGCCCGCCCCCATTACTTGCGGCGCGCCCAGTATCGCAATCGAGCCGACAATCAAACCGGCTATAGCAGGCTGAAAGTACTGCGTCCACCGCGGCATGCTTTTTAAGATTGGACGCATCGTGCCAATTCCGCCGGAAAAAACTACTGAAGCGAAGCCCCCCGCAATCCCCAGCACCGCATAAGCGATCAGTTCCCCAGGACGAACGAGTTCGACTGGAGGAATCCGAAACAACGGTTCCGAGCCGAGAAACCATCGCATCACTACCACGCTCGAAACTGCCGAAAGCACTACTGATCCCAAAATTGCCGCACTCCAGCGTCCGATTACTTCTTCAATGACAAACAATACGGCTGAAATGGGAGCGTTGAAGGCGGCGGCCAGGCCAGCCGCGGCTCCAACCGGCGCGATCAGCCGCATCCGGTCACGCGAGAGATGCAACTTGCGGCCGAGAGCTGAAGCCAGGCCTGCGCCGATTTGGAGCGACGGATCCTCGGGACCTAGTGAGTGACCTGAGCCGATAGATAACGCCGCTGTTATGAACTTGCCGATTGCAGTTCGAAGCGGAATATACCCGTTGTAAATGTAAAGAGCGGCTTTCGTTTGATTAACCCCACTGCCTCTGGCGAGAGGAAAAACATGTAGCACCAGAGCGCCAATTACGAGTCCCGCGAGCGTGGGCGCTAAGAGCAGGCGAATGTGGCTTGCCGCTGTTTCAGAACCGAGGAAATACATCCGGCTGAGATCGATGGCGAAGCGAAAACAAACGACAGCCAAGCCGGAGAAAATACCAATGAATACTGACAAGACGAGAAAAAATCTTTCCTCACGGAAAACGAATCGCAAAAGAGAACGCGGGGTTGAACCGTGATTGACCGGCGACGCGCTTCCGACCTCTGCATTTTCCGTTGGCGCTTCGGACATTTTTACGCGAAAGACTTTCCGGGCTAACCGCCCTCATGATTTTTGGCGATCAGTAACAATAACAAGTTATTACCGGCCGGAGCGCCACAGATGCTGCTGGTCTCGCGCTCGACATTGAAAACCAAGTTCATGGCGGAATCGGTTAACTCCGGATGCTGCCGAAGACTGCGCTGGTTTAGTCGCGTCTTCATGTCCATCCATTGGGCATACAAGGCCTGTAATGAAGAATCGGCAGCTGCCACTTTGTTCGAGCCGTTTACGCACTCCTTCAGTCGTTCTCCGGCGGTTTCAAAATCACTCAAGACTACGTGGTCGCGTTTTGTCGCCGAGTAGAAGTTATAAGGATCCAAAGTCGGAATAGTTCGGCACATCTTCAGCAGTTCCGCGCTGTGGGCATCTTCCGGCTTGAGTGACAAAGTCGATGTAAGATAACGCTCGGCTAATCGGTATTGGCCCAGCTCGAACGCCGCTTGTCCGGCTCTCGCCAAGGCGTCGGCATCGTGACGATCCAATTTAAGTGCCTGCCGATACATCGCGAGCGCGTGATCGTAATCAGGCACTCTCATGAAAAGATCGCCTATCCGTAGCTGTAATGTCGAGTTTTCAGGGACATTTCGGCCGACGGCAATCAGCTCAGATTCAGCCAAGTTGCTGGCCTTATGATCTAAAAGGAACTTAACGAGTTCAAGCCGCACAGAAAGCTGCTGTGCTTCGGGCTTGCTGGTCCAAACTGCATAGATCGCATTGTGGTAGTACCTCAGGGCACTGGTGACATCCCCATTCTCCGCGAAAATACGTGCCAGTTCGAGATTTACCGAACCGTTCTCGGGCTGTCGCTGCCAAAGGCTAACCAGATATGCGCGGGCCTCTTCGGTTCTGTTGAGCGCGACTAACGCTTGGGCAAGGCTGAGCTCATAGCCATAGTTCCCGCGGGAATAGGTCAAGGCGGTTTGAAAGGCCGACGCCGCTTGAGTGAACCGATCCGAGCGGAAGTCGTTCTGGCCTCGATTCGCCCAAAAAGTTGCGCGTTTTTCCAATTCGCGCTTGTAGAGGTGAGACAGGCCGCCTACGACAAAGAAAAATGCAATAGTTATTGCAGAAAGAACCACAATTACCAGTGGTTCCCTGGCTGAATACCAGGTCAGGGTTCTATCGTTTCCATTTGCAGCGGGATCTGGGCCCGATTCGGCGTCCGTCGCCGAAGCCGAACCGCTCGACGGCTGAGCCTCTTCGCTACTCACCTGCTTGCCCTAACCTTTGGGCTTTAAAACCACTAGATGACATCGAACAATCCATCTTTTCAGTCTTGCGCCCGATTCGGAAGATGTCAAATGGCATGGGGGTGCTGCACTTGCCCGGACCGTGCAATTCAAGCTCGTACAAATTCTCAGCGCAGCAAACCACACGCGTTTCACCAAACTATCTGTTCGCAACATCGTGTTTGCGCATTTGTCGTTACATTCCTATCAGCGCCTATACCGTCAGAACTGTAGAGCGATTCTGCCGGATCTTCGTGCAAAATCTTCTGACCTCGCGATTGAATTCCCGAAAGATTGCAATTCGCAGCTCTAAGTACCTAACTACAAAAGTGAAGTCAGCTCTGGCCTGTTGGTCAGCTCCGTGCAAACAAATTCCTGGTACGCACTCTTCGGAGCGATAGTGATGGAATGGCTGTCGAGCTACACAGACTCCTTTTCCGCCACGAGAGAGGTTCTTGCGATGCGCGGAAAAACGAAAGAAGTCTGGGAAAACCTTTGTGAACAGGCCGCTGTGAAGCAGGACCCCGACAAGCTGATGCTACTTGTGCAACAAATAAACGGAATGCTTGACGAAAAAGAGCGACGCTTGACGGCTCGCGACCACGATAATGCACCACCAAATACCTAACGTCCGATTTATCTGATTGCAGTTCGTGAATGTTGTGCCCGATGCGGCGTTTGTCGAATGCAAAGATGACGGCGAAAGACCATCAAAGCTCTGCAAGACTTGCGCCGCACTTCGGGAGCCGGTTTCCGTTCTGGTTAGCGCCCAGTGTTTAGCCGGTTAATCAGAGCTGCGAACCGACGATTCTTTGCGAATCTTTTTGCGGGCACGTTTTCGCGCCAGAGCCTGTTTCACTCGGCGTTTCTCACCCGGCTTCAGATAAAAAGAGTGGCGTTTCACTTCTTTAATAATGTCTTCGGTCTGAACCTTGCGTTTGAACCGACGAAGAGCATTCTCTAATGACTCGCCTTCTTGTAGTCGAATTTCTGCCAAACCTCATCACCTCCAAATCAGTGTCATTGCCAATCCCTGATTTCAGCATACTACGTTTTGTGGTAGCTTCTTCGATCTTCGTCATTCGTTGGTGTTCCTTTGGCATTCGGAATCCGTCTATCGCGAGCAGCCACGACGTGTGTTGGCGCGCTATGGCGCCAAGATCTTTCGATTAATTCATGCACCCGGCGGGCGGGCATCCGGGATAAATCTACACGAAGTCCCATGAATGTCTTCCCATTGCGCCAAATCTCTTCGCAGGCATCCGGATATTCGGCAGCTACGGCTTTTCCCTCCTTCTCTGGGAGGCTGAGCGTTATGGTCATACCTCCCTTTTCCACGCCAACAAAACTTTTTCCAGCGACTTTGAAGGCTGCGATTCGTCGTGCTGCCCGTACGGGAGGTCCTTCGACTACTTCCGGTAGGGTCATCGCGATGGCGCGAATCTCATTGATCGAGAGCAATTTAAGGAACTCCTCTGATCTGTTGTAGGAAAGACACAATCCAACGCAAGCGGTTAGAAATAGAGGCGCAATGAGAGTTGCAAGTTGCGTTCGCCACCACCCACGCCTCCGCCTTTGGTTAGCACTTTTCCGAACGTATTTAGATTTTTGGGGTCCAGCCCAATATTCGTAGTTCCGCTGCAGCCGCTGCCACCGCACCAGTTCGGATGATTGATGAAGTTGAATGCTTCGGCGCGGAATTGCAGGCCCTTCTGTTCACCAAGGCGAAAGTCTTTGAACAGTCCGAGATTCCAATTCTGATATCCCGGTTGATAAATCAGGTCGCGCACACGCTGCGTGTTGAATGTACCTGGAGCAGGTGGAGTAAAGATGGGCGAGCCGTCAGGGTTGGTGGTCGCGAACCACTGTCCATTGGGTCCGAAGGTGCCAATAATTTTGGGATCGCCATTTACGACCCAATACTGGCCATTGACTCCGCAGCCAAAATTAGAATCGAGGCCGACACCCGCATAGTCGGTGGCGCCTGCAACACTGCAAGGCAGACCTGTCTGGAATTGCGTGATTCCGCTGATTTGCCACCCTCCCAATAATTTCCCACTCAATTTCGAGCTGTCCTTGAAGAACGGCAACTCGTAAAGGTAATTGACCACTACGATGTGCCGAGCATCGAACTCAGAGGGTCCCCAGAGCATACTCGTGTCATAGGTGTCCGGGACGACATCGCGTTGGTTCGAGCCATCGTCTTCGCTCTTCGAGAGCGTATAAGAGACTCCAAACATGAAGCCATCCGTAAATCGGCGATTCCATGTTACCTGCAAGGAGTTGTAGCGCGAACTGGCGACGTTGTCCGTCTGCCGAATGGAACCAAAGCCGAGGTAAGGCCGGAGGGCATTAATGTTGACACCTGGGTTCGCCGCAACAACAGCAGTGGTCGGCTGGTTGATGTCTGCCTCACGTTGCAGGTGCAGACCACGGCGGCCTACGTAGCCCACCGTAAGAATCGATTTCCAGAACATCTCGCGCTCGAGTGTCAAGTTCCAATCCCAGGCTTCCGGATTATTGAAGACCTTACTCTGAGACGTCACGACGAGTGGAATAGTGGAGGCGCCGCCTGCTCCCGGATTGTCAGCGGAACCATTGGCAACGCTGGCATTGGGTTGAAAGGGAGGATTGCCGCCAAGAAAAACTGAATCGCTAACCCCCAGTCGGGTGATGAATCGGCCGATACCGGAGCGCAGGACTGTTTTCTTGTTCAGTTGATAAGCAACGCCAAGCCTCGGCTGAATATCACCCCAATGAATGTCGGAATAATGGTCGGGAACATTGTGGAACAAACCGTCATAAAGTCCTGAGCTGGCCTCTGGAACATGACCCGCGGCCGAGGAGGGGAACCCGTTTCCGGGAATGACCATGCCGTTATACCGCTGTTCGATTGTTGGGGTTCCCGTTATTAAGCCGGTTGTCGGATCGACGGTCACTGCCTTTGAGGGGTCATAAAACTGTGGATCGAACACAATCATATTTCGCCACTCTGCGTGATAAGGAACAATGACGCTGTACCGGGCGCCATAGTTCACGGTCAGCTTTTGACCGAGCTTCCAGGAATCCTGAGCGAAAGCTTCATACATGTTTGAGCGAAATATCGTGTACGCGCGGTGGCCGATCTCTGAATATGTATCGAAGAGCCCGAGAGCTGCATTCGCCGCCGCCACTCCGGTCCCTCCCGCCCGGTTGTCTGTGAACAGAAACTGGCCGTTCTGATTATTGGTACACGTGTTGCAGGCTTGAACATTAATCTCGTCGTTGTCGTCCTCTCCGGATCGCTCAAAGTAAAATCCGAACTTGAAAGTGTGGTTCCGCTTCACCCAGGTAAAACTATCGGACATGGTATAGATCGGCCCGGAAGAGTGAGACGGGTACGGGCCGCCGCTCAATGAGGAAAAAGGAGACATATTCACTGTCGGAATACGAGTCGGGACCAATTTTCCATCTGGAAAGATGTAGGGGTAATTGAGACTGCATGGCACCGTTGATCCCGCACACGCCTGCGAGCGGTCGAAAAAATGCGCGGTGTCAATAGGGATTCTAACGACGTCCTGGCTGGCGGTAACGAGGACTTCATTCACCTTTGTCGGGCTGATCGTCCACACGTAATCCACAGAGCCGGTCTTGTTAGGCCGGTTAAAAAACTTCGGAGTGCGATCGGTATTGCCGTCGAGAGGCTGGTATTCGAGATAGGCGAAATTTACGGCTCGGAACCTTAGATGGTGCTGCTCCGACAAATTCACATCTACTGCGGCCGTATCTTTACGTTGATCGAAAGTATGAAGTTTCGCGGCGAACCAATTCCCGCCGCCGATGAAGTTAGTGAGATTGGGAACCGGCCAGGCGTTCAGAATACCGATGCCATTTGGACTTACCCGGTTCGGTGGAATTATGTTTCCGGGGAAACATCCGCTGTCGCCAGGAGCCGCGCAGGGCCCCGCAGACTGGGGGTCTTTGATAAGTTGGACTTTGTGTGTGTACGGGTTGTTGGGATCAAGAAGTTCGCTGAAGTCGCCTTGCCGCATCTTTAGCGAGGGCACCAGAAGCAGCCCGGCAGAGCCCAACGCTGAGCCGGATTCAACGAAGTGATATTTGACCCATTCCTCACCCCAGTAGAAGAAAACTTTGGTCTTATTGGTGTTGAATTTTCCCGGAATGTAGAAGGGGCCGCCGAGATTGTATCCGAACTGGTTATATTGGAGCGGCGCAGTAAATTGCGTTGCCGGGTTCGAGTTACGTGACCACGTATTCGCATTTAGAGCGTTGTTTCGGAGATATTCGTAGACGGCGCCGTGAAACTGGTTGGTGCCGGTTTTTGTGGTGATGCGAATTTGTGCACCGGAAGTACGCCCATACTCAGGAGCGTAGTTGCTGGTGAGAATCTGTACCTCCTGCGTCGAGTCGACGTCCGCCGCGCCAAGACTGGTACCGTTAGAGCGAGTGCGCGTGGCTGGGGCACCATCAAAGGTGATCAGGTTTTCCGGATTTCGCGAGCCATTGAAATTAGCCGGTCCCTGGGAGAAGTTGAAACTAAGGCTAGCGAGAGTTGAAGAGCGTGCTCCCGGCACCAGGGCGGCGAGACCGACAGGATTGCGGCCGTTCAACTCCAGGGAGTCAATCTGCTGCCGAGTGACCAGTTGCTGCACGGAGGCCGATTCGGTCTGCAGGGTGGCGGCGTTGGCAGTGACCTGTATGGTTTCTGTCGAGGCGCCTACAGAGAGCGGCACATTGATACTCAGGCGTGCACTGGGATCAAGCTTATTGTTGTTCGACTGGTATTTTTGGAACCCGGGTGCTTCGACGCTGAGCGTGTAAAGTCCTGCTGGAATATTGGTGATAATGTAAAATCCGGAGCCGTTTGTTCTTACCGATCGCTCTACGCCGGACTGATTGCGCACGACCACATTCGCATTCGCGACGATTGCCCCCGACGGGTCGCTCACGAACCCTGAGATTGTTCCAAGATCAGATTGCGCAGAGGCGAGTGTCACGTTCAAAGAAAATAGCAAAACAGACAGGACGAAAAGCGCTGAATCACGACGTTGCGTATGCATGTTCTCTCCTCAGATCTGCTCTTTTCAATCAAGAGTTGCGTCTTGAACCATCATCGATGAGAGTTTTTGGCATTCTGGCAGTTGTGCAGACGAAAATTCGTGGCAGGAACCTATCGCTTGCAGAGAAACTATCGTCCCAATAAGTGTGATTCGATTACCTCGCTCGTCCATGATTGCTCCTCCTATTAGAGAGAAGCTGAAACGTGGACGATGACGATCATTCATGGCGCTGACTCAGTAGCACCGGTAACGGAATACGCCTTCACTTATGTTTCGGGATCGGGCTAACATGCTCTACTCGCATATCCGGCGGCACAATACAGGATTTCAAGTATTTCCGTTGACTTGATTACTGGAGGTGGGCTCAGTTGACGAGGATTGTCTCCGTGTCGAATTCGGCGAGGGTGCGGTTGCAGGGCAAGATAACAGCGGTTTCCTGATTTCAGGACAGGTTATCTCCGACTCCGAGCAGAGTACACGCTGATCTCCGTTCACAGCGTCCTCTTAGGTTTGAGAGGCTCTCGACCAATATGGCTGCGGAACCTTGCTCTCAAATACACACTACCACTGCGCAATGTGTAGGAACTCTCGTCGTTCGCTGCAAGCGTCTTTGGCCTCTATTGTCCACACCGGACCGTCGGCGGCGCTGTCCAGCCACACCGGACAACTACGACAATAGGGTAACCATCAAAATCGAGTTTCGTTCCAAACATCGTGATGAGGTGTCGGTCGCAACAGCACGACCCCCGGAGGGGCCGTACGCGATTGATTCCTCGTAGTTTAGGTCAGATGCCTTGATGTAACTGAGAAGGCGAAGCTATGCCCCCCGAAACGTAGTACATGCAGATCGCACATACCAACTCTTCGTTTCCTGCGCAGTAGTGCTCACAAGAACACACAAAATAGTGCCGCAACAGTTCCAACATTCACTTCACATAGTCGTGCCGAGTTCGCCGCGGCCGGAGATCGTGGCGCCGGAGACGGTACCGAATATGTCAGGAACAAAGGTGTGGATCCTCTTCCAATCGCGCTAAACACTGTCTCGGTCAACAGCGAGGTGAGACCGCCGACGGGACTGGCGACCGTGGTATTCAGGAATATTGGCGCGAACTTCGCCCGCGCCGCCGCCGTATCGGCTGTTGCCATTTTGTTGCCCGCCTTTCTCACACATCATCTTCCGGTCAAGGTATATGCCGCGTGGGTGCTTATCATTCAGCTGGGCGCGTATGTCACTTACTTTGATTTGGGAATACAAACGGCTGTCGCTAAGTTCGTTGCAGAACATGATGCCAAGGGCGAGCACTTAGAGGCAGGACGCTATGCGAGTGCAGGTCTTGCGCTCGTCCTTGTGGCCGGAGCAATTGGCGCGGTGCTCGTCTTTGGCCTTGCCTGGCAAATACCCAGGCTATTCTCGGCGATGCCGACGAAGCTCTTCCCGGAGGTGCGGCTTGGCCTCATACTGGTTGGACTCTCCCTCTCTTTTGGCCTTGTTTGCTCCGTGTACTCGGCCGTTTTCCTCGGACTTCAACGCTATTGGATACCTACTCTCATTACTATTCTCAATCGAGCACTATTCGCTGTCGCGGTGATCGCAGCGGTGTATGCCGGAGGGAACCTAGCAATTATGGGAGTGGCTGTAGCCGCGGTGAACGTTTTGTCGGGTCTGCTGCAAGTGCTGATGTGGAGGAAACGTGCAGCGCAAGTGTGGCTTTCGCTCAGGGTGGTGCAGCTTCGCATTCTAAAGAATGTTGCCCGATATTGTTCGTTGCAGTCGGTATCAACAATAGCGATGTTTTGCATTACCGGCTTAGACATCCTTATTGTTGGCCACTTCGACTATGTTCAAACCGCCTACTACTCGATAGCGGCCCTGCCAACGAGTTTCCTGCTGGTAATAATATCTTCTTTATTGAGTCCGTTGATGCCGGCGTCATCGGCATTGAGCACGCGTTACTCCCCCTCGCAGATGGGCGCCTTTCTGTCCAAACTAACGCGCTACAACACAGTTGCTCTGCTTCTGGTGGGACTCCCGCTCGTGGTGTTCGCGTATCCCATTCTCCGGCTTTGGGTTGGTTCCGAGTACGCCCTGCACACGGTGGCGTATCTCCGGATTCTGGTTCTTGCAAACATCGTGCGGAATTTATGTGCGCCGTACGCGACGGTTGTTACTGCCACCGGAAGCCAGAAAGCTACAGTTGCATCGGCGGTTTCGGAGGCGCTTGTCAATTTAAACAGCAGTCTTTATCTCGGCTGGCGGTTCGGGGCGATCGGGGTCGCAATTGGAACGGTGATCGGGGCATTCGTCGGAGTCCTGGTGCATTTTGTTATCAGTATGAAATTGACTCAACCCGTGATTTCGGTCTCGCGTTCACGCCTGCTTCTGCGCGACACCTTGGCCCCTTGCATTATCTGTCTGCCCTCTTTGCTACTGCTCCACAGTTGGTGGTCGGCAACCGACTTGCGTCTCACTTCAGTCATTTCAATCGTGTGGATTCTATGCACGGCGATACCCGCATATTATTGTTTGACCCAGGAAGAAAGACAGCATTTCAGCCGATTCCTTCTATCGGCTAGCCGCCATACGATTATTCCCGGCTGAGTTGAGCTCTGGCACCGAAAGCGAGCGCGACTCTCTGTGTTCTCACGTCCTACATCACAAGTGACAAAGCGATCTCACCAATACATGCAGGTTGAAAACTGAGCGATACGCCGCCCGTGATGCATTCCAGAATACTCGTGAAAAACCGGAATACGGACGAAATCGATGCTCTCACGAGCAGCGATCCGATTCGAACCCGCCCCTGCCCGACTTGTTTGATGTGTGGGGCAGCGGGAATATCGCTTTACGAGAATCTTACCGATCGTTTATATGCCGTCCCCGGAACCTGGAGTTTCAAACGTTGTCCAAATACCTCGTGTGGATTGGTCTGGCTTGACCCGATGCCGATTGAGTCAGACGTGGGAAGAGCCTACACAAACTACTTCACTCACGCGCCCCGACCAGAGGACATTCACAAAAATGGGATCGACTGGTTCAAGAGAGTTTTAGCTAACGCGTATGACTATGTTTGGCGGTTTGCGCCTCTTCATGCGGAGCGTCAAGAACTAGAACTTATGTACTTGGGCGGACTGCCTCCCGGGCGAGTTCTCGAAATAGGTTGCGGCGACGGGCGAAGGCTGGCGGAGTTGCGAACTCGAGGATGGGACGTGCAAGGGCAGGAGGTAGATGAAAATGCTGCGCACCGCGCCCGCAGCACCTTTGGAGTTCCAGTTTTTTGCGGGCCTCTCGATCAATCGGGGTTTCACGACAAGCAATTTGACGCGGTGGTAATGAACCACGTGATCGAGCACGTACACGATCCGGTCGGACTGTTGCGACAATCGAAACGCTTACTGAAGGCGGGAGGCCATCTGATTTCGATCACTCCCAATGCAAGCGGCTGGGGACACAAGCGCTTTGCCACATCATGGCATGGACTTGACCCACCGCGGCATCTGTTTCTGTTCTCGCGAAACACGATGGAGCGAATGGCATCGGTGGCTGGGTTTCGGGATGTCACGACTTGGACCACTGCTGCGCGCTCAGTTTGGATTGTGGGCGGAAGTCTCCGGATCGAGCGAGGAGAAGCTGTGCACAGCATCGGCCCGCTCATTACCAGAGCCATTCGCCAGGCGTTTCTTCAGCTACAAGCGGTACTCGTCCGGCGTGCCGATCCGAATGCAGGTGATGAATGTGTTCTCAGCGCCCGCGGCTAGGCCCGGTGGGAGTTTGTAATGTCTGCTGAGACTGAGCTCTCGATTGCAAGCGTGACCACGGCGTACAACGCCGCGCATGTG
>DATBIE010000045.1:0-33347 GCA_036557105.1 Terriglobales bacterium
GTCACCGAGCCATCCGACCTCACGCCTTGGGAACAAAACCAACTCGAGCATCCATTCGTCGCCATGGAGGTCACCGACAAAGGAATCTCAATGCTGGAAGAATATGTCGCTGCCGTGCGCGACGCGGTCGGAATGGAAATCCCTTTGTCGATGGACCATCTCGGGCATCTCGGAGTGAAGTCGATCATTCGCCTGGGGAAGGCTTACGAGAAATACAACTTGTCGTGGATCGAAGACGTCATCCCTTGGACCTACACCGATCTGCTGAAGGAAATTTCCGACCAGAGCCCGACTCCCATCCTAACCGGCGAAGATATCTATTTAAAAGAACCGTTTCATGTGTTGTGCGAACGACACGCGGTGAGCAAAATTCATCCCGATCTCGCCACCGCCGGTGGAATTCTCGAGACGCATAAGATCGGAGACATGGCGGAAGAATTCGGGGTGCCCATGGCAATGCATTTCGCGGGAACACCGGTCAGCTGCATGGCTAATGTGCATTGCGCGGCGGCAACACAAAATTTCCTGGCACTTGAAAATCACTCACTCGACGTACCCTGGTGGTCGTCCATTGCTCAGGAATACGCGAGCACGCCTATTGTGAATCATGGGTGGATTGAAGTTCCTGACCGGCCCGGTCTCGGCGTTACCCTCAATGAAGATGTTGTCCGTCAGCACCTCGCTCCCGGCAGCGGTTACTTCGATCCCACGCCGCAATGGAACAATGAACGTTCTTGGGACCGAATATGGAGCTAAGCGCCCGGCAACTCCGAAATATTGGTACAAACGCATTCACACGATAAGAATCGCCAACATCCTGTTGATCACAGCCCGGTGGTCTCATTTCGCTTTTCTCTGCGGATGATCCACTTGTCCACTGAAAGTGGACCGGCGCCGGTCAATAAAGGGTGACTAAGCACGCAAGATACAGAAGATCGAGTTCGTAACCTGGCTTGCCAAACTGCGCTCCCGCGCTGGTCACCGCTTGAAGTTTGATCGAACTGAATCCGTAAGGAAGATGGACTGTGAGCGCTGCGACGAGCAAAATCGCCGCAAGCGGCGCGGAAACTAGCGTGATGAGCGCACCGGCCAGGACTGCGAGTCCTCCGACCAGTTCGGTGCCGATCGTAAGCCAACCCATGAACACCGGAGCAGGAACGCCGAGCGCACCGAGAACGCTGATGAAGTGCTCTGGCCCTCTTGCCAGTTTGGCATAACCATGGGCCATGAATCCGTAGCCCACGATTAACCGCAAGGGGAGCGGAGCGAAGAAAGTGAGCTTCATTGGAGGCTGCATGATACGCAGTAGAGAATCAACTCTTCTCATCGCATTTCCTGATGGTCTAAATCACCGACGTTGGTCAATTCCTGGCGTTCAAAACCGAGGACCCTCTCCAACGCTGACGACAACGCGGATCGCCGGCACACACACTTCGTAAGGGAAACTGCTGTTTGCTTCATCGGCTCCTTGCCTTTATGTACTTAGTTGCTCAGCGGTTCGGCTTGACGCTCGTTCTCTTGGTTCGATCTCACTGCGCGTGAGATTCGCGACTCAGTGAAAAGTTACATTCCTCGATCGAACATCTCTGAGTGAAATTTGCCCGTAACTTTCATGATGCTCTCGAATCAGACGGCCATGAAATCACTATTTGCAAACCACATTTCGTTAACGAGCGAGCAACTCTTTGCGCTCCTCGGCACGTGCCTTTTACGTTTCACCCTCGTCTTTTTTCTTCTTTGGTTCGGCCTCCTGAAATTCACTGCTGCCGAAGCTGCCGGAATTCAGCCGTTCATCTCAGCGAGTCCGCTCATGGCGTGGATGTACCGCGCCCTGAGTGTCCAGGGTGCATCGGACGTGATTGGAGTTATCGAAATCACCTGCGCACTATTGATTGCGAGCCGTCGATTTTCGCCGACCCTGTCTGCCGTTGGGAGTCTGGGAGGAGTTATTACATTCCTTTTGACTTTATCCTTCGTATTCACGACGTCAGGTATCGTTGAACACGCTGCCGGTGCTCTCTTACCGGTTCCGAGCCTCGTCGGTTCGTTCCTATTGAAGGATCTTGGGTTACTGGCAGCATCGTTCAGCACGGCGGGTGAAGCTCTCGCTGCACGACAACGGCGCCACAAGGTGTCCAGTTCGAGTCTGCTTATGAGGGCAGGCGCTTCCAGCTAACCTTGGCTTTCAATGGCCAGTATTCGGATTTCGAAGTAACTGGAAATAGGGCTGAGACAACACGTTAAAGGAGATTTCAACCTGTGAATGCATTTTTCCAAGACCAGAGTTGGAACTTTTACCGCCCTTGCGTATCTCATTCCCGTGGGCTGAGTATGAGCGCCTATGGTGCGCTTAGAGGTAAACTCAGGTACGTCGACGAGCGGAAACCCCCGAACTTAGTGAGACGTGAAGGTTTCACCATCGTGGTTGCCGCCCGCCTGTTTCAACTGACAAATCTATTGCGGACTGCTAACTCACTGACGAGCACCGTTACAACCGCCAATACCGACGGCTGCGCGGCACCCTCCCGCCGTGAAGGCCGTCCCGATGATGTCGCTGATTTGGTTGCTCGTGTTAAGACAGGCGAACACGAACTTTTTTACGAACTGATACGCCCTTGTGAAAGGGCCATATTTTTAACGGCTATGAAAATCCTGGGCAACGAGGCTGATGCAGAAGAAGTGGCGCAGGAAGCCGTGCTGAAAGCCTTCACACACCTGGACCAATTTCGCGCTGAAGCCAAATTCAGCACCTGGCTGATTCAAATCACAGTCAACGAAGCGCGTATCAAGCTTCGCAAGGACCGCCGCAAACTTTACCAATCAATTGATGAAGGTATAGCCGATGAAGATGGCGATTACATTCCTCGCGACTTTGCCGATTGGCGTGAAATTCCTTCTGAGGCGCTGGAACGAAAGGAACTCCGGGAAGCCTTAGATCGTGGGCTGCAGATATTGGCCCCGAAATATCGCGAAGTATTGGTTCTCAGGGATGTCCAGCGTTTCAACACACAAGAGACCGCTCGGATTCTCGGGATAACGGAAGGCGTTGTCAGAACCCGCCTTTTGCGTGCCCGTCTGCAGATGCGGGACGCT
Source organism: Terriglobales bacterium (assembly GCA_036557105.1). GTDB lineage: Bacteria > Acidobacteriota > Terriglobia > Terriglobales > Acidobacteriaceae > Gp1-AA145. The sequence goes on from DATBIE010000045.1 coordinate 3,094, forward strand.
CTTGCACCTGGGATTGACGCGTCATGGGCCGCGGGCCGTAGTGAGTATAAAAAAGTAAGGCCGTGGTGAAATTAAACAAGGGGATGAAAGGGTTAAGTCCAGTGGGCGACAGGGTTGTCGAAATCAGCTGTCTCGAAGTTTGGCGTGAGATCTCGAACTATATTGACAATGATATAGATTCGGAGTTGCGTGCCCGTATCGAGTACCACCTGAAGAATTGTAAGCATTGCACTGCAATTCTCGAGGGGACATCAAATACCGTCCGTCTGCTGGCCGACGGCGCCTCAATAGATTTACCCAGCGGATTCAGTCAGCGCCTACAGCAGAAGCTCGCAAATCATGTGAAGCGCACTACCTAAATTTAACTACTCGCCTGTGCGGAAGCGATGATGTCGTTCAGATCGAAGTCAGGCATCTCTGGTGGATGATCTTTGTTCGTAATGTAAATCGCGATTCGCCACTTCCCATCCAAACCCTTCTCCCAGCATTCGAAATAGCGCTCTCGATACGAAACAACTTCTCCACCGGCTTTGGGAATCAGTCTCCATTCATGCCACCCCCAGTCAGTCGCTGTCGTGCCGCGAATGGCAATGTCGGCAATCACGATCGCAACCCCGACATTGTAGTTGGCAAACAAACGCTTCAACCTTGAACGCATGACAGCGATAGCTTCTTCGCCGTAGAAGCTCGGTTGCCCGTCGCTGAAATCTACCAATCCTGGCGAAAATACTTCAAGTATTCGAACGATGTCGCTCGTGTTGAAGCCCTCACGGAACTCCGTTTTTGCGACGTTAATTGCGTATATATGGTCCATTTCAAATTTGTGGGCCGGAATTATGCCGGTAAAACGTAGAACGTTCTGTGGATTGAAGTCATTGCGGGATTGCCTTCGAGAACTTTTAGTCAACGCCCGTTGCCGGCGTATTCCACAATATGACCGGCCACAGCGCTCGCCGCCACAGTAAGTGGGCTTGCAAGGTACATCTGTCCCGGCCCGCTGCGTCCAGGAAAATTGCGGTTCTGAGCGCTGATCACCACCTGGTCCGAGCGCGTTGAAACTCCAGGCCCAGCGTTGATACAAGCACCGCAACTTGGCTCGATCATGTGCGCCCCTGCGCGTTCAAAGATCTCGAAATATCCTTTGCGCTTGCAGTAGTCGCGCGTTTCCTGCGATCCGAACTGAATGTAGAACTGCACAGAATCGGAAACACGCTTCCCTTTTTGCAACGCATCCGCCAGAACCAGCGCGTACATATCCATGTCTTCGTTCTTTCCCGCGGTGCAGGTGCCGCCATACGCCAACTCAACTGTAACGGGAGTGTTCAACTCGCGAATATATTTTCCATTCCCCGGATCACCGGGGGTCGCAATCATGGGCGTAATCTGTGTTGCGTCGAGCTCGATCACGTGCGCGTACTGCGCGTCCGGATCGCTTTTCAGTCCTTCGATCATTCGCTCAGCATCGAGCCGAGACATTCCGCGCCGCTCCACCAGAAACTCGACGGCTTTTTTATCGGGAGCAACAATTCCGGTAAAGCCTCCGATTTCGGCGGCCATGTTGGTCATGGTCGCGCGTTCATCGACACTGAGTTCCTCGATCGCCTCACCGGAATACTCAATTACCTTGGCGAGTGCTTTTCCACTGCGTACATAGTCCAAGCTGAGAATTTTCAGGATCAGGTCCTTTGCGGTTACATTCGCGTGTTTCTTCCCTCGTACCACGACCTTCACCGACTCTGGCACTCGCACGCGAACATCTTTCGTGATCCACGAATTGAAAACATCGGTTGTTCCAATCCCGAACGCAACACAACCAATTGCACCTGAATGTGGCGTATGCGAATCTGACCCAACGATCAACTGTCCCGGCAACGCGTAACTCTCAAGCATCACAGAATGGCAAATGCCCTCGGCTCCTTTGCGGTCCGTCAGTTCACCGTGCAGCCGAACCCCTTTTCTTTTCGCAAACTCTCCCTGCTTCAGCTTGAGTTGCGTTGCCAGATCGAGGAGGCCCATCTTGCGCTTCTGCTCGGAGAGTACTTCATCGAGAAAGGTCAAATGATCGCGGAAGAAAACCACCGAGCCGGGATCATTCACCGGCGCATCTCGTCCGACCAACTGATCGAAGAAGATCGCAGCCATTGGCGTGACGTACTCGTGGCTGAATCGCAAATCGGTGCGGGCGAAACCGGAATCGCCGGGCTTCACCGCCGCCACGCCAACCTGACCTGAATCTGAAATCATGTGCCTGGCAAAGATTTTTTCCGCGAGGGTCATCGGCCTTTGCTTCGTTTCAATTTTCGGGAGCGAGACCTTTCTCTGCATTCGAGCGACGTTGAACTGAAAGAGGCCACCGTACTCGATGATCTGTCGGGTAATGTCATCCTCACCCTGCGTGAACTCGGCGAGCGGAATTTCCTGGCCCGCACGAATCCTATCGATTAGGGAAAAATCGGTGGATGTCACCACGCCAAGGTTCTGGCAATTCTGCTTATAAATTCGCTCAATGTTCTCAGCAATCACCAGCTTAATGCCGGCGCACAACTCGGCGTATGGAGACTGCTCCCGGCTCGACCCTTTTCCTCGTCGCTTGCCGCTGACCGCAGTAACAAAGCCGCCACGCTTCACATCCCCGCGCTGGATCGGCACCTCATTTCCGCATTTCAAGCCGGTGTAGGGAAACTCGCCGAGCGTTTCATCGAAGAAGAAGCAGATGTGGGCGGGAGTGATCTCGTCGGTTGAAATGTCGTCGCGCAACTTGGGATTGTTCTGCGGGTTCTTCCTATCCCAGGGAAGGTCTTCGCCCCCAAGTTGTCGTTTTATAAGGTCGGGATCTTCAGTAAGAAATAAGATGCGTCCCGCGAGCCGCACTGTATTGGGCCGCTTTTCAATCTTCTTGTTGAGCAGAGCGTCAATCACCGCTGACTCACACTCCAGACGTCATCCCCATTTTACGCTGCCTACTGATCGTCCTGATGTCTAGGGTTTGATAAACCGGCCAGCTAGTGATGCCCATGTTTCCGGTCGTACTTCTCCCCTGCACGAATCGCCACTCCTAACCGGTTCTCCTTCGGCGCCAGAGGGCATGTCGCATAGGGCGTCACTGCGCAAGGCGGATTGTATGCTCGATTAAAATCTAAAACTACTTTGCCGTTGACCACTGCATCTGTATCCAAAAACCGCCCACCCGGATACGTGTCCGTCTTGCTGGTCAGATCGCTGATCACAAAACTCAACCCCTTCGCCGCATCACCGCCAAGCGCTGTCAACGTCAATTCCTGCCCGTCTAGTTTGAAGCGCACTTGTCCTGCGATAGGCGTCGAAGTCACGTCGCCGAGCACATTCGGTACTTCCACTGTTCTCTTCCCATCTGACGGAACAAATGTGCCAGTCACTCGATAGGTCATATCAAGAGGAAAAAAAATGGGCCCGGCATAACTTCGCGCGGCTTCACTGTCCAGGTCTTTTATTCTGATTCCGATCCGCTGCCCGCGTTCTATCACGTACATGCGTAGGCGGCCCAGTTCGATGACTGTCGGCTCTCCAGTCACATCGGCCTTCAATTTTGCTGAGGTTGCCGATTGCCCGCCGATTTTCGCCTCCACACCTGGCTGCAACTGGACTGAAGCGTTCTTGCCGTCAAACTGAAAAGTGCCCGCGTGTGCCGGTCCCGACGGAAGCACAATTGCGTTATCGCTGGCGCTGCCGAATGTGTTCGCACCCGGCTTTAGCCAGAACAAGCCCGCCAAAACAAGCCAGTTCTGTTTAAGATCGTCTACCAACTCCGCCTTCCATTTTTCAAAAGACTGTCGATAAGCCGCATCTGGCGCCTCAACTGAAGCCGCAGGCAGAGCCAAAATCACAATCACTGCCGCAAGTTTCGCAAAACGAGGTTTTCGCATAGCAAAGCTCTGCCCTATAAATGGAATGGTTGCTGTCGTTGGAAGATTAACTCAGGTCAGACGGTCACGTCTTGCGGTGCGCTGCGTTGTTTGCGCAATTCTGAATGGAACTCATCGGGAAGAAGCTCTGATCCAGCATGGAATAGGGCGAGCAGCGGGTCGCCATGGTCGGTCCCCGTGTGTTGTTGCGAGAATGCTCCGGGCGTGTTGTCGATGATGTCGGGCCGGACTTCTACCTCTGGGATCGCTCGCTCAGTCGCTACAAGTGTTTGTATAAAGTCCTCAAGCCCGCCGCCGCTGTCGGAGCGCGTCGGAGTGAACTGCACGCCCATTCCGAATCCTGGATGCATTACCCGCACAATACCATCGATTTGTAACTCCAATTTCCCAACCCGCATTGTGATCTGCAGGCGTGTGCGAACCGGAAATGGAGATTCCGTCTCCAGATAACATGCGCTGAGGCTTAGGTCCGTCAGCTTGCAATTCACTGGCGGATCATCTGCGTCTGCTCCCATCAACTGCCGCGCAATCCAGCGCCTCACCCCTTCGGCATCCGTTTCCCGCAGGTCGCGAAAGCGGATTCCCTGTAACGGTTTGCCTTCCCACGCGAGCTCACCACGGCACTGAATCGCGGCGGAACTTCCCGGCAGTTCAAAATTCAAACCGAATGATGGTGGCAACAAGAGCTGGTTCTTTATCGCCATTCCGTTTTCGCTCAGGTCCACCGTGTGCACGTGAATCGTCTTTCCCGCATTTTCCATGTGGATCTTCACATTGAGCTCAACTGGAATACGCGCATGGCGCCGGCGCTCTCGCTTCATAAGGGCGCGCACAGAACGGAAACTCGCTTTCGTGTGGTCGAGCGTAAGTGGCTTCGTAAGAACAAAATGCGCGCCCAATTCAAACGCACGCTTCAAGTCATCTTTGCCATTAATTACCGCAATTGCGATGGCGCGATTGTTTGCAGGGGCAGCTTTGATCCCTTTAAGAATCTTGGCAGCGACCTCATGCGTAGTGCAGTCCACGATGACCGCTTCAAATCTCTGCCGCGTCAGTTTTTGCACTGTGGCATCGAGATTTGTGCAGTGCTCAACCGAAATTTCCAGATCAGTCAGAACTCGGCGCAGCACTCGGACGACTTTGTCGTCCGAGCACAGCAGTAACGCTTGTAATCCAGCTTGCGCGAAAGAAGACACAACGTTCCTGCATGAAATGTAGCAGTTGGCATTTTCCGTTCAAAGGCTTACAAAATGGGTTTGGTTACAAGGGTAATCTGCAGAAAACAAGAATAGCCATCTATTAGTAACATGTTGTTTTTCAGTAATTTGTGCGATAAGCGCCTTCGTGGTAATTGACATTGAAGAGCACTCTTTTACAATAAGGCTTCCGGCGACTCATCTTCCGTTGTCCTAGGTTATCTTTCTTTCTTTATTTCTGTGCAAGTTGAAGGATTTTGGAATCCTTCCTCGAGCGGCCGGAATCTAAGTCAATACACGAAACCCTGTACGAGGAATATTCATGGCTAAAAGACGCGGCAATCCAAACTGGGGAAAACCCGAGCCGATCGGTCCAATCGTCCCCACGGTTACCGAATTTGAGCAGGTCGTGAAAGAGTACAAACTCACCCCGGACCAGTACCTGCGTTCAACCCGGTTGCGTGAGTGGGCGCGCCGAAACAAGAATTCGAAGTACATTCCCGAACCCCTGCTCGAAGCCTGGGGCTTTGAGATTGAATCCACTTTATAAGCGATTGGGAAGTTGCGAAGAAGGCCGCCAGGCACCGGCGGCCTTTTCTATTCCGATCACATCAAATGCGTTACCGAAAAACTTTTCCCGCTAAAGCGCTCCACACCAAAAGTCATCCGCCGAAAGCACTCGGCTAGCGACGCGTCTGCTCTCCCGCGTACAATACCCAATTCCGTTGCATTCGGGATTTCTTCTATGCACCGCTGGTCACATCTTTTCATTCCCACGCTCCGCGAAGCCCCGGCTGACGCAGAGGTCGCAAGTCATAGATTCTTAGTACGTGCAGGCTACATTCGGCAGCTTGCAGCCGGAATTTATTCCTATCTTTTTCTCGGACAACGTTCTTTCAACAAGATCATGGCCATAGTGCGCGAGGAGATGGACCGTATCGGGCAGGAGTTTTATCTGCCTGCGCTGCATCCGCGGGAACTCTGGGAAACCAGCAATCGCTGGTCGGTGATGGGCGACAACCTGTTCCGCCTGAAGGACCGCAAAGGCAGCGAACTTTGCCTGGCCATGACCCACGAAGAGAATATGACCGAAATCGCTCGCAAGGAACTGCGCAGCTACAAGCAGCTTCCGCAAATCTGGTATCAAATTCAGACCAAATTCCGCGATGAGCCTCGTCCAAGGTCCGGTCTGCTGCGTGTCCGCCAGTTCATGATGAAGGATTCCTACTCCTTCGACATTGACTCTGCCGGACTCGACGTTTCGTACCAGAAGCATCGAAAAACCTATCAGCGAATTTTTGATCGTTGCGGGCTGAATTACCTGATCATCGAGGCGCATTCGGGAGCCATGGGCGGATCGCAGTCGGAAGAATTCATGGTGTACTCGCCCGCAGGCGAAGATCAAGTGGTAAGTTGCGTGAATTGCAAATACGCGGCGAACCTGGAAAAAGCCACATCGAAGCTCGAACCGGTCAAGGATCTCGATCCCGAAGGGGACGGCAAACCGCTCGAAGTGCACACACCTGGTCAGAAAACGATCGAAGATGTGGCTAAGTTCCTCGGCGTCTCACCGAAAAATAAAATTAAGACACTGGCGTTAATGATCGATTCCGCGAACGGCACTACGGGCGAGAACGCCAATCAACCCACTCGCAAGTCTGGATCGCAAGCCGTGGTCGTTCTCATCCGCGGAGACCATCAACTGAACGAAGCCAAACTCTCGACGGCTATAGGGGGCAAAGAAACTCGTCCCATGCAGGAGGACGAAATCCGTCACCTCTTTCATTCCCCAGCGGGATTCCTCGGCCCCCTCGGAATCGACTGGGCCAAGAACCTGGATGACATTGGCAAACCACTGCTTCTGGTCGACAAAGGCCTCGAAGGCCGCGCAAACCTGATTTCCGGCGCGAATCGAGAGGACTACCACGTCAAGAACATCACTCCGGGTAAAACCTTCAGAGCCACAGCCTATAGCGATCTGCGCAGCGTGGCCGCCGGGGAGCCTTGCCCGAACTGCGGCTCACCTTTACGTATCGGGAGCGCAATCGAGATCGGTCATATTTTCAAACTCGGTTACAAGTACTCGGAATCTATGGGCGCACGCGTACTTGATCGAAATGGAAAGGAGGTCATGCCGATCATGGGCTGCTACGGCATCGGCATCGAGCGCATCCTTACCGCAGCGGTTGAACAATGTAATGACGAGAACGGTTTCTGGCTCCCGCATGAGATCGCGCCCTTTGATGTGATCGTTACACCCACAAACGTCTCCGACGAAAAGCTACGAACCACAGCCGAATCCATCGCTGGTAATCTCGAGTCGGCGGGGTTCGACGTGTTACTGGACGACAGGGACGAACGGCCAGGGGTAAAGTTCAAAGATGCTGACCTGGTGGGCATACCCTTTCGCGTCAATGTAGGGAAAAAAGTTACCGAAGATAGGGTGGAAGTCGTTCAACGCTCGACTCGAAAATCGCACGATGTTAGCATCGGCGCAATAACAGAGCATTTTCAGGAAATTTTAGGCCGGGCGCGTCAGTGAGCTTCATCGCGCTCGCGTCCTACGGAGCGCTGATGGGTTCCATCAAAATGTTTTTTGGAATTTTCGTGATTGTCACCGCCATTTACCTCGGCGTGATGTTGATCCCCCCTTATTTTGACAACTACGAGTTCCAGGATGCAATCAACAACGAAGCTACATTGGACACCTACACCAGTAAGACAGAAAGTGACATTCGCAGCGCCGTCTTTAAGCAAGCCCAGGATCTGGACATTCCAATCTCAGAAGAACAGATTCTGGTGCAACGCTCAGGCAGCCAAGGCAGCGGAACTATCATCATCAGGGCCCCTTATGTTGTACACATCGATATTCCAGGATATCCGCTGGACTTACAGTTCAATGCGTCTACGTCAAACCGGGGCGTACTCTAGAGGTTCGTCCGAATCCTGCTCAGGGTCGATTTCCTGTCAGAATCCATTAGAATAGAAGCAGCTTCAGCGCTGCTCTGGTAACAAAATATTGCGCCGCCTCATCTCACCAAGCAGTGACGTGAGTTTCGTCCCAAGGGGTAATTCCGCCAACACGTGGCCATAAAGATCAGAATACCGCACCGAAATACCCGCTCCCGCCGAAACGGTCGTGATCCCGTATTGCGTTTCGCTTTCGCGGCTTTTCTGGTCCTCGCGCTCTTTTTTGCGGGAGCTTTCTCGTACTACTACGTCAAATATGAGCGCATCATTGCGCGCCGCTTCTCAGGACCAGTTTTCGCCAATGCGGCGAAGATTTATGCGCGCCCGGTTTCACTGTCCGTCGGTGAAAAAGCGGACGTTAAAGAAATTGCCGCCGATCTACGACATGCCGGCTATTCAGAAAAAAGTGGCCAGTCTTCCATGGGCACTTATCGCCTGACTACTTCGAGCATTCAAATACAGCCCGGCCCCGGGTCATATCACAGTCCAGAATCGGCGACGATCCGGCTGCGCGATGGCGCGATTGAGAGCATCACGGCAAGTTCGGGCGGCCAGTTAGATGCTTATGAACTTGAGCCCGAGATGATCACCTCGCTGTTCGAAGGCGACCAGCGATCCAAGAGGCAAGTCGTCCATTACAACGAAATGCCCAAAGTCCTGGTGGATGCGGTGCTAGCCATCGAAGACCGCCGCTTCTTCGAACATAATGGCGTTAACTTTGTGCGAATAGCTGAAGGCGCATGGGTCGATCTGACACATCAGCGTCTTCAGCAAGGCGGCTCCACTCTCACAATGCAACTTGCCCGTGGTTTCTTTCTTACTCCGCAGAAAAAGATCAAGCGCAAACTCACGGAAATGCTGATTGCCATTGAGTTGGAGCAAAGATTCAGCAAACAGCAAATCTTCGAGTTCTATGCCAATTGGGTGCCGCTCGGACAACGCGGGTCTTTCGCGATCAGTGGCTTCGCTGAAGCTGCTCGCGCCTACTTCAACAAGGACATTAAGGACATAACTCTTCCCGAAGCTGCGCTCCTTGCCGGCATCATTCAAGGCCCAAGTTACCTCTCGCCGTATCGTCATCCCGAACGCGCAACTGATCGTCGCAATCTCGTGCTCGACAGCATGGTCGAAACCCATGCCATCACGCGTGAACAGGCCGATAAAGCCAAAGCAACTCCCCTGAAGTTGGCGCCGCCCAACGCCGAGGCGAGCGATGCTCCCTACTTTGTGGATCTAGTCCGCGAAATGCTCATCAGCAAAGTGCCTGAACGTGAAATGAACGAACAGGCATACCGTATTTACACCACGCTCGATCCTGACTTGCAGCGCGCAGCGGCGCACGCTGTCGAAGACGGAATTAAGCTCGTGGATGAGCAAGTCACCAAGCGACGCACAAAGCGAGTGCGGATTGCTAGGGGAAAGTACGAAACTCACATTGAGCCCGGACCGCAGGCTCAGGTTGCTCTCGTCGCAATGGACCCTCACACTGGAGAAGTTTTGGCATTGGTCGGCGGGCGCAACTACGGGTTCAGCCAGCTCGATCACGCGGTCGCCAATCGGCCCACTGGATCAATTTTCAAGCCGTTCGTCTACGCGACAGCGATGAATACTGCTCTCGACGGCAGCAACCCAATTTACACTCCAGCCTCAATCCTGCCGGATGAACCCGAGACATTCGCCTATGGGGATCAGATTTACGAACCGCGCAATTACAAAGAGGAATATCACGGTGATGTCACGGCCCGTTATGCACTCGCCATGTCGTTAAATAATGCGACCGTCAAGATGGCGGAGGAGGTCGGCTACGACAAAGTTGCCGACCTGGCAAAAGCTGCTGGCATCACATCGGTGAAGCCCACCCCTGCGATGGCACTTGGAGCTTACGCCGCCACCCCTCTTGAGATGACGGCGGCGTACACTTTATTCACAAACAACGGGCTCCGGCTCTCACCGCTGCTTGTGAAATCTGTTCGCAATGCAGTCGGCGATCCCGTCATGAATTTTTCAACCGAGTCTCGCCAGGTACTTGATCCCAGGGTCGCATATATCATGACGGACATGATGGAAGGCGTCATCAACAATGGACTCGGGTACTCTGCCGTTCGCGCTCACGGATTCGCGGCGCCTGCCGCCGGTAAGACCGGCACCTCCCATGACGGGTGGTTTGCGGGATACACCAGCAACTTGCTCTGTGTGGTATGGGTCGGCTTCGATGATTACAGCGAGATCCATCTGACGGGTGCGCAAACCGCTGCTCCGATCTGGACCGAATTCATGAAGAAGGCCCAGACCATTCCCTCTTATTCCGACATGAAGCCTTTCTCGCAGCCGGCGGGCGTTGTGGACGTTCAGCTCGATAAAATGACAAATCTCCTGGCTACGCCCTCCTGCCCGCAAACCTACACTTCGGCATTTATCGTGGGCACCGAGCCAACAAGCACCTGCGACCAGGGAAACGGAATTCACGGCATTCTTTCTAAGATTCTCGGCTTGGGCAATCCGCAGCCAGAACCTCCGCCCGGCCCCCAAGCCGCAGACCAGAATGGGCAAAAGAAAAAAGGCTTATTGGGTAAGATTGCTGGTATTTTTAAGGATGACAAGCAGTCGGATCCGCCGCCAAAGCCGCCGGATACGGTGCCAAGCAATCCGCATTGAAGCAGGACTTGTTGGAATTTTGGTATCTTGCGCTTTCTTCAGTCGGGCCCCTGCTCAGGAGGGGTGAAATGTTCTCCACGACCTTCCGATTTACACTGTTACTGACTACAGTCGCACTTTTTTGTCCCCTCATTTTCGCGCAAGCCTCCGACGCTGATCAGATACAGATCGCGCCTCCTATGCGTCAGGTTCCCCCGCCGTCGAAGGACGCGTCAGCTTCGGAACTGGAACGGCAAGGCGATATTTTGCGGACCCAGAAACAATATTTGGATGCAATCGACTACTTCCAGGCGGCGCTTGAAAAATCTCCTCGAAGCGCGCCCATTCTGAACAAACTTGGCATCACTGAACTGATGCTTCAACGTTTCAAACAGGCAGGAAAAGAATTTCAAAAGGCTATCAAAATTGATCGTAACTTCGCTGAGGCGGTTAACAATCTCGGAGTGATCAATTATGAACGCCGGAAGTACGGAGCCGCAGTCAAACAGTATAAGAAGGCATTAAAACTCCAGCCCGATTCGGCTTCTTTCTATTCCAATCTCGGTGCGGCCTACTTTGCGCGCAAAGATTTTGAACATGCAACCAAAGCATACGCAGAGGCGGTCAGACTAGATCCAGGAATATTTGAACATACCTCTCACTCTGGAATTGCGGCACAGATGGCGTCTCCTGAAGACCGCGCGCATTACGATTATGTCGTGGCAAAGCTGTACGCGAAGATCGGTGACCGCGATCATTCTCTAGAATTTCTTCGCAAGTCGATGGAAGAAGGTTATAGAGATGTAAAAAAAGTTTATACCGATCCCGAATTTGCCGACCTGCGCAAAGATGCGCGTTTCGCTGCGTTAATGAAAACCCAGCCGATCGCTATTCCCGAATGATCAACAATTCTGCCTTTCGAGGTCACATTCCAACTCTCAGCAACGGCGCAGAACCACAAATAGAGAAGATCGGGTGGATGAACCGTTCAGCAATGGTGTCTCTGCCGAATTTTTTGAGGTCACAATTTGTGACCTCAAACATTTCAGCTTGCGATTCTGCGTGTGTTGGTTAAAGCGGGCGGCAACTCGAATCCGATTCTGCGTCCGGGCGGTGCCGGATGCTTCATGAGTGTACGAATTGCGTCCAGGAGCTGTTGGATATCGATGTCGTGATCTCCGATGCGACGTTCAAGTTGCGCCAGTTTGGACAGTATCTGCTGGTTGGCTGCCAACTCTTCACGCATACGGACAAACGCGCGTACAACAAAGATACTCATCTTCGTTGCGCGTTCCGAGTTCAAGACTGTGGCGGCCATAGTAGCGCCATGTTCAGTGAACGCGAACGGTAAATAGCGCCGGCCTCCTCGTTGATGATTTGAGGTCACAATTTGCAACCTCAAACTCTTCCATTCGGATCGCGTCACGCGAACGAGAAAGTCGGCGGGAAAGCGCTTCTTATTGCGCTTTATCTGTTGATTCAGCCGCTTGACATTCACCCCATAGAGTTCAGCCAGATCGGAATCCAGAATGACGCGATGACCACGAAGCATGAAGATTCGCGAATCTACTTTTTTGGCCAATATTGCGGACATTCTCACCCTCCGGAGCGGAAGCGGCAGGTTCGTGTCCGCAAGCTTCGCGCATAACCTCCAACAATCGCAAGTTCATTCGTCACACTCCACGTGTGACGGCCATCACATCTTTGACCGGCGTTGTGCATGTAGGCTGAACCAGGTTTGTCCTCCCCCAACCATATCCATGCTTTATAAGACTCTCAGCGCCGCCGTTTATGGCGTCGACGCCAGCATTATTGAAGTGGAAGTCGATGTTTCTGGAATTAAGAGCGACGAGGATCACTTTCACACAGTCGGTCTGCCTGACGCTGCCGTGCGCGAGAGCCGCGATCGCGTGCGAGCTGCGCTGAAGAATTGTGGATACGACATTCCACCAACGCACATCATCATTAATCTTGCTCCAGCCGACATCAAGAAAGAAGGTTCAGGATTTGATCTGCCAATGGCGCTCGGAATTTTGGGAGCATATGGCGGACTGAATAAGAAAGAACTTCCTGATTGCTTGTTCGTGGGCGAACTCTCGCTGGATGGGGGAATCCGTGCAGTCAGGGGCGCATTGCCGATTGCGATTGAGGCACGCGGGCGAAAAATTTCTCGCATCGTGGTTCCGGAGCTGAACGCGAAAGAGGCCGCGATGGTGAATGAGGTCACCGTATATCCGGTGAAGTCGCTGGTCGACGTGATTCATTTTGTGAACCATGGAAATGGGATCCAGCCGGTATCGATAGACCAGAAGACGCTGCTGAGCGAATCGCAACAGTTCGCAATCGACTTCAAAGACGTGCGCGGACAACAAACAGCAAAGCGGGCGCTCGAAGTAGCGTGCGCGGGCGGGCACAACATCCTTATGATCGGACCGCCGGGATCGGGCAAGACAATGCTCGCTAAGCGCATTCCTACGATCCTGCCGCCGTTCACCTTTGAAGAGGCGCTCGAGACCACAAAGATCCACAGTGTCGCGGGAGTGCTCGATCATGGGGCTGGCCTGGTCGGCTTGCGGCCGTTTCGTTCGCCGCACCATACCATCTCAGACGCCGGATTAATTGGCGGAGGAGTTGTGCCGCGGCCAGGTGAAGTTTCTCTGGCCCACAATGGCGTTTTGTTTCTTGATGAATTGCCGGAGTTTCCCCGCAACGTGCTCGAGGTGATGCGCCAGCCGCTCGAAGATGGCACGGTCTGCATTGCACGCGCCTCGATGTCACTGACATTCCCTGCGCGGTTCATGCTGGCAGCTGCGATGAATCCGTGCCCATGCGGATTTTTCAACGACCGAGGGCGGGAGTGTCATTGTACGCAACCCATGATTCAGCGCTACATGCAGAAAATTTCCGGGCCCCTGATGGACCGTATCGATATTCATATCGACGTACCTGCGGTGAACTACAAGGAAATTCGCTCGGCATTAGAGCCGGAAAGTTCTGCACAGGTTCGCCAGCGGGTAGAGCGGGCGCGGCAAGCACAACTTCAGCGTTTCGCGTCTATCGGGAGGAGCAAAGTGTATTCAAATGCACAAATGAGCGCACGACACATACGGACTTTTTGCGAGTTGTCGTCCGACTGCGAACGGCTTCTGGAGCGAGCCATGAGCCAGCAGGGCCTCACTGCCCGGGCACACGATCGAATACTGAAGGTGGCGCGAACGGTTGCAGATCTTGAAGGTTCGCAAGTTATTGAACCAAAGCACATTGCCGAGGCAATTCAGTATCGCAGCCTGGATCGAGTTTTTTGGGCCTAAGGTCCAGTTCGCCTTCCCATTGCAGGCCAGAGTGTCTGGTTATTAACAGGGCAGCAATACGAAAAGTCTTGACGCGACGGACCGCAGCCTGTAATTTAAATCGTTCCGAAGGACTTGGGCCAGATTCCTGATGAACCTCCGCTCTTAAGGCTCTGGTCGATGTAACCGAGAAACTTTCGGCCACCTCGGAGCATCTATAAAAGTAGCCAGAGCTTTTCCTTGTAGAACTCATCTGTTTTCAGTATCTTACAGTTTCTGGTGGGTAGGCGTTCGCCCCGGTTTCCTAAGGAATGGAGCCAGGTGTCCGTCGAAATCCTAAATAGAAAGGACATTCCCCATGCGCTCTGATCGTGTTTTTGACGCTTTACATACTTTGCGGAACCGTTATATGCTGTGCCAGCTTGCCTCGAAAGCCACACGGAAGTTCCATAAGCCGAACACCAGGATCCAGGAAACCATGAATGAAGTCCTGGATCGGATTGCAAGCTCTGAAAAGCAAACGGTTCTGTCGGAACCGGAGCATTTTGTTGAGGCACAACGGCGGGCTGCGTAACTGAGCAGCCCAGCCCTCCTGCCTGCAGTAACCTGAATCCCCCGAAAACACCCTCCTTATTTCGATCTCCTCGCAGGTGAGCTAATGACCATTGCAGAACTCAAAGAAAAAAACATAACCGAACTGACCAAGATCGCGCGTACGCTCGATCTTCCCGGTGCCAGTGGCATGCGCAAACAGGACCTTATTTTCAAGATCCTGCAAGCGCAAAGCGAAAAAGAAGGCCACATCTTCGCCGAAGGCGTGCTTGAAATTCTGCCTGACGGCTACGGCTTCTTGCGTTCGCCCGACTACAACTATTTGCCAGGTCCCGACGACATTTATGTGTCGCCATCGCAGATTCGCAAATTCGACCTCAAGACCGGCGACACCATCAGCGGACAAGTCCGCCCGCCGCATGAAGGCGAAAAATATTTTGCGCTGGTAAAGATCGAAGCTGTCAACTTCGAATCACCGGAAGAAGCGCGCAACAAGATTCTCTTCGACAACCTGACACCGCTTTATCCGCAGGAGCGGATCAAGCTTGAAACGGTACGCGAAAATATCAGCGCGCGTGTGATGGATTTATTGACTCCGCTCGGCAAAGGCCAGCGCGGATTGATCGTTTCGCCTCCGCGTGCCGGCAAGACCATGCTCCTTCAAAATGTGGCCAATTCCATCACGACCAACCACCCAGAAGTAGTGCTGATGGTGTTGCTCATTGACGAGCGCCCGGAAGAAGTCACCGACATGCAGCGCTCAGTCAAAGGGGAAGTGATTTCTTCGACTTTCGATGAACCGGCCGCCCGTCACGTCCAAGTTGCAGAAATGGTCATTGAAAAAGCGAAACGCCTGGTTGAGCACAAGCGCGATGTCGTCATTCTGCTTGACTCAATCACACGTCTCGCGCGCGCCTACAACACGATTGTGCCTCCGTCCGGCAAAGTACTTTCAGGCGGCGTGGATTCGAATGCCTTGCAGCGCCCGAAGCGTTTCTTCGGTTCGGCGCGAAATATCGAAGAAGGCGGATCACTAACCATCATTGCCACTGCTCTCATCGACACCGGCTCGCGCATGGACGACGTGATCTTTGAAGAATTCAAAGGCACCGGCAACTCGGAAATCATTCTCGATCGCAAACTTGTGGATAAGCGCACATTCCCGGCAATCGACATTCAGCGCTCTGGCACACGAAAAGAAGAGCTGCTGATTCCTAAAGATGATCTCGCGCGCATTTGGGTATTGCGCAAAGTGCTGAACCCGCTTTCACCGGTTGAAGCGATGGAACTTCTTATTGAACGTCTCGCAAAGACGCAGACAAACAGCGAGTTCCTGGCGAAGATGAGCCAGCTGTAGCGCAAGATTACCGACCCGTTGACCTTGTGACCGCGGACGTCCCCGTTTGTGCGAAGAGCCCTGTCTTTGAAGGCGGAGCTTTTGTTCGGCGATAGCGAATTCTCATCAGCAGCTTTTCGCGGTTTACAAGCCTTTACTAACCTTAACCACTCTTTACTCTCCTTCAACAACTTTCTTCAAAGAGCCCAGCATCAGTTCCGGAGTAGCCAAAAAACTCTAAAGGAGCTCTTTGTGATTCGTGTTCGAAAAGCGGCACCAGTGTCTCTCTGCGTCATCATCGGTATCATCGCCATCACTGCAGGATGCGGTTCCGGGAATACACAAGTCAGATTGATGAATGCGATGGATGGTCAGTCGAGCGTAAACATGTTGCTCGACAATACCAGCGTCGCTAGCGGCGTTACGTTCGGAGCTGCGTCTGCCTATACCTCCACTAGTTCGGGGTCGCCTACACTCGAGGTGCAAGCTTCTGGAGGTTCAACCCTCTTAAATCAAAGCATCACCTTAAAGAGCGGGAGCAACAACACCATTCTTGCCACGGATGCCGGGGCAACCGTACTCGCCGACAACAAGACCATGCCATCATCGGGGAATATTCAGATTCGTGTCGTGAACGCATCGAATGCGCTGGGGACCGCAGATGTTTATGTGATCACGCCCGGTTCAGATATTTCCGCCATGAACCCCACCGTTGCAGGTCTGGCGTTCAGGTCAGCGTCCAGCTACCAGACGGTCGCAGCTGGAAGTTACGAAGTAGTTTTTACCCAGAGCGGCTCAAAAAATGCGATCATCAGCAGCAATGCCCTTTCTTTTGGCGCCGGTCAGATTCGAACTGTTGCCTCGCTGGACGGAAATGGAATATTCAGCATAGCTGTCTTGTCTGACCTGAACTGAGCCGGACGCGAGGCATCGGGCATTCAGCTATATTCGTGTGTTAGCGATGCCTGCCAAAGTTCTGCCAAAGCTCTACGCAATCGTTGATTCCTCGTGCTTCCCGGCTTCGGAACAGCTCTTCCGCGCAGCGGATGAACTGATTCGCAGCGGAATCACGATGCTTCAGTACCGAAACAAGTCCGATGATTCTCGGGCAATGCTGGCGGATGCCATCCATCTCAAGGTTCAGATCGGTGCACGCGCAAAATTAGTCATGAACGACCGTCCTGACCTTTGCCTCGCAGCCGGATTCGACGGCGTTCATGTGGGCCAGGACGATCTTTCACCCGAA
This sequence comes from Terriglobales bacterium, assembly GCA_036557105.1. Classification (GTDB taxonomy): domain Bacteria; phylum Acidobacteriota; class Terriglobia; order Terriglobales; family Acidobacteriaceae; genus Gp1-AA145. Next base: position 20,220 of record DATBIE010000045.1, read on the forward strand.
AGCACGCGCAGGATTATCGGCTCTGAACGCTGGCTCGGCGTATCCACCCACAATCCGGAGCAGGTCGCTGAAGCCGAATTTACTACGGCAGACTACATAGCCATTGGGCCGGTATTCACAACAACCAGCAAACAGAATCCTGATCCTGTCATCGGTGTCGCAGGTGTGGCGCGCGCGCGCGAACTCACGAGGAAGCCTTTGGTCGCAATCGGCGGCATCACCCGTCAAAACTGCCTTTCGGTGATCGCTGCCGGTGCAGACTCAGTCGCGATAATATCCGATCTGGTGCGTTATCCTGCGAAATCAGCAGAAGAATTTTTGCGTATTCTGGGGTAGAGTTAGGTGGTCAGTGGCTAGTGATTAGGGGCTGGTAGCGCGACTGGCCACTTATCACTAGCCACTTGCTTTGGAGAATTACCTGAGCGTCGAAACTAAACCCGTTCTCGCCGGCACTCCTCCGTCAGTATCTCCCTCCACCGATCGTGAATTTGTCAAAGGCCTCGGCCTGACCAGCTCGACCATGCTGGTGATGGGGTCGATGATCGGTTCCGGAATCTTCCTTGTTTCCGCAGAAATTTCGCGCGAAGTCGGTTCGCCCGCCTTGCTGATCGGCACCTGGGCGATTACCGGGCTTCTCACCATCATTGGGGCATTGAGCTATGGCGAGCTTGCCGCCATGATGCCGCAGGCAGGTGGCCAATACGTTTACTTACGAGAATCACTCGGGCCGCTCTGGGGATTTCTTTATGGATGGACATTGTTTCTAGTCATTCAGACGGGAACCATAGCCGCGGTCGGGGTTGCGTTCGGCAAATTCCTCGGTGTCTTCTTTCCTTCAATCTCCTCCACCCACTGGATCGTCCATATCGTCAAAGTTCCACCGGTTCAGATTGGTTCCATGATGTTGGGGAATATGGATGTGGGCGTGAGTACGCAGAATCTCGTAGCGATCCTGATGGTGGTGGCGCTCTCAGGTATCAACATATTTGGCGTGAAGACCGGAGCACTTATTCAGAACGTATTCACGTTCGCGAAGGTATCGGGTTTGCTCGGACTGGTGCTCGTTGGCATTCTTGTAGGACGGAACGCAGAAGCGTTGGCGGCGAACTTTGGGGCGAATTTCTGGCATGGAGTAGGCGCTTTGCACCCGATTCAGGTCGGAGGGGGCGGCCCGGTTGTTCTGGTAAGCACGGTAACAATTCTGGCCGTGGCACAAGTCGGTTCCCTGTTTTCCTCCGACGCATGGAACAACATCACCTTTACCGCCGGCGAGGTGATCAATCCGCGGCGTACGATTCCCATCTCGCTGGTGTTGGGAACAGGTGGAGTGATCGCTCTCTACATTGCTTGCAATTTCGTATATCTCAGTATCCTGCCCTTGCATGGCTCCGCCGATGCTGCAATTATCTTGCAGCGTGGAATCCAGCATGCGACCGAAGACCGGGTGGCGACCGCCGCGCTAACCCAGATTTTTGGTGAGATCGGCGGATATCTAATGGCAGCCGCCATCATGATCTCCTGTTTCGGTTGCAACAACGGCCTTATCCTGTCGGGTCCGCGCGTGTACTATGCTATGGCCAAAGATGGACTGTTCTTTCGTGGAGCGGGCAAGTTGCATCCCACCTATAAAACACCCACCGCGGCGCTCATGTTTCAAATGGTTTGGATCTGCATTCTTTGCGTTTCCGGCAGCTATGGGCAATTGCTCGACTACGTCATTTTCGCCGTGCTGGTGTTTTATATTCTGACGATCGCCGGATTGTTCGTTCTTCGCTTCAAACGTCCTCATGCCGAACGGCCATATCGAGCTTTCGGCTATCCTGTGTTGCCCGCGATTTACATCGCCATGGCAATCTTTATCGATATCGTGCTATTGCTGTATAAGCCGCAATTCACCTGGCCGGGATTGATCATTGTGCTGCTGGGAATTCCGGTTTACTACGCGTGGCGCTCGCGAAAACCGCTTACGGAAGTGACTGCCGCTTGAGGAGAACCCATGGGTAATCTGCTGGCCAAGAAACCCTTAAACACTATTCTTTCCGAGGCACATGAAACCGGCGAACATAGTCTTCGTCGCGCACTGGGGCCGACTAACCTGGTTTCGCTTGGAATTGGTGCGATCATCGGCACTGGAATATTTGTGCTCACCGGGACCGCGTCGGCGAACCACGCAGGACCAGCAATCGTTCTTTCCTTCATGCTGGCGGCCCTTGCCTGCGTTTTTGCCGGCTTGTGCTATGCCGAGTTCGCCTCGATGATCCCAGTCGCCGGTTCTGCCTATACATATGGCTACGCGACTCTCGGTGAGTTTATCGCGTGGATCATAGGTTGGGACTTGATTCTGGAATACGCGCTCGGAGCCGCTACCGTTGCCAGCGGCTGGAGCGGTTATGTACTAAGTTTGCTTGGTGACTTCGGCATTCGAGTCAGCCCCACTCTAGCCGGAGCGCCGGGAAGCAAGTTCGTTCTTTATCATGGCCATTGGGAGCGGCTTGCCGGCATCGCGAAGAAACTCGCGATGGAGCACATTGATCCCGCCACTTTACCGACGACCACCTCCTCATTCAATCTTTTTGGATTTCTTGGCATCGCGCTCGTCACTGTAATTCTGGTGATCGGAATTAAGGAATCCGCGAATTTCAATTCTGCAATCGTGGTCATAAAAGTTTGCGTGTTGCTTGTCTTTCTTGGATTGGGAGCCGCATATTTGTTCCACCATCATTCCGAAGCAGTGGCAAATTGGACTCCCTTCATTCCCGCAAATGAAGGCAGCTATGGCCTTTTCGGGCTTTCGGGAATCGCGACCGCAGCCGGCATTATTTTTTTCGCTTACATCGGATTCGACGCTGTATCTACGGCCGCACAAGAATCCAAGAACCCAGCGCGCGATATGCCGATTGGGATTCTCGGCTCTCTCATTATCTGCACAGTGCTCTATATCGCCGTGGCCCTCGTGCTTACCGGCCTTGTGAAGTACACGAATCTCAATGTGCCTGACCCAATCGCGATTGGAATCGACGTGACCGGCGTCCGCTGGGGCAGCATGTTAGTCAAGATCGGCGCGATTTGTGGCCTGAGCAGCACAATGGTGGTCATGTTGCTGGGGCAATCGCGCGTGTTTTTTTCCATGTCGCGGGACGGACTGCTCCCGGGTTGGGCAAGTAAAGTTCATCCGCGCTTCCGCACACCTTATCTCTCAACCATTCTGGTAGGCGTGTGCGTGGCTCTGGCTGGCGCTTTGACTCCGATTGATGTTCTTGGAGAGATGGTCTCTATCGGCACGCTCTTAGCTTTCATTATTGTCTGCGCCGGTGTATGGGTCCTTCGTGCTCGCGGAACCGAAGTCAAGCGCGCGTTCGTCACACCTTGGGTCCCGTTTACGCCGATCATGGGAATCCTCATCTCGGCTTTCATGATGTACAGCCTCACGACCGCAACCTGGATTCGGCTGGTGGTCTGGCTTATTATCGGGCTCGCCATTTACTTCGCATACAGCCGCAAGCATAGCAAGGTGCAGCAAGCGAGCAACGCGGCCAGTTCTAAGCCAACGCCAACCATGGCGGATTGAAGAAAGCATTCAGCTGTCAGCCATCAGCCGTAAGTAGGCTCGGTCACACTTGCTGCAATTGGGACCAGAGATCGCCTTTCCAGATTGTTCCGCTAAACATCACGGTTTAAGCTGATTGCTGACGGCTGAAGGCTGCTTATGAAAATCCTCACCTCCGCCGAGATGCGTGAAACCGACCGTGTGACCAGCGAGCGTTTCAGCGTGCCGTCTCTCACACTTATGGAGAACGCGGGATCGGCAGTTGCGGAGTTCGCCCTGGCTTCATATGCCGGTGCAAAGTCGTTCGGAGTTGTGTGTGGCAAAGGCAATAATGGCGGAGACGGATTCGTGGTTGCCCGAAAACTGAATGAAGCCGGTCGAGAAGTTCGAGTTCTACTCCTGGCGAACTCGTCCGAGTTGCGCGGCGATGCTGCGGCGAACTTTTCGAAATTGCCTAAACATTCCTCGGGCGCCCCACCATTTGCGATTTTCGAAGCGTGGGAAAATGCACGTACCAGCGGAGTCTTCGATTGCGATGTTCTGATCGATGCCATTCTTGGCTCGGGGTTCAAGCCGCCTGTACGGGGTGTTTACGCCGAAGCAATTGCAAAACTTAATTCGACACAAAAGCCGGTTGTCGCGGTCGATGTTCCATCCGGAGCGGACACCGACGTCATGGGAGAACAAACTGGCTCCGTCGCCCGCGCCAGCGCGATTGTGACGTTTACAGCACCGCGCCTCGCACACATTTTTGGAAACCTGACCGCGGGGCCAGTAGTGGTTGCGCCGATTGGCTCGGCGGACGAAGCAATTCAGTCTTCTCTCAATCTGAACGTCATCACGCCAAAAGAGATCGCACCTTTAATCGCACGCCGCCCACGAGATTCGAATAAAGGCATGTATGGCCATGTGTTGGTCGCAGGCGGATCGCTTGGAAAAACTGGCGCGGCAGCGATGGCTGGATTCTCTGCCCTTCGAACCGGTGCGGGCCTTGTGACCGTTGCTGCTCCGCGATCAGTGCTGGGAACTATCGCCAGTTATCACCCCGAGTTGATGACCGAACCGCTCAAGGAAACTAGAGCAGGTACGATTGCGAAGGAAGCCTCAGGTGAATTCGAAGCTATTGCAGCGAAAAAAGCCGTGCTGGCGATTGGACCAGGAATTTCACGGAATGCGAGTACCGTTGCTTTCGTGCGGCAGATCGTGAGTAGTGCGCAGATCCCAATGGTTCTTGACGCTGACGGACTAAACGCTTTCGAAGGCAGGGCAAAAGATTTTAACCGCAGAGGACGCGGAGGAAAACCAGAGTACGCAAAGAACTACAAGAAACCAACACTCGTGCTTACGCCGCATCCCGGTGAAATGTCGCGCCTCACCGGCCTGAGCATTGCCGCGATTCAGCGGGATCGGATCAATGTGGCACGAAATTTCGCTCAGGAGCATGGCCTAATCGTCGTATTGAAGGGCGATCGCACCATCGTGGCGAACCAGACCGGAGAATGCTGGGTCAATACGACCGGCAATCCAGGTATGGCAACGGGCGGCACCGGCGACATTCTAACCGGGATGATTGCAGGCATGGTCGCACAGAATCCTCAGCGCGCATTTCAGGCGGTGCTTGCCGCCGTTTACCTGCACGGACTAGCCGGCGATGTCGCGCGCGAAACACAAGGCGAGCATTCCCTGGTCGCCACCGACCTGATCACTGCTCTTCCAGAATCCTTCCGGCGAGTTCGTGAGCAGGCGGCAGAAAAGCACGTGAAAATTGGTGATTTCGGTGCTGATCCCGCATGAATTCGTACACTGCGCTTCGGTAATCTCGCGTCCAGTTCGGGAGAGTGCCATAGTGGGCCTGCCATGACACATTTTCCCCAGAGCAGTCCCAACCATCGTGCTCCTCGCATCAAGCTTCCAACTACCCCGGCTATGGTAAAACTCAGCGACGGTCACCGTGCTAAGGGCCGACTTCAGGTCGTTTCGGCTACTGGGGGACTTCTCCAATTGGCGAACGCCATTGCTGAAGGCGATTTCGTGGAAGTCGCATTCCAGACACAATCCGGCAACGTGACCGGCATGGCGGAAATGCTGAATCCGTTGCGTTCGGTCCCTGGTAGCGTGTTTCAAGCGTTTCGCTTCGTTGCGCTTGAAGATGATGACCAACAGCACCTGCGTATGACGGTCGAATCGGCCAGGGACAATAGCTTTCTTGGCCTGCAGTAAACGTCCAGAAACCCGCAGATAATTTCGCGCGGCTATACTAGTTCATTCTCACCCGAAGAATGTCGCGCGAGTTTACAACCAATTCTCCTGAACAAACTGTTGCACTTGGGCGCGAGCTTGCAGGAATGCTCACGCCCCCGAAAGTTGTCATATTGACCGGCGACCTTGGTGCCGGAAAGACGACACTGGTAAAGGGCATCGCACAAGGATTTCACGCCGCATCGGAAGAAGATGTAACCAGCCCGACGTTCACATTGATCCACGAGTACCGTGGGCCGACCGCATGGGTGTATCACATCGACTTATATCGGATCGACACACCGCGAGAATTGGACACGCTGGCGCTGGATGATCTTATGAGCGAAAACAGCGTACTGCTGATCGAGTGGGGAGAGAAATTCTCGCGGTTTCAGCACCAGCGTGATGCCCAAATTACTATCGAGAGAGTTGCGGACGTTGAGCGAAGAATTCAAGTTACAACCGATTGAAACTTCGAGGCTAATTAAAGAGGAGTTGAATTGCTCCGTGGAAGTTCTCAGTGGGCCTCTGTGCCCTCTGTGGTTAAGTTTTTAGAATCCCATCACGTTATATCCACAATCCACGTAAATCACTTCGCCGGTGATGCCCGAACTCGCATCTGACGCCAGAAACACGCCCGTCGCGCCGACTTCATTCACATCTACATTCCTCTTCAACGGCGCCCGTTCAGCGTGTGACTTCAGCATCTCTCCCAAGCCTGAAATGCCGCGCGCGGCAAGTGTCTTGATCGGTCCGGCGGAAATTGCGTTCACGCGAATCTTCTTCGGTCCTAGATCGTTTGCCAGGTATCGAACCGTGCATTCAAGTGCGGCTTTGGCCACTCCCATCACGTTGTAATGTGGCACGACCTTCTCCGCGCCGTAGTAGGTCATGGTGACGATGCTTCCACCATCTTCCATCAGCGGTGCGGCCGCACGAGCCAACGCGATCAGCGAATAGACACTTACGTCGTGCGCCACCCGGAATCCTTCGCGAGTGGTGTTTACGAAATCGCCCTTGAGTTCGTCCGGCGGAGCAAACGCAACGCTGTGCACTAGAGCGTGCAGTTTTCCGTAGCGCTCTTTCAGTTGGCCGAATACACGCTCGATGTCCCCATCCCGCGAAACGTCGCACATGAAGGCTTCAGCCCCCGGCAGTGACAGGATGAGGTCCTTCGCTTCCTGCTCCAGCCGCTCGTTCTGATAAGTGAGCGCCACCTTCGCTCCGGCCTGGTGCAATCCTTGAGCGATCGACCAAGCGATGCTGCGTTTATTGGCAACTCCGAAGACGACGGAGGTTCGGCCCTCGAGAGAAAAGGACATGAATTCTCCTGGAATCAGATCGGTGTTCACTCTACGAGAGTCGTGGGTGGACACCGTCGCAAGCTGTTTCCTACGAAAGGGAAAAGGATACCAGCCGCGCGGGAGGCCACGCCAGTTGGGGATCAAGAACAGGCCCTGACCGGCCGCGCTGCTTGGGGCGTGCTCGGGTCGGCGGCCGGCGGGCATGTTTTCTTCTGGGAAGCTCAAACCCGATCTTCTGCCGGTAGTTTCGCCGGAATTTGTGGAAAATTCACTTACGGCGACAAGATTCTAGATTCATCTGTGTGGTGGCAGGTTTCAATCCCGCCACCTACAACGTGCACTGCGGCCCAGTGACTCCTTCCTCGTGTAGCGGCGGCTCTCCAGGCCCGCCGCCCCGCCAACGCGTCACCAGCCGCCTAAAAGCCGTCTTGAGAAATCTTTGAAAGAAATCTTCTATTTGTCCCACTCCAATTGGTAGGCACCGTATCGAGGCAGGACGCGGCCAACGCGCGTCGCCAAGAGCCGTGTGGCAGGCTTTATCGTCTATATCCGGTCAGTTATCGAAGGGAGGTTCGTGTGGGGATCCTCGCAGCAGTATTCTTCCAAGTCACTCGGCATTTCAATCTACAGAAATCTTTGCTTCTTTTATTGTGCGTAAGTTGCGCCATGGCGGCATTTGCCGGAGAGGGATCCTATAAGCCTCCGATGACTCCTTACTACTGCACTTCCAATCCAGCTCCCAAGACCCGCTATTACACCGGGCTGTTCGATGCGCCTGCTTCCGCCCCGATAGAGAACCAAAACGCCAAAGCTTTTCAGCAGTTCCTCTCCACGAAGTATGGCGTCAACGCATCCGCTAGTTGCCTGGGGAATACGGATAAAAATGCCGCTCAACACCAGATGCAACAGCAAATCACGCAGCTGAAAAGCTTCAAATGGAAAATAGTCGAAACCGGCTGGTCCCCAAGCAGCACTCAAACAGCGGCAGGCGACACATCGCATCCGGATTGCAACTCCGGAGATGGATGGAAATCGGTCGCCGAATACAAAGCCGCTTGCGAAAATCAGTCCCAGTCTTCGGCCTCTTCGAATCAGCCCTCCTCAAATCAGGCGGCAGAAAATTCGCCCGGTCAAGCCGGGGTTGGTGCGACCGCCAACTCGAACTCTGCAATGGCGCAGCCTTCTGCCGTAGGAGCACAGGCAGCCGCTGCTTCAGCGGCAGGAACCACGCTAGCCGTCCGGATGATGGAGCCCATAGATTCCGCAAAAGACGGTCCCGGCCATCAATACCGTGGCGTAGTTACAAAAGCGGCCAGCGCGGGAAGCGTGATGATTCCAGCTAACTCACTGGTTGCAGTGGTGCTCGCAAAAGACCAGGCAGGTTGGTCGGCGCACCTAAATTCCGTGATTGTGAACCGCCAGCTAATCCCGATCTCCAGCGGTCCGGCCAAATTGACTAGTTCCGCGCAGAGTATGGCAACAGGCGCGATGAATTCAGTCAGTTCGACGCTTTCGAATTTCGGATTCCACAAAAACAAACAGGCTTCGAGCGTTGAGGCCGTTGCGACGGGAAATCGCGTCGTACTTCCGCCGGGAACCCAACTGCAATTTGTCCTGAACTCGGCGGCGCCGGTCGTTGCAGCATATCCGGGCGCTATGGGGAACGGCATATCTAACGCTAGCACGCCGAATGCCACGGTTGCAGGAGCGTCGCCCGCTTCTGCGCCGGCGCCAGTCGGAAATCTCACCGCCAAAGTCACTGAAACACTTCTCGGTCCCAGCAAACCTCTGGGCCAGTCGGCTGTAAGTCCGGACGGCGGTCACTATGCAGTGCTCTCCATGCACGGCAGCCGCGAAATCGTGATTATTGATGGCGTTCCCGGGCCGGATTTTGATCACGCCGCAAATTTAAATGGTACTAGCATTGACGTCGCATTCAGCCAGGATGGCAAGCACTCTTGCTACATTGCGCAGCGCGGCGATCAGTTGGTGGAGGTCAGAGATAACAAAGAGGCATTCGTCGTCACGACCTACTACAAGCCCCCGATAGCTGGCAACGTATCGATTCTCGCGCCCGTGAGTCTTCATGGAACTCCCGTCTCCAACCCCGGGCACCAATGCCTTGTAAGCGACAGCGGCGCGCATATGGCAGTGGTGAGCTCAGAAGTTCCGCCGAGCGGGTCTGGTACTGTCTGGCATTTGTTCCTCGACGGCGTAAAAAGTCTTGGATTTCCCATCATCGACGTGAACCAGATGGCATTTGTTGGCGAAAAACTGGTTTATGTGGCTCAAACCACCGACCAAAAGTGGCACATGGTGGTCAACGCAACTCCCGGCCCTGGTTACGACAAAATCTCATCGTTATTGCTGAGCCACAACGATGCTCACTATGCCTTCATCGCCCAGAATTCGGGGGGGCATGTGGTGGTGGTGGACGGAGTTGCCGGCCCGCCTCGCGCCCACGGTGGCAACGGGGTGCACGATCTGACGCTCGCATCGAATGGGCGCTGCGGATACATTTGGGACAAACCCTTGGGTCTCAACGGTCATGATGGCATGGTGCAGGCGCTGGTCGTAGACCAGAAGGAAATCGCAGATCAAATTCAGGGTTTCGCCACCGAGGACACTAGCCTGTCCCTGAATTCAGGTATCTCCATTCTCTTCAGCCCGGATGGCAAGAAATTCGCATACGCCAAGAAGGTGGCTGGTGGTATTGCGTCGGTGATCGACGGCAAGGTCAGCCGCGCCTACGATTCCATCGGTTACACCGGGTTCAGCCCTGATTCTGCACATGCGTTTTTTGTTGGTGTTCGACAACAGAATTTCGTTGTCGTGGATGGGCAAGAGCTGGAAGGCTTCAATCGAGTGAACGGCTTCGTGTGGAGCAATCAGGGTGGCCGTCTGGCATTTGTAGGCTGGGCGCAGGATGGATGGCATTTTGTTGTGGACGGGAAAAAGAGTCCGCGATACTACGCCGCGATGAACAAGACTTTGTCGTTCAGTCCTGATAGCAAACACTGGGTCTATGCCGCCTGCACTCAATACATGAAATGTGCGGTCGTCGTGGACGGGAATGAAACAGCGGTTCCAGATGTTTCCGAATTGAGCACGCGCTCTCAACCGCGCTACTCGTTCCCTCCCATTTTCTGGAGCGCGGATAGTTCCCGCATGGCCTACGCTCACACCAACGCCGATGGAACTAATAACACCCTTTTCGTGATCAACGGGCAAGCCGTGATGCACAACACAGGCCTGTACGAGTATCCGGATTTCAGTCCTGACAGCAAACATTTCGCCACGCTGTACTGGACGGGGCACGGATACGCGCTTTTTCTGGACGGAAAAACCGGCGCGCCATTTCCAGATCTTCTCGAAGCTAACCGCAATGTTGGGCGATTTCAGAATTCACACGAATATCGATTTCTAGGAATTAAGAACGGATCGGTGTATCGAGTGACCGCCGATCTCGGGTCCGCGAATTAACTCAGAGTTATTGAAGGGAGGTTCGCGTGAAGAACATCACGGCTGTATCGTTGGAAATGGTCCAAGGGGCTGTGCTTCTCTTGCTGTGCACAGCTTTTGCAGCATCGTTAGCGTTCGCAGGAGAGGGGGCCTACAATCCCCCGCCCGTGCACTACATTTGCACCTCCAATCCCGCACCCAACACCCGTTACTACAGCGCAATATTTAAGGCGTCGGGAAGGGCTGCAGATTATCAGCCCACCGCAAACGCCTTTGGCCAATTCCTCGCCCAAAAATATGGCATCAAGAGCCCCGCCAATTGTCTCGGCAACCCGGACCAAAGCGCGGCCCTACACAGCCTGAAGCAAGAAGTCGAGCAACTGAGAATGGCTAAGTGGACCCTCATCCAAACCAAGTGGACCTACAACGGTGCTCCGTCGGAGGGCGAAGCCAGCAACGCCTCGAGCTCGAACTCTGCCTCTTCTCCGGCTAATTCGGCGTCAAGTTCGAAGAACTCGATCGATGGTGATTATGTGGGCACTTACGCTTGTGCCAAGGGCCCTACGCATCTAAAGCTGACGCTGAAAGCGCCCGAGTACGGCCTATTAACCGGCACTTTCACCTTCTACCTGCCTCCCGGCTCCCACACCAAGGCATACACCTTCAGCTTGAACGGCCATTTTGATCCCAAGTCTGGCAGTTTCAATCTCAATCCATTGAAATGGGAAACCCCTCCCCCTTCCAACTTCATGATGGTGGGATTGAAGGGCGCTGTCGATGCGAATGCCGGTAAGGTCTCGGGCGTCGTTGACTATACCGGGTGCGGCCGCTTTGAAGCCATGAAGGGGCGAGATGACTGAATATTCCTAAACGACGGGGATGCACACCTTGCCAAGCTGTCGAAAGGAGATCGATTTGAGAAACATAACAGTCGCATCGTTCCACTTGGTCCAGAGCTCTGTGCTTCTTCTGCTGTATATGGGGTTCTCATCACCAGTTGCTCTGGCAGGAGGTGATTCGGGCTACACTCCTCCATCGCCGTACTACTATTGCATGTCGAATCCGACCTCGAAGACGGAGTACTTCAGCGGGCTTTTTCTCGTGCCAGCGTCAACTCCGTATGGCTCGATTTCCAACGCATTCACGCAATTCATCGCTGGAAAATACGGCAACCCAGGAAACGTTGCGTGTTTTGGAGATACTGACCACAACAAAGCCGCGAAACAAATGCAACAGATGAGCGCGCAAAAAGCAGGCTACACAGTGGTTGCAACTGGCTGGACTTACAAAGCAGCGCCTGGCGCCGCAAACGCCGATCCCAATTACAATCCCCACGGTAATTCCCAGCCGCTGCCCGGTTACAACCCCCACGGTAATTCCCCGCCATTGTCCACTGCTCACTCGCAGGCTGACCAAGCATCGGCTTCCCAACCGGCCTCTGCGCCCAAGCCACCGCAGGCCAGCGCGATCGATGGTATTTACATCGGCTCCTATATTTGCGCCAAAGGGGTAACCGGCCTGAGGCTCACACTGAATGCGCCGGAATATGGCCTGTTGCGGGGCACTTTCACCTTCTATCTGCCTCCTGGCTCTCGCACCAAGGCATACACCTACAGCCTGAACGGCAGCTTCGATCCCAAATCTGGCACTTTCAATCTCAATCCTCTGAAATGGGAAACGCCGGCTCCCCCGAATTACGTGATGGTCGGATTGAAGGGCGCTGCGGACACGAAGTCTGGCAGGATAGAGGGCATCGTTGACTACACAGGGTGTGGCCGCTTTGAAGCCATGAAAGGCAGGGAAGACTAGGCTTTGAAAGGCCGAGGCGACGGTTTAGGGCCAGCGAATGACCGCTCAAAACGCTTGGCAATCGGGGAAGGCATGGGAGAGAATGTACCCCTCACATGCTGTTCCAAACGGGCCATCCCGCGGCTGGAGAACTCGCGCCAGTGGCGGCAACGCGCGAAGGCGTCAGCGAGTACCGCCGTTTACTGGCCATCTTGGCTTCAAGAGCCCACCGCCTCGGGTCGCGCGATCCCGAAGCCGCTGCCCAGGAAGCATTCAAGCGCTCGTGGGAGAACGCCACCTCGCAGCCTGCGCTGGCCTATTACTTCTGCCAAAATCTTCCCAGTGGGGGGGATGTTCCAGCGTGGAGCCTGGACCAGCTTCTGGCCTGGTTGCACACGGTCTTGAGATATGTAGTTTCGGAGGAGCGCAGCCGCACAGCCTATCGGTTGGAGGTTCCGCCTGACAGGAACTCGGAAACCAGGAATGGAAACAGGAGGCCCGAGCCTGCGCATCATGGCCCCAACCAGTTGCAAGTCATCATGCAGCAGGAATTCGAATCCATACTCGAGCGATGTTTTCCGAAGCTGGATGGCCGGTATCAAAAAGTATTAAACATGCGCAGCGTGGGGATGAAGTACAACGAGATTGCCTCGCGCTTGGACGTGAAGGAGAACACGGTGGCCACTTGGGTGAGCCGCGGAATTAGAGATTTGGCGCGCTGCGTGAACAAACGCATATATCGGACCAACAAGGAAGGATGATGTCGGACTGGACTCACTCAAGCGTTGA
>DATBIE010000046.1:0-24678 GCA_036557105.1 Terriglobales bacterium
ACCCAGCTCAGGTCGTCAGAGAACTGCCAGCGGTTGTTTGTCAGGAAACCAAACTTAGGCCAGCCGTAATCGCCGATTGAGTTGTAAGGGATTGTTCCTTGAAAGTCGAGTTCCGGCGGTCCGGCATCCGGAGCCACCAGGCCACCGCCAGAAAGGGATCCTTGTCCGGGCGTACCTGCCCACAAAATCTGCGGCCAACCGGCGCCGGCGGAAAGTGGATTGCCTCCCATAAACCAGCGGTCCCAGGCAATCGTCGTGTGGTTCAGCAGGTTGTTACGTATGATCCAGTCAAACTGGGTATGTGTGTGATGCGTAGTGATGCGCTGATAGAAACCATTGCCGTAGTAGCCAGTGTTCTTTTGTGGTTCGGTTTGGCCATCGAACTGCGTGACGCAACCAGCGACTTCGCCGCAGTTGCGGATTGATGGCCGATGCCCCCAATAGAAACTTTCGCTCATTCTGAAGTTCGGACGGAACTCATGGTCAATGCGGAACTCAATCGTACGAGCATCCAGCAGCCAGTTCTGATCGCCCGCAGGGTTACCGGCTACGTTGAAGGCGTTACCGGCGCGATCCGGGTGGACCATAAGCCCAGCGATTCTGGATGCGACTATGCTCGCATTCGGGTCCGTCGAGAGGTCAATAATGTTGCCTGGATATGGGTCGCGAACCGGTATCGATCCCGCCGTAGTACACGGCACTACGCCACCACCAGAAATACACCTAGTGGTAGAAGGATCGAATATCTGCCCCTGTAAAATCGGTCGTCCAAGAACATCAGTTCCAATTTGGTTCGTCGTTAGCAAGGAACTGAAATCTCCCGCCTTGAACGCATCCGTCGGTGTCGTATTTCCGAATCCAGGCAGTACGCCTGATCGGAAACGTGTCCAATCGAAGTTCGTGAAGAAGAACGTCTTATTGTGGCCGTTGTAAACCTTCGGAATCACAACTGGCCCGCCGAGAGTAAATCCGAAGGAATTGTTCTTAATCGGGGTCTTCGGTCGCGATGTGCAGGCGCCGGCCGCATTGCAGTCCGCGTCGAAAAAGCCGCGCGCATTCAGAGCATCGTTCGCGAAGTACTCATATGCGCTGCCATGAATGTTATTGGTTCCTGATTTCGAAACGTACTCAATAAACCCGCCGCTTGTGTGTCCATATTGGGCCGAGTACGTGGTGGTGATGACCTTCATCTCCTGAATGCTTTCCTCGGGAGGCGAACTTTCATGGCTTTGCTGGTGACCGACCGCGTAGCCAAACGCTGCCCCATCGAAGAAGTTTTCGGTCGCCATCGTCTGGCCACCGTTGATTCTGGAATTGAACTGGCTGCCTCGGAACATGGGATCGCCGTTCGGTTTCATCGGCAGGAAGCCAGGCTGTATTTGCAAGAGCGATTCTGCCAGACGCACATCCGAGGCGGTGATCGTAGGCAAGTCCTGGTAATAGCGCGAATCCACGGTGTGGGTGACATCGGGGGTGGTCACGTTTAGAGTTTCCGCGCCGGCGACTACATCGATTGTCTCGGCGGTAGATCCCACGGCAAGTGCAACGTCGTGTCGCACGGTCTCGGCGCCGGTGAGGAGTATCCCCGTGCTCTGCGCGGTTTTGAAGCCCTGACGGTCGACCGTAACCGTATAGGTGCCCAGCACGAGCGGAGGCGTCGTGTAAGCGCCGGCGCCGTTTGTGGTGAGCGAAGTCTCGACACCGGTACTTTCATCTTTCACCTTGACGGTCGCACCTGCGACGGCGGAACCGGTCGAGTCCGTGACCACACCGCTGATGACCGCTCGATCTGCGCGTTGTGCCTGTAGGAGACTGCTGAAAAGAAGCAGGAAGACGGAAACGACAACGATACTCACCGGGACGTATGACTTCGTCATATCCACCCCCGAAAATGCTGAGACTGCGGCCCACCCACGCAGTAAACGCTTTCTCGCCGATGCGCAGAAAATTACTCCTCGGCACAATATCGTGTCAAGTACAAAATAGTGTTTTTTTACTATGCCGCCTCGTCGGCACGCCGTTCCTCGCTAAAAACGGGATTTTTTCGGGTTCCTGGCTCCCTTCTTGCGGGAATTCGTATCCCGTGGTTTCGCAGGCTTCGGCGAGTGCAAGACATTTCTTTACATAACACTGCAAAACACTAGATAACGTTTCCTCAAAGTCTCCGCCTAGTGCTTGATACCAAACTGTCTGGAACATTTACAGTTACAGGTTTGCGGCCGGGCAATTTCTTGGATTTCTGCCTGCAATCCAACGGGTCGCACGTACAGCTGTACCGAGTGGAATGCGAAGAGACTCGAATTCGAATACGGTCGCCTTTGGAATCGCAAAGACTTAAGGGAATATACGGCGCAGGAAACTGCTGCCGGGAACTCAAGCAAGCCGCGACACTCCCTATTTATTCCCTCGCCTGCAAGACCGGCAAGCTTGGTGTGGTTCGTATGAAGCCAGTATCGGCCCAATCCGCCACCCAACGTAACGCGAAGTTCCAATTCCTGTTTCTCAACAGACAAAATCCAAGGAGAGTCCCATGCCTGCACTGAATATTGCTACTCCGCCGTCATTCGTAGAAAATCTTCGACAGCACTATGTAAAAGGCGGGGACGACGGGACTCGAACCCGCGGCCTCTGCCGTGACAGCTAGCGGGATACGAGTACTTTCAACGACATGGAAGAGAACGGACGGCACTGTAAATCATTGGAAGTACACCATAGGCAACGCTATTGTGTATCGCGCGTCAAGAAAGAGCTGGAAGATTTCTTGTAAACACGACAGGGCCGACGATTGATTTCCGAGTTGCCCGTGATCCAGGTCAATCCCGAATTCAGTCCCATAAGCCGACTTCTCGCTACCTATCTTGATCGCGTACTGGACGCGCCTCGATTAGCATTGCGTCCACAGTTTCGTCGCTTTCCTCTTGGAGTCATTCATATCTGAGGGCTTGCGTCGGATCGAGCCGTGACGCCCGCCGTGCGGGCAGGTATGAGGCAGCCAACGCCACCACGATCAGACCCGCGACTGCCGATCCAACCGCAAATGGGTCGCTCGGCCCGATGCCAAACAGCAGACTTCCAATCAGCCGCGAGGCAGCTAGCGCAAGGCCGATTCCTATACCGACTCCGATGGCCACGACGACAACGGTTTGACGCATGACAAGACGAAGAACATCGGAGCGCCGCGCACCCAGAGCCATACGGGTTCCGATCTCCCGTGTCCGTCGAATCGTTTCATACGAGACCACGCCGTAGAGGCCGACGCAGGCCAGGAACAGCCCTATCATTCCCGAGACGGTCGTCAAGATCGCAAGTGCACGCGGCTTGCCCATCGTCTGGGCAATTTGCTGCCGCTGTGTTTTCATTTCGGCGAGAGAAAAGGTCGAATCGGTCTCTCGAACCGCCTGCCGGATTGCGGAGGCTACGGTCATCGGATCGGAGGTGGTGCGCACTTCAACGGTCATTCCGCTAGGTGGAACCTGCGAATGCGGCATGAAGAGCATCGGTGGCGCGGGCTGCTCTAAGCTCGCGTACTTCGAATCGCGCGTCACACCGATCACTTGGATTGCAACTCTGCGGTCGGCGCCATTCACAAACTGAAAATAGCGTCCGACAGGCGTTCGCTCACCAAACACCTGCCGCGCCATCGTTTCGTTGATGACGGCCACGCGAGGACGACCTTGCGTATCGGTGGCCTCCAGGTCCCGTCCCGCCACCATCGGTATGCCCATAGTCTTAAGGAAGTTCCATCGGACAACCTGAATGAACGCGTTTTTTGGGACGCCGATGCCGTTTGCTTGCACGGTTTCCTCCCACTCGCTCCTAGCAATGAGCGGCATTGCAGACATCGTACAAGACTCAACGCCGGGTACGGTTTCGATTGCATCGATGATTCGCTCGTATCCGTGAAAGGCACGAGACGAACTGTCACTCTGCAAGGTAGGATCGATCCGAAACACCAACACGTTGTCGGCGTTGAACCCCACATCAACCTTGCTGAGATTGTAGATAGTGTGCACGAGGAGCCCGGAGCCGACGAGGAGCACGAGGCTCATCGCGACCTGAGCCGTGAGAAGCGCCTTGGTAGTGACCCCGCGGGTGATGCCTCCTTTTTGTGCGCTGATATTCAGTGACGGCCCAAGGTTCGAACGCGCCGCTCGCATTGCAGGCCCAATCCCAAATAGCAGCGACGTGATGATTGACAGAACAGCCGTGAATGCGAGCACCTGCGAGTCTATCCGCGCATTCACGATGGGAGTGTCCCCAACTGGCAGCCACGCCATAAAGTCTTTGCCCCAAAAGGCAAGGACAGTACCGCCAATCCCCCCGAGTGCAGCGAGGAGGAGGCTTTCGGTCATAAACTGCCGAAGCACTCTCCAACGGCTCGCGCCGAGTGTCACGCGTAACGTAACCTCCTGGCGGCGCGCAGCGCCGCGCACCAGCAGGAGGGTCGCGAGATTAACACAACCGATCAGCAGAATTGCGGCGACGACAGCAAACACCACGGACAGAAGGTCCTGTGCATCGAGCCGTGGGCCATCGGGTCCTTGCGCACCCGGACGCACTCGAAGCTGTGGGAGTTCACTGCGTGTCGTATTGGGTGTATCGGGCGGGCGGGCCGCCCAGCTTTCACGCACAGTATCCGCAAATGGTGTCTTGAGTTCGGCGAGCGCCTGTTCTCGCGATGCACCCGGCTTCAATCGTCCCATCATTTGGAGCCACCAGACCGATACTGGCCGCGCGCGGCCAGTCGGACTCAGACGTGCCGCGAAGGAGACCGGTAGTGTGATATCGCTCGATTCGCCCATTCGGGGCCCATCAAATCCTTCCGGAGTTATGCCCACGATTACAACAGGTGAACGATTCACCGCAATCGTCTTCCCGATGACGTTTGGGTCGCTTGCAAACCGGCGTTGCCAATAGCGATGGCTGATCACGGCCACTGGTTCCGCCTGCGGACTATCATCAGACTCTGACAAGATGCGCCCGATGCTCGCCTGTATTCCGAGGCCCGCAAAATAACGACCTGTGACGAATAAGCCGGAGACCGTATCGCCCTGCCCGTCGATATTGAGCAGACCGGTAGGTGAAAAGGCGAAAGTGTCTGACAGCGTGGCGCTATGTTGACGGAACCGTTCGACGGTGAGGGCAGAAAACGATGTGCGAATTCCGAGTCCGGGAGTCGGGCCTTGCCGACCGTATCCAGAATAGCTAGCCACCATTGAACCCGGTGTACGTAGCCAATCAAACACGACCAATTGCTCAGGGTCCTTCACCGGAAGGTTGCGAAGGAGCAGAGCGTCTACGACGCTGAACACCGCCGTATTCGCACCGATGGCAAGCGCGAGCGTCACCACTGCGACCGTAGCAAAACCCTTGCTTTTGACTAATGAGCGAAGCGAGTATCGGAAGTCTTGCCATGATGTCTCAATAACAGATTCCCAACCGTCAGCAGCCACGACTTCCTTTGCGATTTCCAGACTGCCTCGTTCTAACCGAACCTCTCTTGCAGCCTCCTTGTGGCTCATACCGTTCCTCATTTTTTCTTGTGTTGCCATTTCAAGAAACGTCCCGAGTTCCTCATTTAACTCACGATCCACCTCGGCTTTTCGAAATAGAGAGCGAAAACCCGACGCAATGACTCGAAACAAAGACATAACCCTTACGATGCCTCCAAGATTCTGGCAATTGCCGCTACTTGCTTTCCCCATTCCCGCGCTTCGCTGTTTAGTCTTCTTCGGCCTGGCTCGGTCAATGAGTAATATTTTGCCCGCCTGTTGTTTTCGGACGCCTTCCATTCGCTTCGAATAAGACCGGCTCGTACCAGCCGCTGAAGTCCCACAAATAGTGAACCAGCGTTTACACGGAACACGCCTCTGCTTATCTGTTCAATCCGCAACGCTACGCCGTAACCGTGCATAGGCTCCAAAGCAAGTGTCTTTAGGATGAGCATGTCAAGCGTTCCCTGAACAAGTTCACCTGGCTTTTCCGCCATGAGGCCGTTTCCTCCTGATGATCAAGAGCAGCATCATACGCGTCTCCACCTGATTGTCAAGAGGAGGGAGAGACTTGCAGGGTGAGCCGTGCAACACAGCCACAATGGCGCTGCAAAAGAAGGGTCTTGGGCCTGGGGAAGCCCCACTTCAACGAGGGAGAGCGTTGCCGACGCAAAGCAATTCACTCGCATCCCTGGTTGAGCCTCGCGGTTCTATCCCCCCGATAAATGAAGATTCTCTTGCGCCAAACGTGGCGCAGGAGGATCACGATGCAACACGGAAGTCTGGCAATGGTCAGTCGCAAGGAAGGACTCGCAGTGTGGCAGCTCCGATGGTCGGAGAAGGATTTGCATGGAGCTCGCGTGCAGCGGAAGCGAGTAATCGGTTCCGTTGAACGTTATCCGAACGAAAATGCTGCCCGTTCTGCTGTCGCCGTCTTGTTGGCAGAGATCAATTCGCACAAGACGAGGATTTGTACACGCTCGATTACGGTCGCGCAGCTCTGTGACCATTTCGAGCAACGTGAGTTAGCGAAGGACAACACGTGGCGCAGTTACGCGACAAAGAAAACGTACCAAGCATATTTGAACCGGTGGGTTCGTCCGCACTGGCGACATTTTGAATTGGCTGAAGTCAGAACCATACATGTTGAATGTTGCCTTCGAGGCTTGCCCCTCGCGAAGAGCAGTTGCGCCAAGATTCGCAATTTGATGTCCGTCCTGTTCAATCACGCCTGTCGATACGAGTGGTTCGACCGCAATCCAATCCATCTTGTCCGTCAGAGTGCGAAGCGCCGCAGAACACCAACTGTGCTGATGCCCACTGAAATCAAGGCTTTGGTCGACAATCTCAGCATCCGAGAAAGAACACTGGTTCTTCTTGCAGTGTCTACCGGCTTGCGACAGAGTGAGTTGTTCGGCTTGAAATGGGGTGACATCCACTTCCCTCAAAGAACGATGAACGTAATACGATCCATCGTCTACGGCGTCGTTGGTCCCTGCAAGACCGAGTCGTCGCAGAAGCCGGTGCCCGTTCATCCGCTCCTGGCCGAAGCACTTTTGGCATGGCGAAAACAATCACCTTACACAAAACCCGACGACTGGATCTTTGCGAGCAGGCGACACCGAGGCCGGCATCCATTCTGGGGACAAGCGATTTTACGAAAATACGTTCGACCCGTTGCCGAGAAGGTCGGAATCCAGAAATGCATTGGCTGGCATACATTTCGTCATACCTATTCGACGCTGCTGCGAAGTGTGGGCACTGAATTCAAAGTCATGCAGGAACTGCTGCGGCATTCCACGTTGCGATCCACATTGGATGTCTATACCCAGGCAATCACGCCTGCCAAACTGCAGCGCAGGCAGCAGTGCTCTCATTGGTTTTTTCGCATGAAGCTGGCGGAACCTCTCAGCAGTCGCCATCTGCCAACGCTTCAGCGTGACGAAACTTTGCGGCAACAGCGAGCTAAAAAGGACACAAAAAAGGGCGCGAAAACGTGCCCTTTTGGGTCCTTGATGGTTTCAGTGTAATTCGTACAACTCTTTTGGAATGAATGGCGGGGACGACGGGACTCGAACCCGCGGCCTCTGCCGTGACAGGGCAGCGTTCTAACCAACTGAACTACGTCCCCACGCCAAATGGTGACTCATAACGTTGACTCAGAAAACCCTCTGCGGGTCTTTCACGAATGAAATTCTGCGATTGGCTGACAGAACTGGGTTTCCTAAGATGATCTGCACAGCTCTTGAATAGAGCTATACCTCGCTCAAGACACATCGTCACCGACTTCATATTAGCATACGAAATCAGCGGCCGATGGACGTGAAAGGCTTACACCTTGCGCCAATTGTCTTGTATTCGGCACTGGTCGTTAGTGGCGGGCAGAACTCCCCGCCGGATTATCTGGAATGATTAACTCCCGCCTGCGCGTCCGGTCGATCATTCACAACTTTACGCTGTCGGGAACATTCTTCCTCGGCCGAATGCGACGTAATTCCCTGCGATGGCCCTTTTTGACGTGCGCGTGTGAACCTGGCCTTCGTGAGCTTCGGTCTCCGGCTCGGTGTTGTGTTGCTCAGGCGGCGTTTGTGTCTTCCGGGGAGTGCGAGTGCCGCCGGTTTCAGCTGGGGCCAGGCAGTAAACAGGTCGAACTAACATAAAGCTTCCCGGCCCTGAACTCCTGCCTCAGTGGCCCCGATCATTCCGGAATAGTAGGACCTTAACTTCCACTGAGGCACTGCTGCTCGCTCCCGCTGAATCCGTAGCGGTGACGGTCACGGTGTAAGTTCTCTCCTGTGATATCGGAATGCGCTCCGCCCGTAGCAGCAGGCGATGTGAGCTGATAATCTTCGAGTCGCCTCGCAAGCCACGGTCTTTCTGATTGCTTGCCACAGAAACCACAAGTTTCGCATGCGCGTCGCAGGTCGCAGTCACGCCATAGCTGAGCGTCTCGGGCACAAGTTCGCCAACCGGCGGCCACAGGAATGGCCTGCTGATTCTCAACCCAGAAATCACCGGCGCTGGATCGGAAATAGCCAACGTAAGTGAGGCGTTGTTTTGCGGCGCCGGATTTGGATTGAGAGTGGTGGAAGTCAAACCTGCAACGTTTGTGATCGCGGTTCCGTTCCGCGTTGCGCATGGCACATTGATAGTCAAAGTGAACTGGGCATCAGCCCCGCTGCTCAATGCATCCGCTGTGCAACTGACCATTCCGGATCCGCCCACAGCAGGAGTCGTACACGTCCATCCCGACGGCGCAGCAAACGATTGGAAAGCAGTCAATGAAGGCAGAGTATCGGTGAATGTCAGGCTGGCAGCATCAAGTGGTCCTTTATTAGTGACCGTGATCGTATAGGAAACAGAGTGCCCGCTCAGAATCGTGCCGGAGCTGGCGGACATCGTTGTGACCAGATTTGCTCCCGGCAAATCGAGCGGATCAACAATGCCGGTGTACGCGTATTTGTGTTGCAAGTACGCGTTGAACGGCAGCGGCGCATCCGCGGCAGTCACTCCCGGGCATCCTGCTTTGTTCGACGATGGATTTAGCCAACTATCGTCATCACCTAAACCCCAGATCGTGACGCTGTCGATCTTGTCGTGAAGACCGGCGAATATCTCGAAATAGTCGCGGTAGCGATAACCTTCGTTAATAAGGTCGATCGTGTCTCCAGCAAGCAGGTCGTCGTAGTCGGTGTAGAACGTTTGCGAACATTGCCCGAAGCGGTAGAGGCTGATGTCGAACTCCGTCACCTCGTTAATGATGGGCACACCGGCCGTGGAATTTAGGGTCGAGAACAGGTTGATCGTGTCGGTGACGCTCTGCTTCGAAGATGCCGAACCCTGGTCGTCAATTGGGAAGTTGATCGTGTTGTGGAATTGGTGCCCGACACAGTCGATGGGAACGCCACGGCCAATTGCGCCCTGCACCCAGTTGTAGATGAACGTGCGCTTCGCGGCAATGGTGGTGTTGAAGTCGTTGTAGCACAGCTTCACCTGGTCGCGTCCAATTCCCAAGGCGTCTAACGCTTGGCGCGCATAGACAAAGGCGTCATCCATATACTCGGGAGATCCCGGATTGTTATTCGGATCCACCGTAATCGTGTACCACTTGCTGCGGCGGAAACCATCCGGTTGGCTTTCATCGATCGCTTCATTCACCACATCCCAAACGTAAATACTGTTTCTGTAGTGGTTGATTAGTGCAGTAATGTGGTTCTTCAAGCGTGACAACAGCAGTTGCTTGTTGGCATCGCTGTATGGTTCGGTGGACATATCGACGCCATTCGCATCCTGAAACACCCATGCCGGGACCTGGTTGTGCCATACGAATGTGTGTCCGCGCATCTTGATGTTGTGCGCCTGCGCAAAGTTCAGGATGTTATCTCCCGGAGTGAAATTGAAGTTGCCTTCTGTTGGCTCAGTCGTGTCCCACTTCAAGTCATTACCCGGCGTCACGCTGTTATAGTGGCGAGCCGCAAGCTGGCCATGTGGCCCCAAGATGTCCGACTGCAGCGCAGCAAAGCCCACAAGAAAATCCGACGAGTAGGTTTGCGCAATTGAAGGAATGTTCTCAATCACCGGTGGGGGAAGGAAGGTAACGCTCACGTCGTCAACATAGAATTCCGCAGTGGCATTGTCGTTCGACTGAATGTAAATCTGTAAATTGCTGTACGCGCCCGAGAAGGTATACGGCTTCGCTTTCAAGCGAACCCAGGCGCCATCGGTTACCTGAGCGCTGACCACCGATGGAAAGTGGACAGTGCCCGCAAGATCCGTGTATTGCAGGCTCATATTCAGCGACGCCGCAGGCTGCCCCGGCGCCATCTTCACCCACGCTTCCACCCAGTACTGCGAGCCGTTGCACATTTTGCCCGTGATGTCACGTGTCGGGCCATTCCACACGTCCGTGCGTCCTGTCACCAACACGCTCCACGCCCCTGTATGGGCGTCGGCCTGCGTGGGCGTGATCACCACCGGCAATCCTCCGCCGCGCGAAACCCATCCTTGTGCCGTGCCGTCTTCAAAGTTACTGGAGAACCCAGAATTGTCCGGTGGATCACTGCAGCCGCCGTTCGTTGCCGAGACGTTGAACGTATCAATGTAATATTCGGCGCTGGCATTCGTGTCGTCCTCCACATACAACAACAGGTCTGAGAGACCACTCGTGGCGGGAGTAAACGCGCCTTGTAACGTCACCCATGAAGTGTTGCTTACAGTGGCGCTCGCGATGGGAACAAAACCTTGCGATCCGTTGATCGTGGTTCTCATCGTCAAGTTCACGTTGTCAGAACCGGGAGTTGTGTCAGACAGGCGAACCGCAATCTTGAAGAGATACGGTTGGCCAGAAGCCAGGATTTTCGTGAGGTTGATACTTGGGCCATTGAATGTCGCACTGCGACCGTTGGTCAGCAGACTGTGCGTACCCGTATTTGCCTGATCTGTGCTGACTGCAACTTTGGCGGCGCCAAAACCAGTCCATCCATCGACGCCATCTTCAAAATCGGCAGAAGCGACTTGAGCCACTGTCGGCAACGACAGCAACAGAACAGCAAACACGAGAGACATACAACGAAGAGGCCAATTTCCACTGCAGCACGACATGGTGCGCTCTCCTTTGCTCTCGGTTGCTATGCGGAACTGATCGAGGTTCTCTGGAATCACCTCTGATGCATTGATCAACAGCCTTGTTGTGTTCCAACGAGGAACAAAATGCTTGATTGCGGAAGTGGCCGGGCCGGGCTACCCGACCACTTCGAAGTGTGAAAGACCGCTTCAGAACTTCACGGTTGCACCAAACCAAACTGTTCGGCTCCCGGGATCGGGACCAAAGAAACCACCGGGTGACAGGGTGCTGGTGATGGTGCCAAAGTTGCTCGGAGACGTTTGGCTTCCAGTGACGCATGTCCCTGCACTGCCAGGACACCCAGTATTTGGGTTGTTAAAGTGTGGTGTGTTAGTAAAGCCGAAGGCATCAGCACGGATTTCCAGCGTGAACCGTTCCGTCATCCTGAAATCACGGAGCAGGCTGAGGTTCATGTTGAAATATCCCGGACCGCGGAACTGGTTTCGACCGGTGTTGCCATAGTGAGATGGTGTGCTTCCCGCAGGGCACGGCAGCGTGGTGCAGGTGATCGCGGGTTGTGCGAAGGCGGTTGGATCAAAGTAGTGGCATGAGAGGTCGTCCTCCTGACACTTCTGCCCGGTGCGCGGAGGTCGCCCACCGGTTAAACGAAAATGGCCGACCAGATCGGCGGTTTGCGTAGAACCAAATGCGTTCAGGTTGCCACCATTCCCAGTTACGGTAAATGGCAGTCCCGTCATCTTGCTGATCACGGGGGCGATTAGCCAGTCGCCAAAGATCCAACTTGCGGGACCGCTCTTGGCCCACCGTTGCCCTCTTCCGAAAGGCAGAGCGAAGAGACCATAAATCTCAAAGTTGTGCGTGCGATCAAAATTGGCCACTGACCGGTTCATTTCCCAGAATGCTGGGAAGGGAAACGCAACTCCACTGAGGTCTTCGTTGTCGGCGTAATCAATGGCCTTTGACCATGTCCACGCGAATCCGGCACTAGAACCGCCCGCCATACGATAAGTGACTTTGGTCTGCAGCGAATCGTAGCGATTGTTTTTAAAAGGAACAAGCTCGTTGACGGTTGTGTATGTCGCACCGTAACGCTGGCTGAGGATACCACCCGCCGGGCCCGTCCCTGGAGGCGATGCGTTTGCGTTCAAGTTGACCACAGGTCGGACCGCATAAGCACCAACGTAGCCGGTCGTAAAGACGAGATTTCTCAGAAATTCGTGCTCGACCATTAAATTGTAAGAATTGATATATCCCCGGTGGAACGGGTTCGCGAAAGTGGTCGTAGTGGCCGTTGGGAGAAGAGGGACAATACCACTGCTGACATCTGGAAGGGTTGAGAGCGCGATACCGACTGGGACGAAGTACGTTCCTCCGCCAAGGCCAGTCGCATTTAGACCAGTGAGGCTGGCTGCCGGAACGTAGTCGGACGTGTTCCCTGTTACTCCAGAATTGGTATCGAGCACCACCGCGGGATAGGCGTTGCGGAGAACGTGCCAGCTATACGGGTCCGCGCTCATCCCGTAACCACCGCGGATCACGGTTGATGAGTTCAGACGATACGCAACCCCCGCTCGGGGAAGAAATTGCCCTGAACCCACGTCCATGTGATCGTTCAACGGGATGCCTCCGTATCCACCTATGAAAACATTGCCGCTGTTCAGATCAAGCAGGCGAAGCCCTTTGCCGTTGTCGCTATACCCGAACGGATAGTATTCCCAACGAACTCCCAGGTTCACCGTCAGTCTGGGAGTGACCTGCCACTGGTCACGTACATACCATGCCCATTGCGACCAGCGCAGCGCATTTGGATTAAACAGCGCCCTGGCTTTGCCGGTCGTGCTTGGTAGTCCAAACAAAAAATCTGCCCACGAATTGGCCCAGCTAGGTGTGTCCCCTTGTAGTTCAGTCACGTAGCCGTTGAACTGGAATGAACCGCGCGGTTCCTGGAAGGTACCGCCTTGTGGCTGGAAGTGATTGAGTTGGGTGTGGTTCCACTCAATTCCGCCGCGCAAGGAGTGCTTGCCCTTAATCCAGGTCAAGTTTGCGCCGCTGACAAACTGCTGGTCGCGGAATAAAAATGGGTTTGCCGGTTGCGCATTGCCGAGCGCTGCGCAGCTGCCGCAGATGGTGCCACCTGTGTTCGGGGGCGTTTGCCCAGTGGGGAAGATAAACCCTGGAAGGCCGTAATAGAGACTCGGGTCACCAGTTGCTCCCGCATTGTTCGTGCCCGGAATTCCCAGGTCGTCGAGGCCCTTTGCGGAACTGAGATCAAATGTTGATCCAAGCCGCTGCCTGGTGAAACCAAAGTTCCAATCCAAAAGCAGAGTGGGCGTGAAAGCGTGTGTTGCACCGAGGCCCACACTTTGAATCAAACCGGGAGCATTCCCCAGTTGTCCTCCATTGGTTGCATCACCGACGGCCGATCCCAGGAGAGGTGGATCAAACACAAAAGTTTTCGAAAAGCTGTAGCGGCCAAAAACAGTGGTGCTCGTACCCGGGTGAAAGTCAACTTTGAAATCGGCATTGTTACGGTTAAAAAAGGCAGTCCCGCTGCCAGCAAAGTTGTTCAATCCCAATTGGGCCGGAAACTCCTGCGCAATGGCGGGCTGAAGCAACTTGACCATGGCAGCCGAAGCAGGATCAATTCGGTTCGGGCAAATAACGTTCTGAACTCCATTACAGGCAACTACCTGTTTGCCTGCGCCACGATTGGTTCCTGTCATCGGATCGTAGACACACCCGGGCGCGGGGGTGCTGTTGCAATCAACGAAGGGCACATTGGCAAATGTTGCTGTACTACCAACAGCGGGCAACCACGCTGTAAAGTCTCCGGTGGCCATAGCGGCTGTCGGCAAGACGCGCGCATCTGGTCCGGCTTTTTGCGACTGGGTCGTGCGTTCATAATCGACGAAAAAGAACAGCTTGTTCCTCAGAATGGGGCCACCCAAAGTGCCGCCGTATTGGTTCTGGAGGTTCGCATTAAACTTCTGTTGTCCGGGAAGCGTCTTATCGGTCGCAAAGTAGTTCCGAGCCTGAAAGTTCTCGTCCGTATGGAACTCATGGGCGTCGCCATGGAACTGGTTCGTGCCAGACTTGATTTGTACGTTCACTGCAGCGCCGCCGGCACTCCCCTGCTCCGCGTCGAACGAATTGGTCACCACGTTTACTGACTCGATCGCGTTGGCAGGTGGCACGTATGCTACGTTCGCCGGCAGCCAAGGATATGCGTCCTGTGCTCCATCAATTCGAGTGTTAATACCCTGATTCGACTGTCCATTCATGTTGGTGTTGATTGCACGCTGCGGGTTGCCGGCGAGTGAATTCGTCTCCGCGGTCAAGCCGGCTCCAGGAATGGTTCGCAGCAATGACTGAAAATTGCGCCCCTGCGACCCCATAATTGGCAGATTTTCAATCTGCTGAGATGTCAGATCGGTGTGAACGTCCGCCTTGTCTGTCTGGAGCAACGGAGCTTCCGTGGTGACCGTCACGTTTTGCGTCGCATTCGCCAATTTGAGTTCTGCATTGACGCGAGCAACTTCATTTCCGGCTACGCGCACGCCAGGCGTTTCTTGAGTGGCGAAACCTGATGCACTGATCGTCACCTTATATGTTCCGGGCAAAAGTGTGGTAAAGCGATAAATGCCGGACGTGTCCGTTGTAGCCACGGAGGCGACTCCCGTTGTGGCTTCAGCTGCCTCCACCTTCGCGCCACTCACTACTGCGCCGCTCGGGTCCTGCACAGTGCCTGTTAATGATCCGTATAGGACCTGGCCATAGGCAAACGCGATGGGCAAAGCCAAAAACAATGCCAGCCAGAGTAGCTGGTTTAGTTTGATTGTCAAACTATTACTGCGAGCGTTTTGTCTTTTCTGCCTCGACATGGGAGACCTCTTCTTTCTCGTCTGGAACGGCCGCGCCAGGTGCGCAACTTGTGTTGTCCAGACTCAGTCAATTGAAATTCGTTTAGGTGAGCACTACCTCATTGTTGTGTTTCCACGCGACGGGACGAGACCGACCTGCGCCTCTCCACTGCCGCTGATGGGCCAAAGTGTTTCTGCAAAACCAATGCAACCGCGCCGCGCAATCGCTGACTGCTCGGCTCAGCCGCCGCCGGCCGGACCTTGGGTGGCGAACCTACCAAAACCGCGCTTGCGACCTCCGATTCAATGACCGGGCCCAGCCGCGTCCATAACCGCGTAAACTCCCCTATGAATACGATCTCTTCCGGCGCAACTCCGGCTACAATCATTCGGGCGCCACGCCCGATAGCATGCGCCATGCGGTCCAGCGCCTTCAGGGCCAATTCATCTCCGCTTTCGGCCAGCGAAAGCAAGTCCTGAAAACTTGGTCCGTCGCCGTCGGCGTTTGATTCGTGATAGTAACGAAGCGCCGCGCGCGTGGACGCATATACCTCCCAACATCCACGCCCGCCGCAACTACATCGCGGACCATCAAGATCGAGGGGCACATGGCCAAATTCACCAGCCATTCCGTTCAGACCCCGCATGAGTCTTCCTCCGCTGAAAATGCCCACGCCTACCCCTTCTGAAACTGTGACCACGGCCATGTCACGCGTTCTTTCAGCATTTCCAAACCACACTTCCGCCAGCGCGCAGGCGTTCGCGGCATTTTCCAGCTCAACTTTCATCCCGGTCGCTTTTTCCAGTGGCACGCCCAGATCGAACTCCGGCCACTTCAAATTCGGCGCGAAGAGCACTCGCTGCCGTGACTGATCAAAGCGGCCGGGGACGCTGATCCCGATCCCCTCGAACACCAACTCCGGATGGCTCTCCACCATCTGCAGAATCTTTTCGGAAAATCTCTTGCCGGCGGTTACCGGATCCGAAGGCGTGGGCACCCCCTGCTGCGACAGAAACCGTCCGTTCACATCAGACACAGCAAATGTAGTTACAGCCGGGCGCAAATCGACCACTAAGATCGCGCGACGATCGTTCAATCGCAGAAAAGTCGGTCGTCGGCCGCGAGGCAAACGCCCCGTTGGTCCGTAGATGACCCATTTTTCACGGATGAGTTGTTCAGTAATAAGTGACACTGTGCTGCGCTGCAGGCCGGATACGCGCGCCAGGTCGGCCCGCGAGATCGGTTGACGGCGGCGAATAAGGTTCAGGACAATTCCACGGTTGATACCACGAGCAGTTTCGCTCGTCGCCACCTGCGTGTCTGTGAAATTCATCCGCCGCATCGGTTTTTGGTCGTTGGGAGCCAATCCCTATCGATTAAATTTGCGCCTCGAACTATATGAAGCTCCAGTGACGGTTGTCAAGCAGGATTTTCCAACATGTCACCGCCGCAGAACTTAAGACCTGCAAAACATTCCTCCTCTGTTTGAGCAATTTCGTGCTAGTCACGTTTCCCGATTTCCCAATACTCGAGAGCGCAGTTAATTGTGCGGTTAAACTGATGTCGGTAACCATCATGAAGAATTGAGCGATTCTTCTTGATAACTATGAAAGATAAAAAGGATATGAAACGCCAGCCAAACATCGCGCCATCGCAATGTTTTGGGATCCAACTGAGGTCTTTGTGAATTTCATCCACGAAGATTTCTTACTGCAGACCGAAGCATCGCGGCGCTTGTATCACGAATACGCCGAGAACGAACCCATTCTCGACTTTCATTCCCATTTGCCCGCAATTGAAATCGCCACCAATCGCCGCTTCCACGATCTCACCGAAATCTGGCTCGATGGCGACCACTACAAGTGGCGACTGATGCGGGCCAACGGTATTGCTGAACGTTACTGCACCGGCAACGCACCCTCATTCGAAAAGTTCCAGGTCTGGGCAAAAACGGTCCCATTTACGCTCCGCAATCCGCTCTATCACTGGACGCATTTGGAGCTGAAGCGTTATTTCAATTTCGATGGCTTGCTCGATGACGACAACTCCCGTTCGCTCTGGGAAAACGCAAATCGCCTGCTTGCCACGCCCGGTCTGAGTGCTCAGGGGATCCTTCGCAAATTCTGTGTTCGCGTGATTTGCACCACGGATGATCCGTGCAACGATCTCAGTCATCATTGCAAGATAAATTCCAGCCAAAACGACCTGCGTGTCTATCCTACCTTTCGCCCGGACAAAGCTCTGCAAGTGGACCAACCTGAACAGTTCAATGCGTGGCTGGAGCGGCTGGAGAGCGTCTGTGACATCGATATCACTTCCTTCCCTGCTCTTCTCGAGGCTTTGAAACAGCGCCATGACGCCTTTCATGCCGTCGGCGGTCGCCTTTCTGATCACGGCCTTCCCTACTGTTATTCGAAACCCTGCACCGAATCTGATGCAGCCGTAATTTTCGACAAGGCACGCTCCGGACAGGCAGCTTTCGCCGATGAGCACATGCAGTTTGCCTCATTTCTCATGTTGTTCTTTGGCCGGCTTGATGCGGAAAAAGGTTGGACAAAACAGTTACACCTTGGAGCGCTGCGTTCGGTCAACTTTCGCAAACTTCAGGCGCTCGGTCCTGACACTGGGTTCGACAGCATCGGCGATTGGCCGCAAAGCAATGCTTTATGCGACTATCTCGATCTGCTTGATCGCGAAAATGCTCTGCCAAAAATGATTCTTTACAACGTCAATCCGGTTGACAATTACACCTTCGCCACGGCTGCGGGATCGTTTCAGGACGGCTGCGCCCCAGGCAAGATTCAGTTTGGAAGTTCGTGGTGGTTCCTCGATCAGAAAGAAGGAATTGAGGCGCAGTTGAACACCTTGTCAAACGTCGGCCTGCTCTCGCGATTTGTAGGAATGGTGACTGACTCACGCTCATTCATGTCCTTTCCTCGGCATGAATATTTCCGCCGTGTGTTGTGCGACTTGTTTGGTCACGAAATGGAAACGGGCCTGGTCCCCAATGATTTCGAGCTAGTCGGCGGCATCGTAAGGAACATCTGCTTCCAGAATGCGCGGCAGTTCCTGGGACTGGATCTTCCGGTTTGCCACGCTCTGCCTGCCGACAAAGCAGTTCGGGGCTGAACTCGCACACGTCAATCGCTGCGATTGTGCGGGCTACCAGCTATGGACCGTCCCATCCAGCTTGCGATTCATCGGCAAATATGCGGGTTCGTATGGATATCGGGCCGCCAGTTCCTCGTCAATTTCAACTCCAATACCCGGTGCCTCGCCCGGATGCAGGAAGCCGTCGTCGAACGAATAGGAATGAGGAAAAACCCTGTCGGTTTCAGGCGTGTGCGGCATGTATTCCTGAATGCCGAAATTGTGCACGCTTAGATCGAAGTGCAATGCGGCGCCCATGCACACAGGACTCAAGTCGGTCGCGCCGTGCGAGCCTGTCCGCACCTGGTAGATTTCGGCAAAATTGGCGATTCGGCGCAGGTGCGTGATCCCGCCGGCATGAACTACCGTTGTACGAATAAAGTCAATCAGTTGCTCCTGGATCAATTGCTGGCAATCGAAAATCGTGTTGAACACTTCACCGACAGCCAACGGCGTAGTCGTGTGCTTCCGGATCACGCGAAAGCTCTCCTGCAATTCAGCCGGAGTGGGATCTTCCAGCCAGAACAAATGATATGGTTCCAACTGCTTGCCCAAACGCGCGGCTTCAATAGGCGTTAGCCGGTGATGAGCGTCGTGCAAAATATGGATCTCCGGCCCAAACTCTTTTCGCAAGCGGGCAAGCAGCTGCGGGACAAATCTGAGGTAGTGCTCCGTCGACCATTGGTTCTCCGGCGGCGCAATCTTTTCCGCCGGCTCATAAGCCATCTCGCCGCGCCCGATTCCATATGTACTGCTCAGTCCCGGAATTCCTGATTGGGCGCGAATCGCTTTGTATCCGAGCTTGAAGAATTTCGCAAAGGACTCGACTGTTTTTTCAACGTCAGCGCCGCTTGCGTGACCGTAAACCAGCACGGCTTCACGCGAAGCTCCACCGAGCAACTGATACAGAGGCACGTTCAGGCTTTTGGCTTTGATGTCCCAAAGCGCGGTGTCGACGGCCGCAATGGCGCTCATGGTGACTGGTCCCCGGCGCCAGTACGCTCCTTTGTATAGGTACTGCCAGGAATCTTCGATCCGTCGCGCATCCCGTCCGATTAAGAGTGGGATCACGTGTTCGGTTAAGTAACTTGCCACTGCCAGTTCTCTGCCATTCAGCGTGGCGTCACCGAGGCCGGAAATTCCGTCCTCCGTAGTCAGTCTCAGCGTGACAAAATTTCTGCCCGGACAACACACGATCACCTTGGCGTCAACAATTTTCATCCAGAAGCGTCCTGTAGCGACGAAATGTAAATCTACACCGGATTGCCTGAAACGGACAGCCCTGCGGGGTTTCACAATGCTAGTCTCACTGCATGGCTCTGGTAATCCGGCGATCAAAAATTCATGGTGACGGCGTGTACACCACCGGGCCCATAAAGAAGTGGGCCATCGTTGCCGAATATACCGGTCCGCGCCTCACGAATTCACAGGCTGATGATATCTACGAGCACTCTCCCCGCACATATCTTTTTGGATTGATCGATGGCGAACACGTAATCGACGGCAATGGCATCGCCGCATTTATCAACCACTCATGCGATCCGAATTGTGAAGCCGATGAGATACGCGGCCGCGTAGTGATTCGGTCCATTCGCAACATTTCGGCTGGGGAAGAGTTGGCCTACGACTACAACTTGTATGACGGCGATCCGGACGATGTCGCTCCCTGTTTCTGCAGCGCGAAGAAATGCCGCGGCAGCATGTATTCTCGCAAGGAGATCGCGAAACGGAAGAGAACGCGACGCTAAACAGGTCTAAGAAGAAATCAGGCGATCCTCTGGTCTGAAATAGCTGATGCAGCAACTAGAGGATAATCGCCCCCGTCGACCGGTTGTCCGCTCCCGGACACGGTAGCTCCATCTTTCGCCAGCGCCGCTTCTACAAAAGATTCTGCCCACCCCTGCACGTTGTACTTCTTTACTACTTCGCGCAGTTTGTGCATGCGTGTTCTCTTTTCCTCGACCGGCATAACGCAGGCGCGATGGATGGCTTCCGCAATTCCCGCAAAATCGTTGGGATTTATGATCAACGCTCCCGCGCGCAATTCCGCAGCAGCTCCGGCAAACTCGCTGATCACGACCACCCCTTGCTCATCAATCTGGGCTGCGCAAAATTCTTTCGCAACCAGGTTCATTCCATCTTTCAAGGATGTAATCAATGCAATGTCTGCCGCGCGATAATAGCCCAGCAAGTTTTTGCGCGAGAGATTTCGGTGCATATAGTGAATGGGGACCCACCCGGCGTCCGTAAATTCACCATTGATCTGACTCACCAGGAGTTCCACTTCGCGCCGGAGTTCCTTGTATTCCCGGATGTCTTCCCTGCTCGGGACCACGATCTGTAACAGCGTCACGCGGTGGCGAAGCTCTGGATACCGTCTGAGCAGAATACGAAACGCTTTCAACCGCTCCGGTATTCCTTTGGTGTAATCCATACGATCGACGCCGAGGACGATAAAGTTGTTGGTCAACTCGCGCCGCATCGCAATGGACGCGGCTTCAACGTCGCGGCTGGCGGCATGATTGGCGAATTCTTCAAAAGCGATGCTGATGGGGTAGGTGCCGGACGTCACTCTGCGGTTTTCGTACGTAATCAGGTCATGAGAATTCTGCCGCTCGGTCTTCGCTTCGGGAATGATCCGCTTCACACAGTTCGAAAAATTAAACCGGTCTCGATCGGTTTGGAACCCGATCAGGTGATAGTCAAGCATGGCCCGAAGAATGATCTTCCGCCACGGCAGCTTTTCGAAGATGTCTGGCGCGGGAAATGGTATATGCAGGAAAAAGCCCGTGCGCGTATGACACCCTACCTCCCGCAAATAGTGCCCCATCAACATCAGGTGATAGTCATGCGCCCAAATAAGATCTTTCCCATTGACAGTTTCTGCGGCGGTCTGAGCAAATTTGCGGTTTACTCGCTGGTACACTTCCCAATATTCCGGGTCAAAGTTGCAACGGGAAGGCATGTCGTGAAATAGCGGCCAGATAATTTCATTGGCGAAGCCGGAGTAGAACTTCGAAACTTCCTGAGCAGATAGCGGAACCGGACGAAAGCTGTATGCGCGTCCGCGCGCGGCCTTTTGCAGAAGAGGTGCCGCCATCTCCGGATCAACGGCCCCTGCCCAGCCGATCCACAACCCGTGTTGTCGCCGCCAGATGCTGTCGAGCGCCGTCGCAAGTCCACCTGCGCTGGGGTTGAGCCGCGGCACACCGCCTCGGTTCTTTATTTCAACCGGCAGCCGATTTGAAACGTTGATGAGACGCCCTTCCAGCTTCATTCTTCCGCTCCACAGGCTGTAAGCCAATCGCGCAAGAAACGACCCAACTCACCCGGAGGCCGTAGCCATATGTCAGCCATAGTTGGCCGTGGCTCCGGACGCACCAGGACCGCAATCCCCCGCCCTTTGATGGCACGAAACGCATTCTCGTCTGTCTGATCGTCTCCCAAATAAGCAGCAGCTACTTCGCTTCCGGTCTCCGCCAGGATT
The DNA here is from genome assembly GCA_036557105.1 of Terriglobales bacterium. GTDB lineage: Bacteria > Acidobacteriota > Terriglobia > Terriglobales > Acidobacteriaceae > Gp1-AA145. The sequence goes on from DATBIE010000046.1 coordinate 21,575, forward strand.
GTGCAGACCGCATCTCCTTTGTTTTTGCCACGCGCCCGCAACTCCAACCCGCCGTCAAATGGAAGCACGTGCAATCCGTGATCTTCGGTCGCTGCGGCAAATAACTTCTTCACCTTTACTTCCACCGAGGACCGTTCTTCGGCAGACAGGCCACGCCAGTGAACGGCAATTCCCCCCGGCTTGGTCTCCGTCTGAGACGCGAGACCGAAACCGCGCAGCGATTGGACAATCGTCCGCAAGGCAGATTGGTGCTCCGGCGACGGCGCATCGACCTGGTATGAGCCGTCAGGAAATAGTCGCTCCGAGCCGTGACTGCCCCAAATTTCTGGATGTGGATGGATCCCGCTCAAATGAAGAACTTCACTGGCAGGACGTCCGCTGATGAGTACCACGCGCGTTCCGGCGCGCATGATCTTCGAAACCAGCTCCGGAATTTCAGGATACGGAAAGGCACGGTTACGCTCTGGTGTGAAAGGCGCGAGCGTACCATCGTAGTCGAGCAACAGGACCCGTAATTGAGCTTTGGCTAAGCGGTCGAAAAAAGCTGCCCACACGTCGTGGTGCAAGGCGACGGTCATCAATACTCCGCGATAGGTTTATTGCTTCCTAGTTTGAAACAGGCTCCAAACCTGAGCTGAAGCTAAACCGCCGGCGCGAAGTCGCGGTCATCCTCCCGAACAGAAAGCTGCATTCGGTGTTGCCGCATTTGCCTCAAGTCTAGCACCGAAGAGCAAAAAGATGAGCACTGGAAGTACATTCCTTCAAAAACCTTCCCTCGATCTCATTCCAGAATCTCAGCATGAAGAAAAGTATTGGCCTCTTCTTGCGTTGGAGAAAGTCCCTGCGGCAGCGAACCGCGATTATATGCTGCCATTCTGTTCTTCCACTTCAGAAAATCCGTGATCGACTGCGGCTCGATACGGACCTCGACTCGCCGCAAGCTCGCGAGCAGCAAGTTCATCTCATAGCGCAACCCCTTGGCGGAACGGAAATTCTTTTGTGAAGCCCGCGTCACTTCCACTTCGGATCCACGCATTTCTAGAAGGCCCCATCCGGATAACAATTCTTCAAGCCGAAGTAATCCGGCGGGAACCAAATAGAACCGCTCGCATCCCATCCCCGTACTACCTTTCAAGCGAAATGGCTTCTGTTGATCAATAAGAAAATCTGCGCGCGAGATTTTGCATTCCACCAGCACAGAATGGCACCCACGCTTCCAGCCGATCGCATCCGGAGTCTCCCCGCTGGCGCAGGATTGCTCCGATAACACCACGCCACATCCATACCGCCGTAGCCACGCTACAGCTTTGTCTACGAGCTTTTGGTGGGTCATGAAAACAGCTTCGCCCGCGATTCGACATCAGAGAAGTAACTGAAGAGAGTCTGCTGCCCTTGCTTTCGCGCCAGCTGTGGCAGACTGATTAGCTTGCATGTGGGGCGGTCGCCCTCGCCGCCTCCTTATGTAACCTACAAGGCCATCTATGTCTGTATCTAAAATCTCAACTCGATGAACGTTCTCGCATTCACTTTTCTGGTCTGGGCTGGCTCGCTGGTCGCCGGATTTCTGGGCGCGTTGACCGGACTAGGGGGTGGCGTGGTTCTGGTTCCGCTGCTCACGGTCTTTTTTCACGTCGATCTTCGATACGCAATCGGTGCTTCGCTTGTCTCAGTCATTGCAACTTCTTCAGGCTCCGCCGCCGCGTACGTAAAAGAAGGTTTTTCCAATATTCGCATCGGCATGTTTCTTGAGATCGCCACGACCCTCGGCGCCTTGTTTGGTGCTTATCTGACCGCGAAGGTTCCAGCCACCGCGATTGCGATTGTGTTCGGAATCGTGCTTCTGTATTCCGCTTACGTATCTCGCCGCACTCGCCCACGTGCGATCGTCGAAGAGCCGCCCGATCCGCTGGCTACAAAACTTAAAATGAACGGCAGCTTCCCCGACACCAGCGGCATCCGCCAATACAACGTCTACCGCGTACCGGCCGGATTCGCGATTATGTATCTCGCCGGCACACTCTCCGGTCTTCTCGGGATCGGTTCCGGCGCGCTCAAGGTCGTTGCAATGGATCAGGCGATGAAAATCCCTTTTAAGGTCTCGACGACCACCAGCAACTTCATGATTGGAGTGACTGCTGCTGCCAGCGCCGGTGTGTACCTGAGCCGAGGCTACATCGACCCATCACTGGCCATGCCGGTCATGATCGGCGTACTCATTGGCTCTCTCATGGGGACGCGCGTGCTGGTGAAGACAAAAACAAAAAGCTTGCGCCTGGTCTTCAGTGTGGTAATCGTGCTGCTCGGCTTGGAGATGATGTTGAAGGCAGTAACCGGAGGATTTTAATGGCGGCAAAGCACATTGATGATGAACGCGTTGAAGTGATGATTTCCAACTTGCTGCGCGCGGGTGTAGTGCTCGCGGCGTTGGTCGTGATCGCCGGCGCAGTGCCCTATATCGGGGCGCATCCGCGGGCCCATGTCTCTTACAGGACTTTCCACGGTGAGCCTGATGCGCTCAAGACCGTACCTGGGGTCATCGCAAATGCATTCAGCGGCAGTCCCCGCGGCGTCATTCAGCTTGGTCTTTTGCTTCTGATTGCAACCCCGATTGCCCGCGTCATCTTTTCTGCTGTTGCATTTGCAATCGAGGGAGACCGGATGTACGTGGCATTTACCTTGATCGTGCTTGCAGTGTTGCTTTATAGCCTCTTCGGTTCATTTTTAATCGCCTGATCGTGAATTCGCGAACTTACTCGACCGACTTGGCGGTTCAGGATTTTCATTCACTCGTCTTGCTGTCTCTGCGCATTTTCTGCTTCTCTCTTGGCATACGCTGCCGCTACGAGCTTCCGCTTTTCTAGTGTGAAGCATCCGCCCTCAATGTAATCAATGTCACTTCCGGCACGCTATTGATCCTGATGGGAGCGCGGATCGTTCCAATTCCTATATTCGTGTACAAAATGAACTGGCCTATCTTGTACATGCCGCGCGGATACTTCCTCGCCAGCGACGGCAGCCACGGTGCCCCGATACCCGGTATCCACACCTGCCCACCGTGTGAGTGTCCTGAGAGTTGCAGGTCGACCGGCGTCTTCGCTGCGTGG
>DATBIE010000047.1:0-19451 GCA_036557105.1 Terriglobales bacterium
GACCCGTTCACTCGTCGGGATCGGAGTGCCGAACAAATCTTTTCCGCCCGATCTGTCAATTGGTCTCCCCGAAGCTATAGCAGGAGAACCAGGACGAAGGGTGTAGGCCGCGGCTGAGTCGATTCCCACGTCCGCGTGCCCAGGATTCAACAAAAGCGGATCTGATGTAAGCCCGTGTACGTCAGTGCCGATTGATTCTATGTGCCCGAAGTAAGTGTTGTATTCGAAAACGTTGTTCCGGCTTTCGCCAAAACCAGGCGCTGTTACGTACGCACCATCTTTACCACGCGAGATTCCATAAGAGAATTGCGCGACTCCGTCGACATAGAAAATATTATTGAAAAACGAAATACTGCCAGACCAGCCCTTCCAATCGGACCACAGCACCTGATCTACTTTCTCGCTCTTACCGACATAGATCGTATTGTTGTAGATTGTCGCGTCCTGCACCGGGCCTGCGATATTGATTCCGCGATGATGGTCGTTTTGGCTGATGTTGTAGCGCACAATCGTGCCGGTGTTGCCGACGTTTTCAGATGCATCGTGGCCGCCTTCATTACAGATCAACAAGAAGCCGCCATCGTTATCGTGGCTGTAGTTGTATTGAATGATGGTGTTGCGGCTGTTCCAGTCGGAATCGAAGCCTTCGCCGTCACGCTGGCCTTTGGTTCCGTAAACTTCGTTGAATTGCACAATCGTGTTGTCCGCGCTCCATGCCCAAAGGCCCACGTCGTAACCTTCCGAGCGCTGGTTCGCATGGCTTACAACATTGTGTTCGATCAATGCGCCATCCGTCGCGACGGGCACGATTCCGTCTCCGCCAATGTCGTCCAGCGTATTGTTGCGAATAATCACACCTAACGAGGGATACCATTTTGAGCGCTGCCAATGGGTTGACCAGCCGAAGATGCCGCTGCGGTCAACGTGAGAGATGTGATTACCTTCAATGCGAACATCGATGAACCGGCTCGGCTTCGATTCGCCAGTGCAGTGATACGTAATGCCACCGTTCACTTTGTCTTCGTCGCTGCCGTTTACGTCATGAATGTAGAGATTCCGGAGATAAATATGGTGAAGGTCACCTGAATTCTCGGCGATCAGATTTAGCCCGCGCCGTACGCCCGGATGAGCTCCAGTGTTGGTGATCTCAAGATTGTTGATCTCCCAGTATTCCTGATTCTTCAGGAGCACCGCATTTTCGTATTGCCCGTCAACTTTGATGACAGGCTTCGCTTCGCCACCATAATTATCGATTACAATCGGATGGCTCTCAGTTCCCGAGCCCTTGGGGTAGAGTTGGCCGGTCCATGCGCCACCCGACTTCAGCAGGACGCGATCTCCGGGCTTGAACGTGGTCGCGTTTACTTTCGCGAGAGTCTTCCATGCAGAAGTGGGAGATGTGCCGATACGGTCATCATTTCCATGAGCGGAGTCGACGTAATACGTGTCGCCAATTGGGCTGCGCTCTACCTCGCGATTAGCCCTGGCATAGTTAATCGCCGTTACAAACAGGATGAAAGCGAAAGATTCGACGAAGCACGGAAGGCTCGAACGCATTTCCTTTGACAAGTTAGAAGATTACTTTTGCCGCCAATTGCAAAATTCGCATGTTGTCTCGGGTCGTGTGGGGGATAGTCCCGAACTGCAGCGGGTTGCTCTGGTCTCCCACCGGATTCTGAAAATGTGGCGTGTTCAAAGTATTGAAGGTTTCCAGCCGTGTCTGCAGTTTTGCATGCTCAGTGAGGGCGAATTCCTTGAATAGCGAGAGATTTAAGTTAATGTATCCAGGGCCTGTGATGAGGTTTCTCCCCGCACTTCCCGAAAGAAAGTTGCAGCCGGGGTTCGTAGAGGTATCGCAAGTGTCAAACCGCGTGGAATCGAACGCCGCAGTATTGAAATAGTGATCCAATGTGCGTTGGCTCTTCGGCAAGTTGGGATCTCCCGCCAGGTCTGGGCGAAGCCCCGAATAAAATTGGTCGCCATTGCTTGACCGGATCACGTTTACGGGTGTCCCGGTCTGAGCGTTGAACACCGAGTTGAGCTGCCATCCACCCAAAACTAATTCCTGCGCGCGTCCCCAATTCCCAAAGAATGCCTGCCCACGGCCAAATGGCAACCTGTAGAGCCCACTAAAAGTGAAATTGTGCCGGATGTCGTTGTCAGAAGAAGCTACCTCAGCCCGCAGATTGCGCGGATCCTGAGGATTGTCGTTATTGATATGACCAAGGTTGAACGGCGCTGGCCCATTGTCGATGCTGTGGCCGTAAGTATAGCTAGCTTGAAAATTCAGATTATGCGACACCCGCTTTGTCAACTTTGCCTGTAAGGAATTGTAATTACCGTTGCCTCCATCATTAATTTCGATGATTTGTCCTAGGTTAGGAGTTACGAAAGGAGATCCGGTGGCGTAGTTAGTGCGATTGATATTACCGACCTGATATGAAAGGTCGTGGCTCACGGAACCTACGTAAGCTAGTTCCAGAGCAAGGTTTGAGCCGAGTTCTTGCTGAATGGCAAAGTTGTAATTCTGCGTGTACCCGGTTTTGAGATCTGGAGTGATGTAGTAACTGGTTTCCAGACTTCCGACCGGCTGGCCAGATGGGTCCAAAATGGAATTACTCGCAATACTAGATGCGCCTTGCGGAATCTGAATCGTTGTAGAACGCGGGAACCCCGAATCGATCTGATAATAAAACAGACCCGGAGTCGGCACACCGGGAGCTGTGCTCGCACATGGTGGCTGGGGACCGCCAGTAACTGCTCCATAGCTAGAGCACGGGCCAAGGTAAGGATTAGTGTTGAACGTGATCTGGGTGGCGAAGGGGAAGTTCTTGGTGAGAATGTCTTCGCGGCCGTCATTCTCTGGCGACCAGAAGAAGCCGTAACCAGCGCGGATTACGAGTTTCGAGTTGATTTGATATGCCGCGCCTACACGGGGAGCAAAGTTGGTGGTCTGTGCTTTGATGAGCCCAGCCGGGTTTGAACCTCGCCCTGCAAGCAACAGGCTGTCCGTCTGCGGATCGTAATTTGCTTGATTGTTATGCGCCTCGGTATAGGGGGCTTGGAATTCATACCGCAGGCCATAAACCAGCGTGAACTTCGGGCTCACTCTGAAGGTGTCCTGTCCATAAAAGGATGTGTCCCAGCTTTGGGTATGAGGATTCGTCAACTGAAGGCCCATCTGGACATCCAAGGGCAAGCCAAGCAGCAGGTCTGCAAGGTCATTGCCGCCCGTACCGTAAAGAGCGTTGGACTGAACACAGGACGGCGGAGTACCCCCTGTCGCGTAGCAAGCGTTCTGCGGACTTGTAAAGCTCCAGTCGCTCGTCATTGCGGCGAATGGGCCACCGAAAAAAAAGAAAGCGGTCGGGAATAGCGAGAAATTCGGATGCGAATTTAACCGACGAAAATCACCGCCAAGCTTCAATTCGTGCCTACCCACTTGAGAAAGAATGAGGTTATCGGCCACCTGATAATTCTGATCATGAATGAGGAATGGCTTGAAAGTTGATCCCCCAAAGAAATTGCCTATACCCATAAAAGTCCATGGGAAGGCGTCCGTGGCCGGGAATCCCGGGACAGCAATGTTGTTGACGCCGAATTGGGTCGACCAGTCATGCCCGTTTAGAAGGCTGTATTGGTTCTGGGAGTACGTCGTATAACCAAAGCGCACCTCATTGAGGAGACGGGGCGAAAAAATGTGGTTCTCCGAAATCGAATACTCTTGGGTTGCGAAGGTTTCGTTTTGCCCTTGATCGCCGTCGCCCGCTCCCGGAACCACAGTGTGGCCCCAATAAGGATCAGCTACAAAATCGTTCCCGTCAGTGTAATGGAAGACAGCAGATAGTCGGTCTTTGTCAGAAAAACTGTGATCTAAACGAGCATCGGCGTTGCGCGAAGTGATCTTCACTGGAGAGTGGACCTGAAAATTATTGAACCACCCGTGGTCGGTACCAGGAAGATTGGGGCTAGGTAAAAAATTGTTGTAGATGGCGAGACCGGCAGGGCTAACCCGGTTCGCCGGGATGATATTGTTTGGGAACTGAGTGGGACAGAAAGCGAAACAGTTAAGTAGATCCACCGGGTCGTAAATCGGAATCTGAGTTCCCGATGTTGGATCTACTAGACCGGAAAGATCAATGTCTCCGTTGGGCAAAATTTTTACCTGGTTCTTGGGCTGCGTAAAGAAGACGTAGTCAAACGCCTCAGTATGCTTGAGTCCTTCGTACGAAGCGAAAAAGAACGTCTTGTTTTTAACGATCGGTCCACCGAAGGTTCCTCCATAGTTGTGCTGCTTCAGGACTGACGGAGGAACCGGGTCGCCAGTGAAGCTGTAGTCTTTTGCGGTGGTGAAGTTTGGCCGGAAGAATTCGTAAGCGGTACCGTGGAACGAATTTGTCCCTGACTTGGTCTGAATTGAGACCGCTCCTCCTGCCGATCTGCCAAACTCGGCCGAATAGGCGGACGTTGAAACTTTGAACTCCTCAACTGAGTCCACGCTCGGCGTGACTGTGATGTCCTGTGTACGGTTTGTGGTGGCTTCGACGCCGTCGATTTGAATTGAATTTGCGTATTCCCTGCCGCCACTGATTCCAAAATTGAACGAGTTAATGCTGCCGCCAACTGCGTTAACCCCAGGCGTCAAGGCCGTGAGTGCCAGAAAATCGCGGCCCAGAGTTGGCAGGTCGATTATGTCTTCGTTGTGGACTACATTCCCAGTTTCAACGCTTTGCGTTTGTAGCATTGTTGGTTGGGCCATGACGGTAACCGTCTCCGTCACTGCCCCGACCTTCATCTCAAAGTTCAAGAGTTGCTTCTGATCAATCGTGATCGCGACGTTGTCAGCCGCCGTTGTTTCAAAACCTTGTTTACTGACCCGAACGCCATAGGTGCCTGGAGGCAGGGCATGAATGACGTAGTCGCCGTCATTACTTGTGATTCCACGATATGTAACTCCGGTCTGCTTGTTTGTCGCCACCGCTTCCGCGCCGGGCACAACGGCTCCGGAAGCGTCAGTTACGCTGCCAACTATGGAACCTGTCGTTGCCTGCGACAAGGCCAATTGTGCCGTCAACAGGAGGGCGCAGCAGAAAAAAGCGAATAACTGCAGTGAGCGTTTCATAGAACTCCGGCGTGGAAACGTTTACTTACACGCGGCTTATCGAGAGAGAAGCTCGCGAGGCAAACTTTATTTTTGATCGAGAGTAGTTGTCAACCAATTTTGAATTCCAAGCATTGCAATTTGAACTCGCGGGCTACAACAGGGGCAAGTTGTCTGCCCCTTTAATGGCGGAGGAATGGAGAGCATAAATAACTAAGAAAAAAACGTTAATTTATAAGTGGGAATGACACTCGGAAACGGGAGCCGCCTTGGACTGCGCTCTCGACGGTGATTTGGCCTTGATGGGCGTTGACAATCCATTGACCGATTGCAAGCCCCAGCCCCGCACCTCCAGAATCACGAGAACGCGCCGTGTCCGCGCGATAGAATCGCTCGAACACGTGAGGCAAATCTCTTTCAGCAATCCCGATTCCAGTATCGTTGACATCGACATGAACATTGCCGTTTGATTTTGTGATCTGAAAAGCGACGCTGCCACGAACAGGCGTATATTTAACGGCGTTGTCGATAAGAATTAGAAACAGGCGCCCAACAGATTCGCTGTCGGCTTTTATCCACAAAGGAGAATCGGGGATCGTCTGTGACCAGCGCAGTTCACGGGTATCCGCCAAAATTTTTCCTCGAACGGAAGCACGTTGGGCAATTTCGCAAAGGTCCGTGCGCTCCAGCGTAAGACATTGAGCGCCGAGATCGGCTCGAGCCAGCAACATCAAATTTTCAATCAATACACTCATCCGTTCGGCTTCGTGGAGAATTTCCTGCAGAGCCTCGCGATACTCTTGATCGTTGCGGGACTTTCGCAGGCTGATCTCCGCGCGCGTCCGGATGAGCGCAACCGGGGTACGCAATTCATGGCTCGCATCCGCCGTGAAGTGCGTGATCCGCTGAAACGCGCCTTCAATGCGCTGCAGCATCGAGTTCAGAGTTTCTGCGAGCCGCTCAAGTTCGTCTCCGGTTCCGGGCAATGTGAGCCTGCCGGTCAAATCATTCGGACTTATGTTCTGCGCGGCGCGAGTGATATGGTCCACCGGCGCCAGCGCACGCCGGCTGATCCAATAACCGACGAGGGCTGCGATACTCAACAGCAGCGGAATTCCGATAAGCATGAATAGCTCATATCGCGCAGTCGCTTCAAAGTAGTCGTCCATATCCTGCGCGACCAGGATCGTGAAAGTGTGCCCCTGCTCCGAAGTCGACTTCGCATACACGCGCAACGGGCTCTTTCCAAACCAAGCGATTGCAAATTTGCGAGATCCGGCCAACGGCATAGGAACCGCGAGTTCGCGCAACCGAGGAGAACGATACAAAAAGTCGCCGCGCTCATTCGCGACTTGGAGCAGTGAGGATCCTGCTTGCAGTTCTTCATGTGTTCGCACTTGATTGGGCAGATCAGATGTTGCCGTAGTCCGGATCAGGTTCTGTACGGCATTCATCTCGTCCGCAAGCTGCTCGTCCACAGTTATATAAATGCTTCGCCGCATCAATAAAATCGCGGCTGCTGTGAAGAGGACCAACGCTGCTGCGAGGCATAGGGCATACCACATGGTCAACCGGGCACGAATTGAGAATCGGCTCATCATTTTTGACTTCTTATGCGATATCCGAAGCCGCGGATTGTTTCGATCAGATCTTTTTCCTGCCCCTTGTTGATTTTGCTGCGGAGCGAAGAGACAAAAGCATCCAGTGTATTTTCTTCGATCTCGTCGTCAAGACCCCAAACCGCATTCAGGATCGCCGACCGCGAAACTCCATGCCCCACGTTTCTCATGAGCATCTCGAGCAAGCGGTACTCTGTTGCGGTTAGGTTAATCTCGCGGTTTCCACGTTTTACCTCCCGTGTGCCAGAATCAATCGTGAAATCGCCTATCTTCAGAACTGTCGGAAGATTTGCCGGCCCACGCCGCCCCAGTGCCCTTATCCTCGCCAGAAGCTCAGCAAACGCAAACGGCTTGGTCAGATAATCATCAGCGCCCGCGTCGAGTCCTGCCGTGATATCGGGTATGGCATCCCGGGCCGTCAACATCAATATGGGAGTACGTACCTCTTTTGCACGCATTCGGCGTGCGACTTCCAAACCGTCAACTCCCGGCAACATTATGTCGAGCACGATCACATCGAAGGTGCAGGCCCTAAGCAATTCGATCGCTGACAACCCATTATTGGCCACAGTCGCGCGATGATTTTCCTCTTCCAGACCCTGCTTGAGAGCGCTGGCCATCTTCTTATCATCTTCGACGATCAGCAGGTGCATTCGAACCTTCCGGAAGGCTCAGGAAAGGGATTTTCGGACGAAGACCTCAAAGTGACATTATCCATGCTTCCACAGTTCGCTGTGGTTAGACAATTCGAGTTCATTTCCCATTCATAGGCGGTACGTGTGTCATCATGGCCAAAAGGCGGGATGCTGTTGAAAGTTGCCCGCAGAAGTAAAATGTGTTCCGAGCAGCGTCTGAACCATGCACGATCCAGGGCGCATCGCAATCGTTGGCGGAGGACCCGCGGGCTCCTTCGCCGCGACTGAGCTCGCCCGCACTGGATGCGAAGTCCTCCTTTTCGACGAAAAACTTGCATGGGAGAAACCATGCGGCGGCGGTGTAACAGACAAAGCTCTCGCCCGCTGGCCGTTTCTTCGAAGTAGCGAAATCGAGCGCAACTGGGTGGACAAGTGCGAATTAATTTCTTCCTCCGGGCGAAAAGCTGCTTTCCGTCTCGATCATCAGATCGCAATCTTCTCGCGTGTGAAGCTGAACGGACTGCTGCTTGATCGTGCGCAAGCCGCAGGCACCGCTATATATCGCGAACGGATTCTACGGATCGAAGGCAAGGCCGGTGAGTGGCGCCTTACGACACCTGCTTCAACTTACACCGTGACTTTCCTAGTGATCGCAGCCGGTGCGCGTAATTCTCTGCGCGCTCAGTTGTCCGCCCCTCTTGGCCCAGAGAATTTCATGGTTGCCGCCGGATACTACATTCCCGGCAACCATCACACCGTCCAGATCAAATTTTTGAAGGGGCTTCACGGCTACATCTGGATCTTCCCGCGCGCCGATCATTTCTCCGCCGGAATCTGCGGCCGCATGAAAGGTAAGAGTACCGCTGAACTGCGCCGACTGCTTGAAGACTCGCTTCCCGAGTTTGGACTCGATCACAACGATGCAACGTTTTATGCCCACATCATCCCGTCGCTCACTCCTGCCGCGCTGCGCAGTGTTCCATTCTGCGGGGATGGCTGGGCGATGATCGGTGACGCGGCTGGCTTTGTCGATGCAATCACGGGCGAAGGTCTGTACTATGCTTTCCGTTCGGCCGAACTGTTGTCGAATGCTCTCTTGGCCCGCATCCCCGAACAATACCCTTTTCTCGTCAGAAACGACTTCCTTGGCGAACTCGAACACGCCGCCCGCATCGCCGATCGTTTCTACACTGGCGAATGGATGGGTGAATCAGTGATCGAGCGCATGATTCAGCTCACAGATCGCAGTCCGCAATTTCGCAAACTTATGCGCGATCTGTTTTCCGGATCGCAGGAATACTCCGACCTGCGCGAACGTCTCTATCGAAGCCTGCCCCGCATCACCGCCGAGGCGCTGGCAAGCACGTTGTGGAGCAAGGCCGGTCAACGTATCCGGCCCCACAACACCCAAGTCAACTCACCCGCGAGACTATCGTCGCCCTAAACCTCGCGCCAGCGTCTTCACCATCGTGCCGTTGGCATCATCATCCTTGAAGGCCCAAACGACGGCCCCACCCAGTCCGCCCGGGACTCGAAGGTCGATGTAAATCGCCTTTGCCCACGCGATGGCAGGATCGTCATAGCTCCAGAACGTCAGCGTTGAAGGATCGTAGATCCATGTTGCGAATCTCCTCCCGTCATAGTGGTGCTCGACTCCAGTGAGACTCGCCAGTGTCATGTATGTCGCCACCCCCGGAGTTTGAAGAGTGTCGCCAGTTGGCGAAGGCGCCGGCCCGGTTGAACTCTGGTACAAGCCTCCATTCGCACCAGGAACTCCTGTCCAACCATACCCGTATAGAGGAACGCCGAGCACTAACTGTCGAGCCGGGACCCCGGCCCTCAGATATGCCTCGACGACGGCATCATCGAACAACCCTTGTCCGCGATTCGGATCCTGCCGCGAATCAAAGATTGAGGCGGCATGGTTCGTTACGGTTTCCCAGGTGCCGTTCAGGTCATAACCTTGAAGGTTAAAAAAGTCCAGTTCTCTTGCAACCTTTCTAAGCTCGAGATTGCTGTAGTTTTGTGATCCTGCGGGCGCGAACATCGTCAGCAGATAGTGGCGGTCATTCGCCTTGCCCAACGCGTCCAGCTGACGGCGAAACTCCTGCGCAAGAAGAGTGAAATTTTGCTTGTCGGTTGCGCCGGGAAATTCCCAATCGAGATCGATCCCGTCGAACAGATTTGCGGCAGAAATCCCATCAGCAATATTGCCTTTGATGAACATGTCGATACAGGACGCAGCAAGCTGCGAACGCAGTGCCGGAGTACTTGCGGCATATACAAAACCGGCGGTATTTGCTGCCGATGCGCCACCGAGCGAGATCATAATCTTCAAATTCGGATGAAGTTCCTTAAGTTGCTGCAGCGCCGCAAAGTTGCCAAACAAAGGGCCCGTATAAGGCTGGCCGTTGACGCTGGGAAGAAATGGCGTCTGGTAATCCGCCCAAGTATCCGCTAACTGGCATTGCGCATTCGGGGTGCCGATCGTCGGTGCCACATTGCCGAACGCATATAAAAGGTGGGTTATGTGATCCGCAACACCGTTGGCCTGAAGATTGGCGATGTTGTAGTTCGCTCCATAGATACTCCACTCTTCAAAATATCCCGCCATGATTTTGCCGTGATCATCTCGTCCGTGTTTGTCGTGGGCGAATGCGGTCGCGGCGAGGGCGAGCAGAATCGTCATCGATGTTGCAGCTAATAAACTGTGGCAGGTGCGCGTCGAAAATGGGGACTTCATAGGGCAATCCTCGCTCCAGAATTCAAGAACCGGCGAAGTATAGACCTATATAGCACCTTCCGCAACTACTATGATTCGACCGCTTAACCGTTCCACACCATCGCTAGCTGTTATATAGCAGTTATTGCGCTTCGCGCACTTAGCGAAATCTTTGCGGACTTTCCGGTAGTGCTTTTTAAATCGCAAAAGAGCGCGAAGAAACAGCGTCGTCGATGAAAATGGTAACTAAGAACAGGACTTGAACTTGAGGCATCCAGCGGGTCCGCTGCCGAAATCCCGAGCGAAGTCGAGGGGGCCGCAAAGCTGGTGCCGGGAACAGGACTTGAACCTGCACGCCTTTCGGCACTGGATCCTAAGTCCAGCGCGTCTGCCAATTCCGCCATCCCGGCCTAAGAAAAGTCAGAGTGACTTGATAGCGCAAGAATAGCAGAGGATATACAGTTCGGCGTACTGATCTGTTGTTGTGACGTTATCAGTTTCAGGGACTTCGATTTAAGTCCTGATCTCCTTCACCCATCCACATGGCAGCCGACGCAAAATAAGAGAGCTGATATAACCTTTATGACTGCCGGCGATGAATGTCGGCCCACAACAACGGAGCTTACGTTCTCATGCGCAAGATTGTTTCTATATTATTCGTCTTCCTCCTTTTGATCGCACCCTTCGCCTGGCCGCAGTACACCAAAACGCCATCCCATCACCATGGATCCAGTGTCACGGTCGGCAGTCAAGGCGTAGTTGTTTCCGGCAGACCTGCGGCCACTGCGGCGGGCCTCAAGATTTTGGAACAAGGCGGAAATGCCGCCGACGCAGGCGCCGCGACTCTGCTGGCGCTCTCGGTCACATATGTAGGCGCGTTCTGCGTCGGAGGAGAAGTGCCCATCCTGATTTACAACGCCGACCACAAAAACGTGAAGCTGATCGAGGGAATAGGCGAGGCACCGGGCGACCCCAAAGCCATCGCTTGGTACATGCAACACGGAATCCCCGATGGAGACGTCAAGGCAGCCGCCGTGCCCAGCACCATAGATGCCGTCGTGACCCTGCTGAAACTTTACGGAACCAAGAGCTTCGAGGAAGTCGTGCAGCCGACGCTAGCCATCCTCGACGCGGGCGGACCCACCTGGTACATCGATACCGGCAGCGACCAGAAGATTGAAACCGGCGTGCACTGGCAAGCCGATCTGGCTGTGACCTTTCGGAAATTGGTAGATTCAGAAAAAGCCGCGAAAGGTACGCGGGAGGAGAAACTGCAAGCCGTCTCCGACCGCTTCTATCGCGGAGACGTCGCCGACGCGCTCGAAGCCTGGTACATCGAAAAGGGTGGTTTTCTTCGCAAGTCGGACTTGGCTGCACACAAGACTCCGGTAGTGGATCCGCTCACAACCACGTACCGCGGCTATACGGTCTACAAGGCAGGTCCGCTGACGCAGGGGCCCTATCTGTTACAGACGTTGCGGCTGCTCGAAGGCTTCAACCTGAAGAAAATGGGCTTCAATTCCGCTGATTACATTCATACGGTGATCGAAGCGGAGAAACTCGCGCTCGCGGATCGTGACGAGTATTACGGTGATCCGAACTTTACGAAAGTTCCAATGCAGCAGTTGCTGTCCGATCAGTACACGGAAATGCGGCGGAAACTGATTGATCCAAAAAAGGCGTCTCTCGAGCTAAGGCCGGGCGATCCGTACAACATGAAGCCGACCAAGCCGCCCACCATCACCGGTCCCTGGCATGGCGGGACCACCGTCATGTGCGTGACGGATAAATTTGGCAACGTCATCGCGGCGACTCCCAGCGGACTATCGAGCACGGCGGGCGTGGCCGGCCACACGGGCATTATTCACGGAGCCCGCCTGACCAGCCTGAACACGTTTGCGGGAACTCCCAACGTCATCGAACCCGGGAAGCGGCCGCGCATCACACTGAGCCCGACTCTGCTTTTCCATGACAACCAACCCGTGATGGCGATCTCAGTAGCCGGCGGTGACATGCAAGATCAGGCGGCTATTCAAGTCATCCTCAACTATGTCATCTTCGGGATGGGTCCAGAGGAGGCATTTAAAGCGCCGCGTTTCTCCACCGACCATTTCATCAGCTCCTTCGGCCAGGACGGTGCGAAGTTGGGCAGCTTGTCTGTTCCCAGCAGCCTGCCCGAAGAAGTGAAGGAGGACCTCAGAGCTCGCGGCCACGTGGTTAGCAACGTCCACGGGGGAGTGGGCGGAGTTGCGCTAATCGGCATCGACCTGAAGACCAAACAGGCGACCGCCGTGGGTCCGGCCGCTGGCAAAATGGAATAGTTACCGGATAATAGGGTCAGACAAACGCCAACAAAGCGAGTCTTAACTCAATCTTATGAATTGACTCGACAAAAGCCGCAATCAAAACCTTCCGGCTCGGCGCTTCCCCGTCGCACGCGGGGCACCCTCACGCTGCGACACTTTTTTCCGCACCTTTCAGCAGCCTTAAGAACTCCCGCATAAAGAACGGCAGATCCATCCAAGTGCGCGACGTGACGAGATTTGCATCCACCACTACTTCTTCATTCACGAACTTGCCCCCGGCGCGTTCGATATCCGTCGCGAGGGCCTCGTAGGTGGCGATGGTGCGGCCGCGAACGGCGTCAATGGCGGCAAGGATCAACGATCCGTGACAGAGCGACGCAATAGGCTTGTTATGTTCAACGAAATGCCGAACGATCTTCTGCAGCGCTTGATCGTTGCGCAGATATTCTGGAGCGCGTCCGCCACTCAGGATGATGCCGTCGTAGTCGATGGGATCGACATCCGCGAAGCCGATATCAGCGGGAATGTGATAGCCGGGCTTCTCCACATAGGTGTCCCAACCGGGCTCAAAATCGTGGACCACCGATCTCAAGACTTTTTTTGCAGGCGCACCAATGTGCACCTCGATTCCTTCCTCACGCAACCGATGATAGGGGTACCACGTGTCAAGCGACTCGGTTGCATCCCCAGCTACCAGCAGAACTCGTGTCATAGGCCAAACCCTCCGTTTGCAATGCAACAAAGTATGTTACACCGGATAGTCCATAAGGAAGGTGAGCCGCCACCGACAGTACCGCAACTGAAGAAACGGGCCCTCTACTAAAATCCGCGCATGCCAGACAGCAAGTCCCGCGCGAAAAAAATTAAACTATTGTTGTTCGATGTCGACGGGGTCCTCACCGACGGCAAATTATTTTTCTTCCCTGCCCCACCCGGAGCTCAGCAAACCATTCGAGAACAGTCCGCCAAACACGGCGGCCAAGGCCATTTGTCTTGAGGCTTCCACCGCGTTCCTTCAAACGTGATAACCCGTTTGTGTCGGCAATCATCTGCCAAGCATGATCGGGATCATGGACCTACGTTGACGTTGATCGTGGAGCTAAAAGGCGGGCGAACATAGTCATCGGCCTGAACGGTGATGCGATGTGGGCCAGGATTCAATGGCAGTCTTGCCATGATGGCGGACAAATTGGCCTCGTATGCCTTCGATCCGTCCACGTAGATTTGGATCACCTTCACCGGCGTACTGTCTCGTGTGCCAGCCATGATTGTCAGGGGCGAGGTCACGACGGAGTTATCAACCGGTTTACAGATGACAACCGTTGGGTTCTGGGGTGGCAGAGCGCATAAAGGTACGATCTGCGCAGCGAAAACATCATGGTCTCCCGCCGCGTTCGTCGTCATGAACGCTCCCGGAGTAGTGGGAAAATCCTTCGAGCTCGTCGTTCCGGTCACGTAGGCATTCAGAAATGGACCCAGCGCGATCCTGGGCTTGGTAAAAGGAAAAATGTCAGGTGTGGTGTCGGCGTCGTCGGAACCACTGCCTCCGAGATATGTCGAATAGCTTAAGGCACCGCCGTTAGCCGTCAGCTTTGCAACGAAGTAATCATTTGGACCGCGAAGCACCCGTTGAAGTCCCGTCATGGTAGTAGGAAAATCCGCAGATGCTGTGCCGCCGATCACAAACGCAATTCCAGCGGGCGATACCGCAATGCTTGTCGCAACTTGGCTAGCGGTTCCGCCTAATAGCGTCGAGTAGCTGAGGCTGGAGCCGGTCGGATTCACTTTTGTGACAAAACCGTCCCATCTTCCTTTGACTACTTTCTGATAAGCACCGGATGTGACGGGAAATCCTCCTTTGGCGGCTCCCGCGACATATGCGTTGTTCGCAGCGTCAAGCGCAACCGCATATCCGTAGCTTTCGGCGCCAGCAGAGGTGCCTGTCAAGAATGTTGAATACATCAACGATGACCCGGCCGAGTTGAATTTCGCCAAGAATGCAGTGTAACGACCTCCTCCGAAACTTGGCATGAAGCTTCCGGTTGTAGTCGGGAAGTCAGTCGCATTGGTCGAGCCTGTGACGTAGGCATTTCCCGAGGTATCCACCGCGATGCCGGAAATAGCGGTATCCAATGTTCCGTCCAGGTACGTGGCATAGACAATCGCATCTCCCGCGGCATTCAGCTTTTCTACGTATGCCTGTAGACATGGATTGATGTCAGAGTCAGGAACTGCACAGTCAGGCGGGTCCGGTTGAAATGCGCCTGCGGTTGAGTGAAGTGTTTTTCCGTCCGTAATTCCGCCAACGAAAGCTTCTCCTGCCGAATTGATCGCAATGCTGCTGACTGCACATGTCCAGCAGAATCTGGCCGAGTATAGGATCCTGGTACCGGCTGGATTGATCTTAGTCACGTACACGAAGGCGGGGGTGCTGAGGGCAGGGGCTTGATCCAGCGCTCGTCCAGGAAAATCGTCTGAGTCCGTCCGCCCCGTCACGTAAACATTCCCCGCTGAATCAACAGCAACATCTTCCGCGCTGTCGTCGGAGTTGCCGCCGAGATATGTCAGCCAAATACGTGTACCGTGAGGCGTGAGTTTAGCCACAAATGCATCGCCAAATAACGCGCAGGTTTTGCTCGGGTCACAGGTTCGGTCGAGCGCCCCGGGAGTGGTAGGTAGATCCTTCGAAAATGTGCGTCCAGCGATATATGTGTTGCCTGACGAATCAGCCGCGATCCCTCCGGCATATTCCTGGTTACCGCCCCCTGCCAGTGTGGAGTACCAAAGCACTGGATCAATCACCAGCCTCTGGCTGCGATCGTAGATAGGGATCGCGAATCCGATTTGGTGGTGCGCGTCGAGTGTGTAGCTCGCTGTTAGAAGGCGCTTATGCCCACCCTTTGTTTGGTAGACACGAGGTTTTCTCAGGATCACTTTCGTGCCGTTGTTGGCAATAACGAGTTCCTCGCCTGCGAGCGTCTTGGCGCCTTCGACCGCGATTCGAATGTTTTTGAGATCGGCGCCAGGATGAAGCAAGAAATCGAATTCGAGCTGCCCATCGGTGCCGTAATAGATGACATCCACTCCCTCATACAATCGTTCATAGACAATGCGGCCATAGTTCGGTACGTTCGTCATCCATCGACGAGCATCGTTGCCGATCAGGTAGTTGGTGCGGGTCGCCACCCGCTCGAACGGGCGAGGGATGGCACTGGGTCTGGAACCGATAAATCGAATGCGAATCATACTCCCAGGACGGCGCGAATTGCGGGCGGAAAACAGAGTTGCCGAGGAACGGTTCAACAACAGCGCGTAACCGCGGTTTCGTGAAACGTAGTCATATTCCGAGGCTACCTGCCCTCGATTCTGCTCGAAGCTGAGCGGCAGATGGTGCGCGCCAAGATCAGTTGTCACAAAACCAGCATCGTCGAGCTGAGCAGGGGCGTACATGGGTAAAAACAGGAGAGCTAAGAGAGCGATTCTCGTCGGGGAAAACATGCTGGACCCCAAGAACGTCTTGAACCAGACGGTCGTTCGCCCTAGGTAGTGAAAATACTCTTGAGCGTTGGAATCGTGCTCAACCAATTCCGATAAGCTGCTTTTCACGGATCATTAAACGCATTGCGGGGCTAGCGACCACAGTGGAATTGTTTTCGCGGCGCGTCTCTCAATCCACTGTCAGTTCTGTCAGGAGCTTTTGAACCTCGGGATAAGTGCGACATTCCACGTACAGAACAAAGCATCCTACTCAGGCTCGTTAACGCAATAAGGGGTACCACGCATCAAGCGATCGGTTGCATCGCCGACCACAAGCAGAACTCGCGTCATGGTTGAAACCTCCGCTGCTAAAACGAGGATAGGTTACACCGAATGACTGCAGACGGGGAGGAAGACCGCATCCGCTCTGATAAAATCCGCGCATGGCAGACAGCAAGTCGCGCGCGAAGAAAATTAAACTATTGTTGTTCGATGTCGACGGGGTCCTCACCGACGGCAAGCTCTTTTTCTTCCCTGCCCCACCCGGAGCTCAGCAAACCATTCGAGAACAGTCCGCCAAACACGGCGGCCAGGGCGGTTTTGGACTTCACAGTGAAAGCTTCGTTGAGGCTAAAGGCTTTCATGCGCATGACGGGGCCGGCATTTCCCTGGCCAGGCTGGGAGGTCTCAAGACCGGTCTCATCACTAAACGCATTTCAGAAACTGTGGCCCTGCGCGCTCGCGATCTCAAGCTCGATCACGTTCATCAAGGGATTAACGACAAACTTGTTGTCTTTAAACAAATTTTGGAACAGGAGCAGATCAGCCCCACTGAGGCGTGCTTCGTCGGCGATGATGTGATCGATCTTCCGGTTATGTGGAATTGCGGCCTGGCCGTGGCCGTGGCCAACGCACGCGACGAGGTCAAGCGCGACGCTCACTACGTAACCAAACACGGGGGAGGAGACGGCGCTCTACGGGATGTAATCGAGTTCATTCTTAAGTCCCAAAGTAAGTGGAAGAGCACCGTCGAAAAATATATCGGCGAGCGAAGTCCCGGAAGCCAGTAGCGCCGCAAGTTGTAAAAACCGTGTCTCTTCTCATGTCTAACCACCCGCTTACTTGCCCGTCCAAGACAAGAAGGCCTAAAATTTCAAGTTCTAAATTTAACGCGAGGTCAACCGTGCGCCTGTACACCGCTCTGCTCCTCTCGCTTCTGACTGCACCCTCTATTTGTTTCGCGCAAACCAGCACTTCCAAGGCAGTCAGTGCCGATGCTGCCAGGTTCAGCACAGTCGACAAGACTGCCGACCCTTGTGCGGATTTTTATCAATATTCGTGCGGCAACTGGATCAAGTCGGCGAAAATTCCAGCGGACCAGGCCGGCTGGGGAACATTCATCGAACTACATGATCGCAACAGCGACATCCTGAAACAAATTTTAGAGAAAGCAGCGCTCGACAATCCGAATCGCAATGCGATTGACCAGAAGATCGGAGACTACTACGCCTCCTGTATGAATGAGAGCGCCGTTGATGCGAAGGGGCTCGAGCCACTGAAGTCTGAACTCGACCGCATCGCAGACGTGAAAAATAAGCACGAACTGATTGACGCCATTGCGCACGTGCATATGATCGGACCGAATCCTCTGTTCAACTTTTACAGCTCGCCCGATCTGCACGACGCTAATATGGTGATCGCCTACATCGACCAGGGCGGTCTCTCGCTGCCTGACCGCGACTATTACTTAAAAGACGACGCGCACATGAAAGACATCCGCGACCGCTTTGTCGCGTATGCAACAGAGTTATTTAAGCTCGCCGGACAATCGCCTGATCAGGCGACTGCTTCGGCCCACACGGTGTTGCGGATCGAAACAGCACTCGCAAAAGCCGCAATGGACCGCACGGCCCGCCGCGATCCTAAAACCCGCGATCACAAAATGAGCCGGCAGGAAGCCGCGCAGCTCGCATCAAATTTCGAACTGGCGCGGTTCTTCACTGATGTGAAAGCGCCCAACTTCACCGAACTGAACGTCAGCAATCCGGAGTTTTTCAAGCAGGTGAATGGGCTGCTCGACTCCGAGCCGCTGGACGCATGGAAGACATATGTAACCTGGCACATGCTGGACGGCACCGCTCCCTGGCTTTCCAAACCATTCGTGGATGCCAATTTTAAAATGCAGCAAGCACTTACCGGACAGACCGAAATCAAGCCGCGGTGGAAACGTTGCGTTGCGGCCGTCGACGACGAACTTGGCGAGGCGCTTGGCCAGCGCTATGTGGAACTCACCTTCGGCGCAGAAGGCAAACAACGCATGTTGAGGATGGTCGATGCCCTCGAAAAAGCATTGTCCGAAGACATCCAAAATCTTTCCTGGATGTCGGAAGATACTAAGAAGCAGGCCCACCTAAAGCTGAGCGCCATCCGCAACAAAATCGGATATCCCGACAAATGGCGCGACTACAGTTCGGTCAAAATTGTGCGTGGAGATCTAATTGGCGATTTCCTGCGAGCGAACGAGTTTGAGGCCAAGCGCGACGTTAACAAAATAGGCAAGCCGCTCGACCGCAACGAATGGGGCATGACTCCGCCCACTGTGAACGCTTACTACTCCCCGCCGCGAAATGAGATTGTTTTCCCTGCCGGAATTCTGCAGCCGCCTTTCTTCGACAAAAGCGCCGACGAAGCGACTAACTTCGGCAGCATTGGCGTCGTTATCGGGCATGAGCTTACACACGGATTCGACGACCAAGGCAGAAAATATGATCCACAGGGAAACCTGCGCGATTGGTGGACGGCGGAAGACGGCAAACAATTTGAAGAACGCGCCAGTTGCATTGCCAACGAGTACAGCGGATTCACCGCCATCGAGGATGTGAAGCTGAACGGCCGTCTGACTCTTGGCGAGAATACCGCTGACAATGGGGGCGCCCGCATCGCATTAGTGGCCTTGCATCACTATATAAAGGACGACAAGACCGGTCAGGCTGGGAAAACAATCGACGGCTACACTCCCGAGCAGCGCTTCTATCTCGGCTATGCGCGTATCTGGTGCGAGCTTCGTCGTCCCGAGATGGCGCGGGCCCGTGCCACCACCGATCCGCATTCTCCCGGCAAATGGCGCGTGAATGGCGTCGTCGAGAACATGCCCGAATTCCAGCACGCCTGGAGCTGCAAAGAAGGCCAGCCCATGGTTAGCCAGAACGCATGTCATGTCTGGTGAGGGGCTGTTCCAAAAACCTTCCCACGGAAGACACTGAGTTACGCGGAGAAAAGCCACGGACGACATCCTCTCTGCTAACATCTTTGCTTCCTCTCTCGTCCATGCACCACATTGGCGAAAACGTAATTCGAATCGAGGCCCGGGCCTTGTCTGATCTCGCCGATCGCATTGCCGGTCCGATGGCCGATGCATTCAATCACGGGGTAAACCTCCTTTTCTGTTGTCCCGGCCGTGTGGTCGTTACCGGGATTGGCAAAAGTGGATTGATCGCGCGCAAGGTCGCGGCAACGCTCAGTTCGACGGGAACGCCGGCTCTGTTCATGCATCCGGTGGAGGCACTACACGGTGATCTTGGCATGCTTGCC
>DATBIE010000048.1:0-86726 GCA_036557105.1 Terriglobales bacterium
CCCCGGCAAACTGGCTCAGTCGTTCTTATTGAAGGTGGACTGGCTACTTTCAATCTAGGCTCAATCGACGGCGTGGCTAAGGGGAGTGAGGTTGAAGTCTTTACGGACCAAACCTTCAGACAACGAGTGGGCCGCTTGTCCGTCGCTACGATTTTTCGTGAACAGGCACGAGCACCGCTCTTAAGCATGAGCATCCAGCCGCATTACGCCGTCAAAATCAGCGACTCAACGCATCTAACCGCTCTGCTTCAGCAAGTTGACGATCTCGCAGCACAAGGCCAGGCAACTCATGCACGCGAAATCGCCGAGCAATCTGCTCATTGGGCCCAAAGCGCGAACCTCACACCGGGTGAAAAAGCCCTTTCCCTGGAACGAGTCGCGCAACTGGATTTTCAGGCTGGCGCGATTGACGAAGCGGAAGCCCGGTATCGCGCTGCCCTTGACCTGTTAAATACCGGTCGCAAAATCTCTTCAGGAGTAAAGATATCGATTCAAAACGACCTTGCGAGCGTGGCAATTCTTCGCGGCGATTACGATCTTGCCGGCAAACTACTCGATCAGGAGAACCCTTCCTCCGATCAGAAATCAGAAGCGAGCCGGTTGAATAATCTCGGCGTTCTGGCAGAATTGCATGGCAACAAACAACAAGCTGAGTCGCTGTACGCCCAGGCGTTACAATCTCTCGGTCAAGTTCAGGACGCCTTGCAAGAACAAAAACTTGTGGAAGCCAACCTGACTCGCATCAAAGGAATGCATTGAGGTGCACGAATTCAGAAATAAAATATTTGGACTAACCCTCGCCGCAATTTCCTTACTTGCCTTTTCGCAAACACCTCCCGCCCAGAATTGGTTAACACTCGATAAGCAAGCCGAAGAACTCTACAACAAGGGCAATCTGAAAGAAGCGACTCGCGTCGCGAAGTTGGCCGTTGCGGCCGCATCCAACGCACGCGAAACCAGTCGCAGCCTGGACCGTCTGGGATTTTTCGAATATACATCGGGCGACTTCAAGGAGGCCGAACCGTCGCTCCGTCAAGCTCTCGATTTGCGCAAGACGAATTTCGGCGCCGACGGTCTCGAATACGCTGAAAGCGCCAATGACCTTGCGCTTTTCTGCCGTGATTCAGGAAAGCTTCCCGAGGCCCGCATCCTCGCAGAACAAGCCGTCGATATCCGAACGCGAAAGCTCGGGAAAGCGGATCTGCAAATCGCAGAGAGCCTGAACACGCTGGGTAGCACGTTAGGGCTGCTTGGCGAATATGAGCTGGCAATTTCGAATTTCGAGCAGGCGCGCGCCATTCACGAATCGCAACCGCCTCCCCAAAATCTCGCTGAAGAGTACGGCACGCTCTGTATCAACCTCGCGGGTACATATCAGCGCGTTGGAAAGTACGGCAAGGCCGAAGAGTTGTTCGATAAAGGTCTTGCCGTGCTTCGCGTCAGGCCCGGAATCCATCATCCCGCTTATTCGGCGAGCCTTGTAGCCTCAGCTTACCTGCAAGCTGAGTTAGGTCATTACGCTGCGGCAGAGAAGCTTTACGCCGAAGGTGGCACACTCCTACGCGAACAACTCGGAGAATCCCATCCGGCATATGCGATCTTTCTCAATAACCGCGCCGCGCTCTATGCCGCAATGGGAAATGTGACTGTTGCGGAATCCGATTACCGAAAGGCGCTGGAACTAAAAAGAAAGATTTATTCCCCGAATGCGCTCACCATCGGCGCTTCGTTACGCAATCTTGCGCGTTTGGTGGCGCGAAAAGATCCTGGCGAAGGTGAAAAGCTCTTTCAAGAAGCCGTTGATTTATATGGCGGGAACGCGAAGGCCCAGCCATACGACTACGGCAGCGCATTGCTCGGCCTCGCGGAAACTCAGAGAAGTCGCGGGAATCTAACTGCAGCGCGGCAAAGCCTGCTGCGTGCTTCGGAGATCGTTGTCAAAGGATTAGGAACGAAGCACCCGCTATACGCATCGGTATTGAGCGATCAAGCGCTCGTCTATCAAGCTTCGCGCGAATACTCGCAAGCAGAAAAGCGCTTGCAGGAGGCGATAAACATAATCCAAGAAGGTGAAGGCGCGAGTCACCCCGATCTGTCACGTTATCTCACAAATCTCGCCAATATTTACTCCGAAAGCGGCGACTACTTTTCCGCGGCCCCACTCTACCGCCGTAGTCTCGAGATATCCGACCGTGCCCTCACCGAGATCCTGAGCACTGGCTCCGAGAGCTCGAAGAACTCTGCTATCGCAAATCTCGACAATCCGATACCTGCGCTCATTGCATTTCAAATAAAGGTCGCTGGTCAAGTGCCGGACGCGCGCACTCTCGCATTCGAAGCCGTAGCCCGGCGTAAAGGCCGGGTACTCGATCAGGTGCACGACTGGAGCCAACGTCTTCTGCGGAATTCAGATGAGTCGATTCGTGAACAGTTCAATCAGCGTCAAGCCATGCTCGAATGCGAGTCTTCCCTAACGACCGCTCTTGGTTATCGCGAGATCAAACCAGCAGTCGTCGGAACGTGCTCGCTTCCTGGCACCGAACTCGAAGGCCGATATGAGCGGCTGTTGCACGACCTGAGAGCCAACTGGACAACGACGTCGTCGCAGCAGGCACTTCAGGCGGTGAATATCCTGCGGCAGCACATCAACTCTATCGAAGCCAATCTGAGCCGTACTCTCCCGCAGTTCGCATCTGTGATCCAGCCGGTCCGCATTGAAGATATCAGGTCGCAGTTAGGACTTGGTGAGCTGCTGGTCGAGATTGTGAGTTATCCCAGTCAAGGCGTTGGGCCGGCAGATCACTACGGCGCTTTTCTGCTCGGCCACAACGGAGGACCCACATGGCTGGACTTAGGCCCGACGGCGAGCACGGATCGCGCTCTTCGAGACCTTTTCTCCGCAGCGGATGATTGGAGCGTGGCCAGCGCGCGACGTGAACGGGAGAATTTGAAAGTGGCTCGGGAGACTGCGAACGACTCTCTGCGCACACTGTCAAAAAATCTTGCGCCGCTTCTTTCGCAAATTGAAACACGAAAAGAAATTCAGCACCTCCGTATTGCTCCGGATGGCATGTTGAATCTACTCCCATTTTCTGCGCTGACTGACTCGCGTGGCACTCCGATGATCGAGCGTTATGCGATCAGTTATCTTTCCTCCAGCCGTGACCTGCTTGACAAAGAGCGGCCTAACGCTCCAGATTCTTCGCCGCCAAGTCTGATCGTCGCTGTAAGTCCCGGCGGGAAAGAATCAAGCCCCAAAAGCCAGATCGCCCGCACATTCCGGTCTGAAGGGTTGGAACCCTTGATGGGTGCTCGGCATGAAGCACGCGACATACAAAAATTGCTCCCGACTTCACAACTTTTGGGCGAAGGCCAAGCCACAGAGGAACGGATAAAAGAGCTGCATCACCCAGCGTTGCTTCACATCGTCGGGCATGGGCTGGTGAAAGGAAATGAAAATTGCAATCTTGATCCGCCGAGTCCAGACTGCCGACTGAGCAGCACTGCCGCAGAGCGTGTCATGAGCCTCTCCGCTATTGTTCTCGAGGAAGCGTACGGTAGAGGACCTCACTCTTCGCAAGATGGCCTGCTCACCGCACTTGAACTTCAAAACATTGATCTCCAGGGCTCGGAGATGCTGGTGCTCTCGCAATGCCGGATGGCCGATGGCGTTCCATCTTCTGCGGACGGCGTATTCGGGATGCGCCGCGCCGCGGCAATCGCTGGAGTAAAAACATTCGTTGCACCGCTTTGGAAGATTGCCGACGCGCCTCAGCAGAAACTGATCGATCGCTTCTACAAAGAACTCAGCCTCGGTACTCCGCGGGACGAGGCACTCCAGCGTGCGCAATTACAGCTCCTGCATTCGTCGTCGACAAAATTCTTCCTCATCTGGGCGCCGGTGATCCTCTCTGGTGATCCGCGTCCTGTGCCGCGCAGCTGGTTTCAAAATGCATCTGTCGCGAAACACCAGTGATAAAATCTATTCATCCCTGAGGGGGCTATAGCTCAGCTGGGAGAGCGCATCGTTCGCAACGATGAGGTCGTCGGTTCGATCCCGACTAGCTCCACCATTCAGTTTTCTGCCATACCTGCGATAAGAATCGCTCCCTCTTACTTTTCAGAACTTGTACACGATCCCGCCAGCGACGTAGTAGTTGTGCTGGTGTGTTTTCCCAACATCCACGTTGATTGGTGGTATTCCGCTCCATTCATCCCGCACCTGTGCGCGAACTCTGAGGCGCGGAAGCTTCCTGCATGGCAATCTCACATCGATTCCAGCGCCCATCTGCAATGCACCGGTGGTGAGACTGCGATTTCCCGTATTTTTTCCGAAGAAAAGTAGATCGCTAGTAGCGGCGAAGTGCGCAAAACCGCCACCGAAGCTGACCCATGGAGAGAACGCCAATTCCGGAATAAGCCGGAGTCGAACCGCCGGTGTAACAAAGATGGAGCCATAGCCTTCTGGAACTTGATTGCCCTCGTAAACCAAATCCTCGTCAGGGGAAAAAACGACGGGAATTTCAGCTGCAACGTCTGCCCAATCCCACTCCCTTAAAACGCGCGCGTAGTTCCCTTCGAAGGTCCAGCCCGGAGCATGCGTAAGCCTGGGATCAGCAATACCTGAATTCAACACGCTCTGATTGCTGATGAATGTCCGCCCGAAGGTGCCGGCGATCTCGTTCTTCGATTCCTGGCTTTCCGCCCGAACAGTCAGCATCAAGAACGCCAGCGCTGTGCAGCACAACATGTCGCCCAACCTGCTTTGTCCCGGGAGTTTCACGATTTGCAGCCTAGCATGACCAGAGTGGCCCAGACATAGCTCGAATGGTGCAGCCGCGTCTCACGGTGGCCGAATAACACCGTGCGAAATGCTAGTTCGAACTCTGGATTTCCATATTTTCGTCGATCCAAAGCTGCGATGGCGAGCCTGGGCCCGAACGGGTTGCGGTTACGCGAAATCCACTGGAGGTTGCTTCGATATCGTATGAGTAAGGCGGGCGCTCGTTCTTGATGCTGATGTAGTGGGTGGAGACCAGATCATCGAACGAGCCGTACTTCCCTTCCGTCACGCTGTACTGGCGCTCGGCATTTGCAATGCTGAGGAGATCGCCCTTTACGCCGGTGAGAACCTCGGCAGATTGAATCGTGCTTCCTCCGCCCACTTGCGAGACCGTTTGCGCCTGCCTGGTTGTCAGGTAGAAAATTATGCCCGCACTTATAAGCAGGCCCACGAAACCCAGTATTCTTCCCATAGAGTTCTCCAGATGGTATTGCATCGTGGAAAACATGCTGTCACAAGTGACTAGAGTGTAAGAACTAATGGAATCGGCAACTGCTCAAGCAATGTTGCTGCGCTTTGGGGCGTACATCTCTTCGATTTCTGAGGAGAATCGCTTGGCAATCAAATCGCGCTTGAGCTTTCCGTTAGCCGTGAGAAGGCCGTTTTCAATCGTGAAAGGCTCGGAAACAATTCGGAATGCACGCACTTGCTTGTAGTGAGGCAAAGCCGCATTGACCCCATTAAGAGCTGACTGCATTTGCTCGGCCGTCAACGCACCGGAGACCAGCGCGGTAAGATAGCTGCGTCCATTGCCGACGATCAAAACATGCTGCGCGTTGGGCAGGCGAGCAAGGACTTCGTCTTCGATTGACTCAGGAGCGATGTTGTGGCCAGAGTTGAGAATGATCAGGTTCTTAATCCGGCCCACAATCTTCCAGTTTCCCGACGCGTTCACCTCGCCCTGGTCGCCGGTGTGAAACCAGCCGTCGCGAAGTACCTTGGCTGTTTCCTCAGGACGGTTCCAATATCCAGC
Organism: Terriglobales bacterium; assembly: GCA_036557105.1. Taxonomy (GTDB): domain Bacteria; phylum Acidobacteriota; class Terriglobia; order Terriglobales; family Acidobacteriaceae; genus Gp1-AA145. Next base: position 5,817 of record DATBIE010000048.1, read on the forward strand.
AAAAATGTTCGGCCCTTGGACAAGAATTTCATCGTTCTCGCCGAGTTTCATGTGAATTCCGCCGATTGCCACACCGACCCGACCAGGTTCCACGTGATTAGGATCGTCCAGGGTGCAGATTCCCGTGGTCTCGGTAAGTCCGTACACTTGCAAAACCGGGATCCCTAGCATCATAAAAAAAAGCTGAGTCTCTACGCTCAGAGGGGCCGAACCGCAGATAAGTGCCTTGAGATTATTTCCAATCATCTTTTTTCGGATCGTCGGAAATACTCCTGTCTTCGCTACGGTCAGCCAAATCGAATCCGAAATGCTCGCATGATCTTCGTGCTTATGGATGTATGCAGCCTTGGCCTTGCTGTACATCGTCCGTACAAGGCCATCGCTTTTCCAAAGCTGTTCGTCCACAGCACGTCGAACGCGTTCGAGCAATGCAGGAACATTCACAAAATAGTCCGGCGCGACCGAGCGAAGTTCACCGGCAAGTTTGGACAAATCGGTGTTCAGGAATACAGAACTGCCGCGCAGAAGGCTCGTCAGCGTGGTGATCCATGCAGCTGCGAAATTCAGCGGCGCCCATTGATACACACGGTCCTGACCAGGGCGGCGCTTCATCAGGATGTCGAGTTGACCGGAAGTACATTGCAGAATGTGGGCGACATTCCCTGCCGTGATCATCACGCCCTTTGCCTCACCAGAAGTACCCGAGGTGTAGATGATGGTTACAACGTCAGAATCAGCGAGTACGTGTGGCGCGGGCGCTCCCGCCCGCGAAGAAGGTTGGTCGTGGAAGATGTCATGAAACAAAGCCTTCGGCGGCGCCTCCAGCCAGCGCTTGGTAATCTCGTCTTGCAACGCTGAGTCGCCGAAAATTATCAGCGCTGGCGAGCAGTCCTTCATCATTGCGACTAGCTCTGACGCAGCCTGCCGTGAGTAGAGCGGAACAACGATGAGCCCTTCTGCCATGACGGCAAGATTCGTAGCGATCCAATCGATGCCATTTGCGGCAAGCAGCGCGCATCGGTCGCCTTTTTTCAGACCACGCGCAGAAAGAAATGATCGGGCTTGAGAAATTCTCTGGTGAAGCTCTCGGGCAGTGACAATCGCGGGGCGAGGTTCGCGGAGTTCGGTCAGGAGCGTTTGATTGCTCGATTTTTCTAGTCGTTCAAATATCTGGTCGAGAAATGACATTCGAAGTTAAGCGGAAACTCTGACATCGCTATACATATCGATCAGCCGGCGGAGACCTACGTCGAGTGGCGGCAGATAATCCTGCCACATCCATTCGCCTTTACGCGTCGGGAACTCGGGATAGCGGCGGCGCACTTCCTCTTCGAAGTAGATCCCCATCTGCGCCATTGTCTTTAGATTTCTCACGACGGTGCGTCCAATTCCGTCCGCAATGCGTTCGCCCTCGGCCGCTAACTTTTCAAGTGCTGTGAGCAGCTTCGGCTCCAGGTCGGGATCGTCCACATTCATGAGCATGTCTTCATGTCCACGTTCGCGCATCAGGTTGCGAATGCGCTCGTCCATTGTGACACCGCACGAAGGCACCAGCGCCGGCATAGAGGTCACAATTCCATGAAAACGCGAAGAGGCCATCAGATGGCCAGCACGCAGAATGCTCACCATCTGGTACATATCGTAATTCTCGGAGCTGAAAACCGCCGCCCCGCCGAGCTTTTCGGCGACTCGGTGACACGCGATGGCGTCGAGCTGCTCCGTCGCAACCAGGGCAATGAAAATCCGATGGCGCTGCCGAAAGGCATCCACGGCCGTTGCTATGGCGGTGAGATACCGGTCGAAGGCGGCTTCTACTTCAGGTCCGCTCTTGTGGAAGTACATCGTTCGATAGTGGCTGTCCTTGTAGGCGCCGGCGATCGAATGCGCGGCGTACTTCATCAGTGACGGCTTCACTGGCCACCAGAACGGGTTAATCGGGCACACGATTAGAACGGGCGTCGTTCCGTCCCAACCTGCGCCTTGCAAGACCTTGCGTCCGTATTCCGGCGGCAACGGCTCGAAGGTCCAGGCCGTATCGGTTCCAAGCTCGGTCGGAACTCCTAACTTCCGCAGGATCGTCCGCGATTCTTCATTGCGCGTGATGATCAGCGCATCATGGCAGTAACGTGCGCACATTTTGGCGATCGAAGAATCCATGTGGCCCGCCTCGGAACCGTATCCCACCGCCAGTTTGTTCTGTGCCGTCGCGGTACCCAGTGAGCCGATAATCATCGCAGTCAGTGCGTTCGCGAACTTACTCTTGAAAGCTGAGCCTTCAACGACAACAACGCCGTGATGCTTGGGGATCTCGCGCGCAAGGAACGGCGGAAACACGTCTGGCAGATGTACCTGCTGCGCGCCTTTGAAATAGCCGTCGGTCAGTTGGAAATTCTGGCTCATCACGCTGAACTCAACGTTCTCGGTGCCAAGAATATAGCGGAGCTGCCGAAGGGTCTCCTCAGGACGAACATCTGAGCCGGTATTGCGGGTGCCGTTGTATCCGGCAAATAGCAGCTTCAGTTTCTTTCCCGGCTGCCATCGTTCACCTTTGCCCAGAATGTAAGCGGCCTTCGCTCGCTCGATATTGCCGCTGACCCAGGCTTCCAGAATGTAGTCCATCATGCGGCGGACCCTCCGACCTTAGCCGGCCAACTCTGGTACGGGTAGGTGAAGTTGATTTCGCGGCTGAATTTCAAGAGTGGATAACTATATTGCGAAAACGGGACCGGCTGCCGCCCAAGCTCGGAAGTGACTCGCGTATTGTTGAACACCGTATTGAAAGTGAGATATGGCATAAAGACCTTCATCAGTGACGCAATATGTCCCACCGGACTCTTCCGGTTTGAAAGCAAATTGACTGACGTCGTGAACGGCTTCTGCGCGAACGGCAGGTAAAGTGGCCGGCGCTTTTGCTGCGCGGCAGCCAGTGATGCTGTGACCTGCCGGAAGGTTTGCGACTCGCGTCCCGATGAAAGGTGGTACGTGTCAAATTGCGTCTGTTCCTTGACATGTAATGTTGCGATCGCATCAGCCACAAAATCCACATTCACAATATCGACGCGGTCGCTTGGGCGAAGTGGCAAAGCCGGCAATCCCGCGAGAAAAACAAATGCCCGCACCATATCGAACTGGGTTGTCTCCGGACGGCGGCTATCGCCAAGCACGATACTTGGCCGAAAGATTGTTTTTGGAACTTCCGGCAAAAGCTGCCGAATCATGTGCTCGCAGAATTTCTTCGTGCGCGCGTAGGGATCGTAGTCCGTCCGGTTCCAATCCACCGAGTTTTCTTCGTTGACAACTTCATCCTGCCGCTTGCCCGCGACAGCCACAGTGCTGACGTGGCTAAAGCGGCGTAGCCCGTGATAGTGGTTTACATGGAGGCCAAGCTTGATCACTTCAAGCGTGCCTCGCAGGTTGACGTTCAAACAGCTCTTCTCGGATTTGCGATTCAGTGAAGCAGCGCAATGAATAACTGAGTCTGTGGTGTGGATTAAGCGGTCGTAGTCGTCGCGGGAAAGACCGAAGCCATCATCCGTCAGGTCACCGCGAAATACTCGTATTCGGGTCTGGAGGTACTCGTAAAAAGATTTGAAATCGAAGTGTAACTGGAGCGATCGCCACAGGCGGTCTTCGGCTTCGTGCGGATCACGTGCACGAACCAGCAGATTGAGCGAGGCTCCATGCTCGCGCAATAGATTTGCGGCCACATAGCCTCCGATGTAGCCAGTCGATCCTGTCAGGAATATCGCCACGTTGCTCCGTCTATAGGCCCCCCTGGAACGTGATGCTCATCACCGTTCGAGGACGAAGTAGTATCTGCTTGCACGGGTTTCGGTTCACTGTCAGGCACGTACTGCAGATCGCGAGGCGGACGCGCCTCCAGTGGCCTGCCCTCGATCAGAGGATATGTCCATTTCCGCAATGCGGGGATGTGAATATTGATCCAGTAATCCCACCAGTCGATGGTATTGGTGCTGTATCCAAATGCTTCCTTCTCCTCAGGAACTAACGCGTGCGAGAGTTTCTCGACATTGTCTGCCACAAAATCGTGTTCATTCAGAAGGATAAAAGGCTCGAACAATTCGATCAGCTTTTCCACCTTCTGCAGATTTCGATCAGCTTTGGCGAGCGGAACTTTCTTCAAGGGCAAATGCGCGGTGACGCGCTGAATAGATTTGATCACTGCTCGCTGGGCCGGCGCGGACATGCGGTTGTAACGCTCTTTTGAAACGGGTATCGCATCAAAACGCAACCGCACCTTATATTCCATGCTTTCTTGCGCACGATAATGTTTGCGGTGCGCAAGGGACGTAAGCTCAATGGACCGGCGCATATCACAAGGATTGGTGATTGAAGTCGCCAGCTGATAGACCTGGTCATGCGCGCGCTCGATAATTGCAGCGGCAATGAGCGTCATTCCGCGAGTTACAGCATCGACGGGAATAATATCGAGACGCTTGCGTTCGTTGCTAGGCAATTGCCGGAAGAAAGTCCCAAGCAAGTACGACAGCGACGCCGACGTGTTGATTCCTTCATTCCATCCGCAAAACGGCTGCAAAGTTGAACTCTCAACGATCGCAGGCCGAACAATCGCAATAGGCAGCCCCGCACCAAATTTGATCAGGAGCGATTCTGCGAGACTCTTGGTTAGCGTGTAGGTGTTGGGCCAGCCAAGTTCGTTCGCGCGCCGCTTCCCTGCTTCCGTAAGCTCATTGCGGAGCCAGCGCACGCGGTTCTTACGAATTTGATTATCAAGGGCAGCCCCATGAAGGTCCTTGGCAGCATGTTCCTTTTCCATCGCCTGCTGCCGGAGTTCTTCCGTAATCTGGTGTCCCTCTGCCCGGGCTTCCGTCTCCTCTATCAATCGACGAAGTGCGCGCCATTCCTTTTGAGCATCAAAATTCGCAATGCCCACCGGGTTGTAATCTTGACGAACCTCCTCACCAACGCGTCCATCGCAGTTCCCTGTACCGTAGCAAGTCGAGAGATGAAGCAAACCAGCATGGTCGGACCGCCGCACAAACTCGAGCACATTCAACGCTGCGTCGACATTAGAACTTAGGGCATCGCGCAGATCGGGATTGAAATCGGTCAACCCGGAGCTGTTGATGATCAGGTCAATCTCACTTCGTAACCTTGCGGCGATCTCTGAATCAATTCCCAGATTCGGTTGCGAGACATCTCCCTCTACGATCCGCACCCGCTCATTGATAAATTGCAGCAACTTTTTGCCGTGTCGCTCGTAAAGCGGATCAAACACCGGTGATTCTTCGACCAATTTCTCAAAGCGGCGCTGTGCCGAATTTGATTTCTGCCGCCGAATCAGCAGGTAAATGCAACCAACCTCCGGCAGATCCATCAGTGTGTTCGCAAGCCAGACTTTGCCGATGAAACCCGTGACTCCAACCAGCAGGATATTTTTGCCGCGAACCGCTTCGCGGACAGACAAAGGCTTGGTCTCCCGATTTTCGAGCAAGTGTACGACTGGTCGCTCAATCACAGGAACAACTCGCTCGGCGGGAACCACTGCTTTTGCGAGGTCCGCAGGAGTGATATGAAGATCCTTCGCTAGGCGTTCAGACGAAAGCTGCCCATCGGGTCCCGCAGAAGAGATGCGCGCGAAAATACCTCGCGGCCGAATGATTGGCTCGAGCAGCCGCCCTGTCGCAATGCCATTACGAAAATCCAAGCGATTGGCGGTGATCCATTTCACGCCGAGATGCTGCGCCAAAGGCCTCATTACATTTTCGAGCCCCTGACTGACCAGCACCACCTGAACGCCAGAACCGACGAGGCGCTTAAGTCTTTCAACACCTTCAGCTTTCAATTGAGGCTTTAACTTGTACTCGAAATATTCTTCCCCTAACAAATCCAGACGGTCGCGGCTGATTCCCTGCAGAATCGAGTACACCACCCGCGTAGCGAACGTGCGATTCATGAGGTAAAGAAATGGTCGAAGCACCGCCATCAGCAGCACGATCCCGCGCCGCAACCACCGCTCAGCAAAGGTCTGCGCATTCCACGTGAAAAAGGCCACGGGCCGTACCGTGGTCAGTTCCAGCAGGCTTCCTTCGACACGCCAGTACACGTGCTGATCATCACAATTGGAGTTTGGCTGAATCAATCTGATTTGCCGGCGAACCGTCGCGCGGCGATCTCCGTAGTGTTCGGTCAGGTTATAGGTTCTGCAAAGTCTTCTATTGTAAAGGATTGAGCTAAGTCAACGAAGATTCACGACGTGGTGCGCGAACAAGCAGCGCCACCAGTCCAGCAATTCCCAGTAAGACGGCAATGACCAGCATACCTCCTCGAAATCCACCTCCCGCGCTCCTCTTCAGGCCAATTATGAATGGCCCATAGAAGCCCCCCAAGTTCCCAAAAGAGTTGATGAGGGCAATCGCAGCGGCCGCCGCAACTCCACTGGTAAGCGATGTTGCCATCGCCCAGAATGGCCCCTGCATCGAAAATGTCGCCATCAAGGCCAAACTCACAAACGCGAGCCCTGGCACAATTGAGGTTGTATAGGCCGCAATAAGCAATGCCACGGCTGCTGTAAGAGCAGTCCCAGCCAAGTGCGCGCGATGTTTGCCGGTTCGGTCGGATCTCATGCCCACCAGCACCATCGCAATAGCGGTGACGACATAAGGAATAACTGAAACGACTCCAATGCCAATATCACCCAACTTTGTGAGGCTATGAATGTAGTTGGGCAGCCACAAAATGATGCCGTACGCTGAACTGGTGAGACCGAAGTACACAATAATTAACAATAAGATCCGCCAGCTTAAGTTGAAAATCGCTGCCCGCACATCCGCTCCGGCTATTGCTTTATGCTCGTTACGCTCTTGACTGAGCGTCTCAATTAGCCACGATTTTTCTTCCGGCAAAAACCAAGTCGCTTCTTCCGGATGATCTTTTAGCGTTACCAGCACAACTCCGGCCAACAAGACCGCTGGCACGCCTTCCAACACAAACATCCACTGCCAACCAGCCAATCCCAAGTGAGACAAAGCCAGCAGCGCACCCGAGATTGGGCCACCTATCACTCCAGCAAGCGGATTTGCCGTCAGGAACCAGGCTGCTGCCCGCGCACGCGCGCTGGAGGGAAACCAATTCTTCAGATAAAGAATGATTCCGGGGAAGAAGCCGGCTTCAGCGGCGCCCAGAATGAAGCGCATAGCATAGAATTCGCGCGGGGTCCGGACAAAGATCATTCCAACTGACACAATCCCCCACAGGACCATGATCGCTGCCATCCAGCGGCGCGCACCGACTTTTTCAAGAGCCAGATTGCTGGGGACCTGAAAGAAGAAATATCCGACAAAGAAAATTCCGAACCCAATGCCGAAAACGCGGTCGCCGAACCCCAACTGCGCGCGCATTTGCAACGCAGCAAAACCGACATTGATTCGGTCAAGGTAGTTCACTACATAAAGAAGAAACAGGAATGGCAGGAGCCGCAGAAGCAGCTTGCGTACGATGCGGCCTTCCAGAGGGGATGCAATTGCAACGGTCATTTTTGTGCCGCATCAGGATACGCCATGCCCGCCAATTTCAGCTTGTCAATTATTTCCATCGCTATCGCTTCGGGACTCTGATCGATTCGCACGTTGAGGGCATGCGTTGGTCTTTCGAGATCTTCAAATTGGCTCTTGAGAATTGAATCGGTTGCAAAATGGCCATGCCGCCTGGCAAGCCGCTCCCGTATTAGCTCCGGGATTCCATCTAAATAGACGAATTGGACTCCATCAGTGCGAAGTTCATCGCGATACTTGCGTTTCAAAGCCGAGCAGGCCAGAACAACATTCTGACCTTGCGCGTCCCACTGCAAGATAGACTCGCGAAGCGCGGCCAGCCACGGAGCGCGGTCGGCGTCGTCGAGCGCTATCCCGTGCCGGATCTTATCCTTGCTTGCAAGAGGATGAAAGTCATCAGCGTCAGCAAACTTCCAGCCGAGTTTACGCGCGAGAAGGTCGCCAACCGTCGTCTTTCCCGCACCCACAACTCCCATGATGATCAGTACCAACGCTGCTCCATTAAGTGATGCGGGTTCAATTTAACACTCGCCTACACCGAACATTAAAGTCACAAAGCATGTTAATGAGAAACAGCAGGATGGGGAGCAAAACGTCTTAATCACAGAAGGCTTTAAAAGATTCGCGAAAAGGGACTGCTGAAGTCGGAACTACTTCGCGCCTGCCGCCCGCGCTTTTACAAGCAGCTTGCGGACATTGGTGATCAGGTCGCCGACCTCAAAGGGCTTAACCAGGAATGGGATTTTATTTTCTTCCAGAAAGCTACGCACATCTGCTTCGGCCAGGCTTGAGAACGTCAGCAGGAAGTGACGCGACAGCGTCGGCCATTTTTCGCTGATCCAGCGGCAGGTTTCGGAGACACTGCCCGCGCCAGGCATTTTTCCATTGATGATCAATGCGTCGAACGATTGGGCCTGCAATGCAGCGGTCATTTTTTCAATGTTGGGGGCAGTAACCACCTGCGCCCCCGTACCTAACAGAACATCCCTTTCAAAGTCGAGCACAGATTCTTCATCTTCCACCACCAGAATGCGCCCACTGACCGCCGCCTCGCGTTTTGCCACCGGCTCAGCAGGTTGGCTCGAAACTGCCGCTTCCTTGGCAGCAGGCAGCTTGATCTCAATTACCGCGCCACCACCCTCAGCGTTGCGGGCCGAAATTTCTCCTCCGTGTTCTTTCACAATGCCGTAGCAGATGCTGAGTCCCAGTCCCGTTCCTTTGCCCACGCTTTTCGTCGTGTAGAACGGTTCAAAGATGCGGCTGGGTTCCTTGAGTCCCGGTCCGGAGTCTTGAAATTGGATGTGAACGTCATTGCTTTCGTTCCAAAGATGGACCTTCAGCCTGCGCTCTTTCTGCTCCGACTTGTCTTCCTCCATCATCGCGTCGACAGCATTGTTCACAATGTTGAGGAATACTTGTTCAAATTGGTGCGGATCACCGCAAACAGCGGGAATTTCGCCGGCGACATCACGTTCCAGTTTGATCGTCCCCACCTTCATGTCATAGTCACGCAACAATAAGGCTTCTTCAAGCACCTTGACCACATCGAACTGCTGTTTCTCTGGTTTGCGTTGACGAGCAAATGACAGAAGATTCTGCACGACACGATGCGTTCTCTGCGCCTGTTTGAAAATCTTATTGGCGTACTCCATCGGTCGGCTCTCGAGCGTTTCGGTCTCCAACAGTTGTGCATAGCCAAGAATGGCTGTTAACGGGTTGTTCAGTTCATGTGCCACACCGGCAATCAGCTGTCCGATGGCTGACATCTTTTCGCTTTGCAGCAGTTGTTCCTGCGCGCGTCGGAGATCGTCATACGCCTTACAGGTTTCTTCATACAATCGGACCTTCTCGATCGTAGTAGAGAGCTGGCGTCCAATCGCAACCAGCAGGTTCTCGTCATCACTCGTATAGACGTCGGAATGAGCGCGGCTGATTCCCATCAGTCCGAGAGGAGCATCTTTCCCCCACAAAACCACCCATATGGATGAACCGGAGTCCGTGGTGCCGACAAATTGAGAAACTGCCTCCGGAAGGTGTGGCAAGTATTCTGCCGTAAGCACTTCGGCGCGCGAGCGCATGACCAGATTTCCGAGACCTTGCGGGAAATTCGCTTCGGCGAAACGTTTGCGATCAGTGACGCGCTGGCCCCAATTTGCCCGACGCCGGAACTGGTTCGGCGATTCGGCAAGATAGACAGAACCGTTCTCAGCAGCAAGAACTGAGATGACCTGCCTGAGCGTGAGATTGAGAATCTCATCAAGGTCAAAGCTTTGGGTCGCAATAACGGCCATTGCGTTCAGTGCGTTCAGTTCGCGATTGCGGCGGCGGATTTCGTCTTCAGCGTTCTTCTTCTCTGTGATATCGAGCAGAAATCCCTGATAGCCATCGACTCTGCCCTCTTCGTCGCGAGTGGCAAAGCTGCTCTCAAGAGCGGTCACTAGCGATCTGTCTTTTCGGCGTAGGTTGACCTCAAAGTTCCTGACGAAATTGTGCGCTTCAATTTCACGGCGGAAATTCACCCGCTGTTCGGATGAGATGTAGAACTCGGAATCAACATTTCTGCCGAGCAACTCTTCCCTGCTGGAATACCCGAGCATGCGAACAAACGCATCGTTGCAGTCAAGCAGCGTGCCACTCGGAGTGATCACGAACGCGCCTTCCTGCAGCTGTTCGAAAAGCGAGCGATATTTTTGCTCAGCAGCCCGGCGTTCAGTCACGTCGCGTATCACGTGAATCGTCGCCCTCTGTTTCGTGCCTTGATCAAGGTATGTGGATGTGGACGCGACTGAGAATCCACCGAACGGATCTGGGCCTTCGAAAAAGCCGTCTTCCTCGCTACGACAATACGGACAATTCGTCCATTCAAATTCATCTTTCGGAAGAATACTGGTGCAAAGCTGGCCGACGACGTCAGCTTGGGACTTCTGCAGCTTGCGAAGGAGCGCGGGGTTGGCCTTCAGAATGCGGAATTCGGAGTCATGCAACAACACGAAATCCTGGATAGATTCAAACGTGTTGCTCCATTGCCGGTGGGATCGCAGAATCTCTTCTACTAAGTGCAGGTTTTCAAGCGCTAACCCGAGCTGCTGGCCGCATGACATCACAAATTCGAGCTCGTCCGGCGCGTATGTTCTTGGCCGGCGGTCAGCAACGATAAGATTGCCTGCCTGGGATTTCTTGCCCGACACAGGAGCGATCACCAACTGTTTCAGTCTTTCGCGCTCCAGCACTACCGCAGCGCTGTGGTCGAGTTTCGCTGTCCTAAGGATGACTACGCGGTTCCCCTCTGGCATGGATTCAAGTGGATCGGATACCGGAATCGCACCCCGCAGCCGCGTGAATTCCTCAGACACTCCCGAATGCTGAAATATGGTCAAATGACGTCCGTTGCGTAGCCGAAACCAAATTGCGTCACAGCCCAACAGTTTTCGCAGATCTTTCAAAATGTCGGTCGCTGCCGCCCCGGGTTCAACGGCCCGTGCAATGTTCGTGGTAAGCGCGTTCAAAGCGGAAAGCCGGCGGGTCCGGATGCGGAATTCGTCGAACACGACGAGCAACGTGCCCAAACCAAGCAGCGCGTCAAACATAATGCCAGCATCAGCGGGAATATGGGAGCTGACCGGTGGCCAATCCAAATGCAGTAGCAAGAGTCCGGCGGCCAGTATCCAGGGGGCGATTTCTCTTCGTGCTCGCCGGAACCGGAGCGCCTGCACTGATGCAGAAAGTGCCATCAGCCGATAGGCAAGTTCAAGCGCAAACCGCAGGGTGACTGAATTCGGCCAGTACATGGCTTGCGCGACTGCAAAAAGCGTGAGAGCAGCGCCTGCGATCGCCAACGGTACAAGAAAGTCACGGGCTCCCGAGTAAATGAAGATGCCGGCGGCGAATAAGGAGACTGCCAGAACAAACTCGCCATGACCAAGAGCTAAGGAAGTACTTTCCGACCCGAAACTTGCGAAAGCCGCATGATGTGAGGCCAAATAGGCCAGCCAACCCACGATCCAGGCAATCAGGCAACGTTCACGGAAGGTGCGATACACGAGCAGGCTGGCCGCGAGAATCAGAAGCACGGCGATTTCGCGGGCCACGAATTTCGGAACGGCTGGGCTGGCAAGAAACTCCCAGGCGCGCCAGGCAAAGGTGCTCATGTGTTTTAACCGTAGTTAGCCATCTCAGTTCTAGCATGAACTATTTAGTTACCACCCAGATTTCCTATGACTATTGGTTACTTTCGGTACCAGTCACCTAACGGTACAATCGTCATACACTTAACCAGTTTCTATGCCAGCCGAGCGCATCCTGATCGTCGACGACGAGGAGCCGATCCGCGATTTTGTGTCCGCGATGCTCACCTCCGCGAATTACGTCTGTACTCAGGCTGAATCTGGAAAAGAAGCCCTCGAGCTCCTCAGTTATGGCAAAGAATTTGAGCTGATGCTTTCCGACTTGATGATGCCCGAGATGGACGGCATCGCCCTGCTCGAAGCCTCGAAAGAACGCTTCCCTGACATGCCGGTAATCATGGTCACGGCGGTCACGGATGTGTCAGTCGCACTCGGGGCGATTCGCAACGGCGCATACGATTATCTCCTCAAGCCTTTCGAGCGCGATCAACTGCTCGCGACCGTAAGACGCGCCCTTGAGAATCGCCGCCTGAAAGTCGAGAATCGTGAATATCAGACGAACCTTGAAACGCTGGTAACAACTCGCACCGAACAACTTCGCCAGGCATTTTCAAATCTTGAGAAGTCTTACGACATAACACTAGAGGCGCTTGGCAATGCGCTCGACTTAAAAGATGCGGAAACCGAGGGCCATTCCAAGCGCGTGACCGCATACACGATCGCGATCGCCCGCGCGATGGGCCTCAATTCCGATCAGATTCGCGTGATCGCGCGCGGTGCGTTCCTGCATGACATAGGCAAAATGGCGATTCCCGACGCGATCCTCCGCAAGCCGGACAAACTGAACGAGGAAGAAGTCGCGATCATGCGCGAGCACTGTTACCGAGGCTATCAAATCCTGCGCCGGATTCCGTTCCTGCAGGAAGCATCAGATATTGTTTATTCGCACCAGGAGAAGTACGACGGAACGGGCTATCCTCGCGGCCTGAAGGGAGATGACATCCCCCTCGGAGCGCGAATTTTCGCTGTTGCCGATACTCTGGACGCGATCCGCTCGAATCGCCCCTATCGCCCAGCGCAGCCCTTCTCTGCCGCTCGCGCTGAGATCCAGCGCTGCTCGGGGACTCAGTTCGACCCTGCGGTGGTGAAACTCTTTCTGGAAATGCCAGAGCATATTTGGGATGATCTGCGGCGCGACATCGACTCCCAGATATATCCCGTCGCCTACTCTGCAACGGCCAAAGGCTAACCTTGCTTCCGCCCGACAACTGCGCCGAATAATTTACGCCGACACACCTTAAGGCGGCAAAGCAGAGAATCTTCTCAGAATTAGATGGGATTCAGTCGCGATGCGCAGTAGTAGCATTGATGCGCGTCCCATCGACCTGCACGTCGCGCTGCAGCACGACTTCGAGCGTTGTTCCCGGCCCCATTTTCACTTCATTTCCGTGAGTGAACGCCGCGATTGCTGTCCCGATAGCGCCTCCGATACCTGCTCCGATCAGAGCGCCTTCTCCGCCGTGAACTACTGCTCCGGCCAGGCCACCCTCGGCGGCGGGTGCGGCGATAGTCGCCGCGGTCTTTCCTTTGTTGCTGTCGCCCTGAATCGTACCCTCTTTGTCCTTCACTTTTCCGTTCTCTACTGAGGGCGCATTTTCAATCGAACCGGGAAGCATCACGGTATATCCATTTGGGAAAATGAGCGTTGTGAAGTGCACGAGGACTTCTGCACGGCCCCTAATATGTCCCGCCGGTTTGATGGAACTGATTTTGCCTTGAACGTAAGTTCCCGGAGGCACGACGACTCGCTCGTTCAACACGACGGGAAATGTTGTTTCGGCATAGATCGGGTCGCCTACATGATTTGCTTTCGTCGAGATCGCGTTCTTGAGCGCAATCGGAATCTTCGTTCCCTCGGGAATTGTCACTAGTTTGGCGTCAGCATGAACCAGCTGGTTTGTCGCTGGAGAATTAGTCGCAATTTCCTGTGCAACAGCTAAGCCACATAACAACAGAAATGCGAGTACAACACGCATAGGGACCTCCAGGAAGGCGAATAACAAGACGATGTAAGTACGATGCAAATTACATCAAGAAGGTTACGGAAACAAGGCAAACGGAAGACGAAATACTTTTCTGTTATCATGCCGCCTCGCATGCGAGGTGAACAATGCCAAAAAGGCTAGGTTTTGCCATTGCGCTCTTTGTAACGAGTCTGGGGTGGAGTCAGCTTAATGCGCAGATCAACGATCTCTCGGATCTTCCCAAGCTTCACGATTACATCCTGAAGCGCTCCTCCAGCTACGACCGCAGCGGTGGCAACGCCGATTTCCGTTCTGTACCGGCTGGGCAAAGCGTCACGGTTCTTGACGAGGAAGGTCCCGGCGAAATCTCCCACATGTGGTTCACCATCGCCGATAAAGAGCAATATCATTTGAAAAAGATTGTCCTCCGTGCGTACTGGGACAACGAGAACACGCCAAGTGTGGAAGCTCCCATCGGCGATTTTTTTGGTCTGGGAAACGGAGAGTATTTCTTGTACCAATCTATACCGCTCGCGGTTGGCGCCGACAAAGCCCTGAATTGTTTTTTCCCAATGCCATTCCGAAAACACGCGCGCATCACTGTGTCCAACGAGGGACAGGAACGCATTGATGCTCTTTATTGGAATATCGACTGGCGAGCACTGCATTCCCCGCTCTCGAATGAGACAGCGTACTTTCATGCGCAGTATCGTCAGGCTACGCCCAATGTAGCCATCAATGGCGACGGGAAAAACCCGGACGGCGCGAACAACTATGTCTGGATGGAAGCGACCGGTCGCGGCCAGTTTGTAGGTGTGACTATGTCCGTGGTCGAGAATGCAGACAGATGGTGGGGCGAAGGCGACGACATGTTCTTCATCGACGGCGAAAAGCTGCCTTCAATCAACGGTACGGGCACGGAGGATTATTTTCTAGGCGCTTGGGACTTCGGCGGCAAGCCGTTTTCTTACGGGCTTTTTGGGGCGCCGGTTGTGGGGCCGGAAAAAAAAGACTCGAAATGGTCTCTCTATCGCTTCCATCTGGATTCACCTATTCCATTTACGAAGTCTCTGCGGGCGACCATTGAACATGGGCACGCCAACGACCGTGGAGATAATTTCTCCTCCGTAGCGTATTGGTATCAGCTGGAGCCCCATGCGCAATTCCCTGCTCTACCGAGCGTCGATGCCAGACCGCCGAAACAGTAGTCAAATCCCTCTTTCGATGCATGGCGTTGCTATATTTGCTTAATCGGACTCCATGAATTCCAAGCCCAGTGCGAACTCGCCAACATACCGGATGCCCGCGGAATGGGAGGCCCACGCCGCTACCTGGCTTGCGTGGCCGCATTACAAACTTGATTGGCCTGGGAAGTTCGAGCCAATCCCCTGGGTGTATGCCGAAATCGTTCGTTACCTAAGCCGGCACGAGCGAGTAGAGGTGATCGTAAAAGATGCGCCAGCCGAAAAACTTGCGCGCAAGACTCTGCAACGGGCACACGCCTTCAATGAGAATGTCCGGTTCCACCGCTGGCCCACCGACAGGGTTTGGACAAGGGATTCCGGGTGTGCATTTGTTTGGTCATGTAGGGAGGACACTCCTCTCTGCGACAAATCCAAATTGTATGCCGTCAAGTGGCGATTCAATGCCTGGGCTAAATATCCCAACTGGAAGCGCGACGAAAAAGTTGGCAGCCTGATGGCGCAAGCCGCCAATGCCGCAGAAGTTCGACCTGAGTTCAACAACACTCGCATTGTTCTCGAAGGCGGATCAATTGACGTGAACGGCTGCGGGAGCATTCTCACCACAGAAGAATGCCTGCTCAGTCGCACCCAGCAACGCAATCCTGGAATGAAAAAACGCGACTACGAAAGAGTCTTTGCAGAATATCTTGGCGCTCCGAATACGATCTGGCTAGACTCAGGAATTTCGGGAGACGATACCCATGGTCATGTGGACGATATCACGCGCTTCGTATCGCCGGATACTGTGGTGAGCTGCGTCGATGCAGACCCCGCAAGCGAGAACTACGAAGCCCTGCGAGAGAACATCCGACGCCTGCGCGACGCCACGACAGAAAACGGGAAACCCCTTGGCACAATTGATCTCCCCATGCCTGCGCCGGTTTATTTTGAAGGCAGACGTTTACCTGCGAGCTACGCCAACTTCTACATTGCTAACGGAATCGTCCTGGTGCCGGTTTTTAATGACCCGAATGATCGGGTAGCCCTCGACATCGTGGCCGACATTTTCCCTGATAGAGAGATTGTCGGAATTTACTGCGGCGACCTGATTTGGGGATTTGGGGCGATTCACTGCATGACGCAGCCGCAGCCGGCGGTCCCGGAATAAGCGGCAATTAACGAGAGGAGTCTTACCAGAAAACTAGATTTCGATGATCTGATGATTCAGACAATCGGGGCGGACATTCTCGAGCAAAGCATTCATCCATTCCTTTCCATACTTCGCGAGAAAATAGATCCCACCAAATTCGCGTTCCTGCAAAGTCTTGTCAGGATAGAGGGCATTGCTCAAAACCTCGGCATGACGTCCGATCACCTCGCTCTGGCGCAACTCCGCCCGCGATGCACGCGAGCGCAAGTTCGTGATCTGATAAAGCATCTTCGATTCGGCGTGCTCCGCCGATTCGATCAGTGTCTTGTCGAGCTGCTCGATCGATTCGCGGACAGCCTTCATGGAATTTTGAACCATGGCCGTGGCCTGTTCGAAAGAGTGCTGCAGATTTACAGGCAACCTACGATTCCCGATTAACTCGCGTAGCGCCTCCGGCCCCTGAAACACATCGGGCGCACTTAAGCGATTCTTTTCCAATAGCGCGCGCGTCTTTTCCTCGATGATTGTTGCGGAAAAACGTGGCAAAACTGGCGTAGTTCGCCGCAACAATTCTTCGTACACGACTCCAGCTTGCGCAAAGTAAGCCACTTCAGCCGGTCCTCCGACATACGCTAAAGTGGGAAGAAGGTAATCCTGTACAACAGGCCGCAACAGCACATTCGGGCTGAACAATTGCGGGGAAGAAGTCGCCATCTGAGCCAATTGCTGCTGGGAAAATGATTCCTGGCCGGCAATGAATTGTCCTTCCTTCGATTGTTGGACTGGAATTCGTTGTCCGTCTCGGAGTACGAACAGGAGAGTGGAAGAATCCGTCACCTTCACTTGCTCGCGATAACCGGCAGCATCGAGCTTCGTGCCGCGTTGCAGTAGATCACGTCTGATTTCTGAGGTTTGTTCGATGGCGCTTCGATAAAGCGGCGCTGCAATCTCGTCGAGCTCCTCGTCCGATCCGTCGAGCAATACCACTCCTAAGTCGGAAAATAACTTTGTGAACAATTTCGCAAAGGCTGATCCGAAATTTTCGCCCGCTCGATAACATTCGACCAGAAGCCGCGCGCAATCTGAGTCGCCCAACAGTTCAGTTACATGCGCTACTGCTGCTGAAATTTCAGGCCCGAACTGTATTGTTCCAACAGGAGTGTCCACAGTTTCAGCAACACCGCTCGCCAATGTTTCCAGCCTGCCATCAGCGCCGGGAAGGCGAACCTGGTTCACCTCAGCCAGGTCGTGGTCTTCAGTCGCGAGCCAGAAGATCGGGATACAGTCGACGCCAAGCTTCTGCGCCTCCTGTGCCAGCATGACTGCACTCAACGCCTTATAGATTGAAAAAACCGGTCCGCCGAACAATCCGACTTGCTGACCGGTAACGACGGAGCAAGCACCGGAACGAAACCGTTCGATGTTTTGAATAGTCGCCGGCGCGGCGCCCCACTGCTCATTTTGTCGGGTCAGGATTGCCGCCACTTTGGCGCGTCGATCAGTAGGATATTGGACGCGCGCGGCTTCCTCCTCTGCCCATTCAAGAAAATACGGCGAGCGGGAATAAAAAGATTGTGCGGAAGGGGAAAAATCGAGGTACTCAAGAAACAGCTTGCTGCTGTGAGGAATCTGGCGGAATGGATAACAGTGCGATTTCATAGAATCAGCAACGAGCGCTGAGCCTCGAGCAAAACCTTAGTAGTCAACCATCGATTCTCACTTCTCTCCGCTCGCTGCTCAAGGCTATTGGCATTTTACTCAGATGACGAAATGCTCCTGAGGATGCAAAGATATTGGTCTAGTACACAGACGTACCACATTCTCAGGAGTGTCAAATTGGCCTTCCAGGCAGCAGTTGAACCCATTTCTCTTGATGGCACGTACGTGCGCCTGGAGCCGTTGCGCCCCGAACACGCCGCGATGTTGTGGGACATTGCAACAGGTCATCTTGACGAACTGTTTCGCTGGGTTCCCTATCGATTACAGTCGTCCGAGGATTTTCGCCAATTCAACGAACTGGTCCTGGGCGAACAGGAACGCGGTCTTTCTGTTCCTTTCGCGACCTTCGAGCGGAGATGTAACGAAATCGTGGGTACAACGCGCTTCATGAACATGGATTCGGCAAACAGGAAACTCGAAATCGGTTCGACCTGGATCGCGCCACGTTGGCAGCGAACCGTGGTGAATACAGAGGCGAAATACTTGATGCTCCGCCACGCTTTCGAGACGTGGAACTGCCTCCGTGTAGAACTCAAAACAGACGCTCTCAACCAGCGCTCGCGAAACGCGATCTTGCGCTTGGGCGCAAAAGAAGAAGGCACTCTGCGAAAACACATGCTCACCTGGGACGGCCGCCAGCGCGACTCGGTTTACTTCAGCATCCTGGATACCGAGTGGCCGGACATTAAGGCGCGTTTGGAAAGGAAAATAGCTAAAAAGTAGTATTTCCAGCTGCACCGCGATTGCTACAATTTCTGCATGCCTACCCCGCCGTCATTTACCGATGTTCCCACCGCTCTCGAGGAAATTCGTGCAGGGCGAATGATTGTCATCGTTGACGATGAAGATCGCGAGAACGAAGGCGACCTCATGCTCGCTGCCGAGAAGGTCACGCCTGAGGCGATCAACTTTATGGCAAAGTTTGGTCGCGGCCTGGTATGCCTCACGCTGACGGAAGAGCGGCTGGAACACTTGCGCATCGGCCCCATGAGTGTGGAAAATACCTCAAATTATGGGACAGCTTTTTGCGAAGCAATCGACGCGCGACACGGCGTGACCACGGGTATTTCCGCCTACGATCGCGCACACACGATTCAAGTCGCGATTGATCCCGCGACCCGGCCTTCAGACCTGGCCCGTCCCGGCCATGTCTTTCCTCTTCGCGCTCGCAAAGGCGGCGTCCTCGTCCGCGCCGGACAGACCGAGGCTTCGGTCGATTTGGCACGCATGGCGGGTTTGCTTCCCGCTGGCATCATCTGCGAGATCATGCGCGAAGACGGTACTATGGCGCGCATTCCCGACCTGACAGGGTTTTGCAACACGCATGGCCTGAAGATGCTCACAGTTGCGGAACTGATCCGTTATCGCATGCAGCACGAACGATATGTAAACCGCGTAGGCGAGGCTCTGATCGATACGGACTACGGCGAGTTTCGCGTGATCGCCTACGAAAGCGAGGTGGATGGAGGTGATTCGCACTTGGCTCTGGTGCGCGGCGACATTTCAAATCCTGACGAGCCCCTGCTGGTGCGAATGCATGCGCATTGCCTGATCGGAGATGTCTTTGGGTCGGCGGGGTGCGACTGCCGCGCTACACTCGACGGATCGCTCGCAGCTATTGCGGAAGAAGGCCGCGGCGCGTTGATCTACCTGCATCAGTCATCGAAGGGGTTTTCTACGGAGAAGGTCGGAGACAAAATAGCAATCTCCTTTCACCACGAACGCACTTCTCCATCATTGCCTGAGGCTCAGCGCAAAACTCAGCGAGAGATCGGTATCGGCGCCCAAATCCTATCGGACTTGAATCTGCGACGAATTCGCCTGCTCACAAACCATCCGCGCAGGGTTGTTGCATTGGAAGGATTCGGAATCGAAATCGTTGAGCAGGTGCCGGTAGCATTGAAGAGCGTCACTGGCTAATGCAAAAGCATCGACTAGTGTCTGGTGTTTGGTGGTTATCAGTGCCAGTTTTCAATCTTGGGGGGCGAGCATTGTCAGCGAAGACACCAATACTTTAAGGATATTCCAAACCTGTGCGCGTGAACTAGGCGCGAGCCACTGACCACACTTAAAAAGGCTTCCTAATCTCAATCTCACTGTCCCGAATAAAAAATTGCGCTGAGCATTTCCCCGATCCGCAGATCACGGCCAGCAATCCGCCAATCTGCTTCCGCGTGATCAGCCCGAGCGTGCCACACTTCGGACAAGAAAGCACCGCCCAGTAAGGATCTTCCTTTTCGCCAATGTGCCCGGCGTTTTCCAGCACGAAAATCGTGCCGGGCTGCATCTGTTCCGGTATCCATTCGTTCAGGATGTCGAGTTCAGCAACCATTCCACCCTCCTCAGGGCAAATTCACTGCTAAGAACCCAATCTCGCCTTTCTCATGGAACGAACCTTGTCCGGACCACAGCGGCCGGGTCGTTTGCGTCCGCTCACGACGGCTTTGACTTCGCGCACCGTATCGCTCAAGCAAACGGCAAACATCGGTTGCCGGGAACTTTTCAGGATGTCAACAATCTGCTGCGGAGAAGTTTCTAAATAGAGCGAACGTCCATCCGTGAGCAGGTGATAGTTCGATGATCCGCTCACAGTTTCGGCCAGACGCTTACTGAACTCTTTCTGCAGAAACCGAACAACTTTGCGCATGCGCTGCAGGGAAAACCCCTTGCGTCGCAGTTCGCAAATCACAGCAACTTCCGTAAGATCTTCGAATGAATAAACGCGGCGATGGCCCTGCCGCTCCGGAACCACAATTCCCCGCTCGTCCCACCACTGCAGTTGGCGAGCGGTGATTCCGGTCAATCGGCTCACGTCTTGCGATGTGAAAGTACCCTGCATTTCAGCTCTAAAAATGTTTCAAACGTTCTACTTACAAAATGTTTGAAACATTGTAGGCATGACTCGTCGAAGTTCAATCACGGAAACACCGATGTGGGGGTAACTAACGGAGTTACAGCAAACACAGGCAACAGAATGGAACCAAGAAAAGGGTGTCAGTCTCCGCCGCCAACGAAGTGGACAATCTCCAGTTTATCTCCGTCGAAAACAGTTGTTGCCGCCCAGCGGGTACGCGGTACCAGCTCCCGATTGAGTTCGACGGCAACCCGGTCAGGCTTCATTCCAAGCTCTGCGATGACATCGGAAAGAGTCGAGAGTGCCCCCAACTCCTGGTCCTCACCGTTGATGGTCAGTTTCATTCGTTTTCCTTCAGAACTCACCATAGATCGTAATATCCGTCTCTGCGTGCAACTTCCACATCCAACCCAAACACATCAGAAAGACGGCTGGATTGCAGAATCTCCTCTTTGCGACCGTCGGCAACAATGCGGCCTTTTGACATGAGGACTACGCGCTCAATCTCTGGGATCACATCAGAGATGTCATGCGTGACCAGCACTATGCCTATTCCTGACCCTGCAAGCGAGCTCATGGTTTCGCGCAGGGCCCGGCGGGCGAACAGATCCAGCGAATTACTCGGTTCATCGAGCAGCAGCGCCCTGGGCTGATGTACCAGCGCCCGGGCGATCAGCGCGCGCCTCGCCTCCCCCGAAGACATCTCAATCACGGGTCTGTCCGCCAAATGCAGAATCTGGAGTTGCTCTAGAGCAGCATCGGCTCTTTCAATCTGCTCTGGAGTAATCAGATGGTTCGGATAGATGTCATTGCTGCTGAAGAACCCGGAGAGCACAACGTCGCGGCCAACCGCTGCGCTCGTGCACCACGCCATCATGTCGTTGGAAACAATCCCAAGTAAGGGACGCAACTCGAAGACGTTCCATATCTCCTGCCCCAAGATAGTGATGCCGGATCCAGGCCGTGCGATCGGATACAGCTCGCGCGTAATGGTCTTGATGAGCGTGGATTTTCCGCAGCCATTCGGTCCGAGGATGGCGACGTGCTCTCCCGCTTCAATCCGCAAACTGAAGTCGTGCAGAATGACTTTTTGTCTGCGGGCGACTTGAACATTTCGTAGCTCTATAAGTGCGTGGACAGGCGATGACACGCTTTGAGTCTACTAAATGGCTACTCTGGCTGGTCGAAAACAGAGAACTATGCGCCAACTCGCCTTAACTGGAATTTGCGGGTAGCGGTGCGGCCATCAGAATTAACCTGGACCAGGATGGAGGAATCGGATAGCGAAGTTTCTTCGACCAGAAACACGAGTTCAGCTTCGCCGGCCCCGTCGGTCGTAACCTGCGTGTAAAAAGGGGCAGCATTGCTCCGCGCAAGTCTCACGGTCAACCGCGCACCCACGACTCCGTCTCCATCCTCGGTGGCTCGAAGTTTCATCGAGAGCTTGTCTTCGGAGTGGATGGAGTCCGAATTGATCCACTGAATATCCAGCTCTTTGATTGCGGCAAGCGCTTCCGGAGTTTCGCGCTGGTCGAACACACGTTCCAGGTCGCCGTCGCGTATAGCATCGAGCACCAGGCGGTGCTGCTCACGCAATATCTGCTCCCTTTCCTGATCTGTGAAACCTTGACCCGAAACACGTTGCGGAAAAGGAGTCGCGCGCTTGCCGATACAGCGCCCGCGCACGAAGACTTGTGTTTGCAGAAGCATCTCTGCTTCGCGCGCCTCGCTCTGCACGTGATAGACGGTGTCCTCGTGCTTGATGTCAGTGTTAAAGCCAAAAATCATGGGGTTTGTAGGTAACAGTGTGCTCGAAAATTGCGCCGGAATCAATAATTACCGAAGTGCGCAGGTTACGGACGGCAGTTGGTGTTACGGCCCCGGCGAACACCCAAAGTACTGCCTTCCGAATGGCTCCATCTATTGGGAACTGCTGTTCGCTGCCGAACATCAGGTTTCCGGATTGCATGATCCAAAAATCCCAACTTACGATGAGTTTCGATCTGGATTGATGTGTCAAACAGGTAGTTGGAAAAGGATACTTGGATCAAAGATTCCAGCTCAGTCCAAATGAATGGCCCTTCGCTTGACACGATTTCTCACGAACTCTAATCTAGAAGGTTTAGTCGTGCGCTTGAATTCTATTCAGCTCCCCTATGCCCGAAAACTATTTCGCTCGCTACCTGCCCCTCCTGATCCACTTCATTTTGGCAGGACTTTTGGCCAGCGCACTGGTGCTGCTTTCCTGGGTTATTGGCTACCGACGGCCGACACGGGCAAAACTTTCTCCATATGAATGCGGCATGACACCGGTGGGCGACGCTCGCGAACGTTTTTCGGTTAAGTTTTACATGGTCGCCATGCTCTTCATTCTCTTCGATGTGGAAGCGGTTTTCCTTTATCCCTGGGCGATCATCTTGAAAGATCTTAAAAAGATGGGCCAGGCTGCCTTCGGAATTTCCGAGATGTTCGTGTATATCGCAATCGTGCTCGTGGGCTTCTGGTACATCTGGAAGAAAGGCGCGCTTGACTGGGGTTTGACGATTACCTCCGCGCAGAACACCCGATTTGCTCGCGCCAACCGTAGTGGCGCGGCGCTACCCGAGCGAGAGCCGGAATTCGTTGGCGCCGGACGAGGTGAACGCTAATGGCACTCGCCCCGGCTGTCACTGACATCGAGCAATTGGGGGGGCATCCCGCGGTCGCGCGGCTCGTCTCCTGGAATCGCAATGCAGTGCAGGGTGTGAAGTTCGATCGGGACGAGATGACGATTTATGTTGCCCGTGAGGCGATTCGAGAAGCATGCGCTCTGCTCAGAGATGACGCGAACTGCCCATTCAACTATTTGTCCGATATAACCTGCGTCGACTGGCTTCCTTCGGAACCGCGCTTCGAAGTTATCTATCATCTGTTTTCAATTCCAAATAAAGAGCGCGTTCGGCTGAAAGTAAAGCTCAGCGCCGATACCCCTGCGCTCGATTCCGTGACTTCCGTCTGGCCCGGCGCGAATTATTTCGAGCGTGAAGTCTTCGATCTGTTTGGCGTGCGGTTTAACGGACATCCCTACTTGCGCCGCCTGCTGATGCCGGAAAATTGGGAAGGACACCCGCTGAGGAAAGACTATCCAGTGGAGGGATATAGATAATTTTGAAATTGGAATTTGGTAATTGCGTAATTGAAGCACCTGCCGAGAGCTTCTCAAATCACTCAATTACCAAATTGCACAATTCCTCAATCAAGATAAGCTGATGGCCCATCTCTCCCCCACTCCCGCACTAGAGCCCGGTCAGGACAAGACCATGATCCTGAACATGGGACCGCAGCACCCGTCCACGCATGGCGTGTTGCGCGTGCTGCTCGAGATCGATGGCGAGACTGTGGTGCGGATGATGCCCGATATTGGCTTCCTTCATACGGGCATTGAGAAGACCTGCGAGGCAAAGTTCTACCACCAGGTTGTGCCCCTCACCGATCGAATCGACTATCTGTGCCCGATGACGAACAACCTGTGTTACGTGCTGGCGGTCGAGAAGCTTCTGGGTATTGAAATTCCGCCGCGCGCACAGTGGCTGCGCGTCATGATGAACGAACTCACGCGCATCAACTCGCACCTCGTATGGCTCGGCACCCACGCCATGGACATCGGAGCGATGACGGTGTTCCTCTATTGCTTCCGCGAACGCGAAGAAGTGTTGCGACTGTTCGAGGCGATCAGCGGCCAGCGGATGATGACCTCGTATTTCCGAATTGGCGGGGTCGCGCTCGAGCCGCCGCTCGATTTCTTTGATCGTGTGAAGAAGTTTGCAGATATTTTTCCCGGTCGGGTCGATGAATATGAAGGTTTGCTGACAGGTAATCCGATTTGGGTGATGCGGACGAAAGGCGTCGCAAAGATTTCCGCCGAGGATGCAATTGCCCTCGGCGCAAGCGGCCCGACTCTGCGCGGCAGCGGCATTGACATCGACCTGCGCCGCGACATGCCGTACACAGGCTACGAGAATTTCAAATTCAAGGTGCCCGTCGGAAAAGAAGGCGATGTGTTCGAGCGTTATATGTGCCGCGTTGCAGAGCTACGGGAATCCATCGCAATTGTGAAACAGGCGCTTGAGGGAATGCCCTCAGGCCGCTACAAAGCAGATGCTCCGAAAGTGGTTTTGCCCGACCGCGAGAAGATGAAAACGGAGATGGAAGCTCTCATCTACCACTTTAAAATTGTGACAGAAGGCTTTGCCGTCCCGGAGGGTGAGGTTTACCAGGCGATCGAGTCTCCACGCGGAGAAATGGGATATTACGTCGTAAGCGATGGCTCGGCCAAGCCTTACCGGGTTCACATGCGCTCGGCATGCCTGGCGAATATGCAGACGCTGCCAATGATGTGCGAGGGCAGATTGATCGCCGACGTTGTTGCCGCCATCGGAAGCATCGACATTGTGTTAGGCGAAATTGACAGATAGTCGTTCATCGTTAGTCGTTGGCCCGAAACTTCAAAGATGGCGAAAAAAAAACGATAAGAATGAAACCGCGCAAGACCTGCAGCAAGATTAAGTCGATCCATGTTGGTCGCGTGTGGACAACAATTACATCCGTATATAAGACCAAGCAGTTGAAAAAACAGACGGAAAACGCGCTCAGCTAGCAACGAGGCCCAGCCGGCCGGAATAATTTAGCCCATGGCGTAAGCCCTGGGTAGGTAGGAAACGCGACACGAGTCCCGTGGGGACGGCAGAAAAGCAGATTTCTCACCGCCAAAACGGTTCGGAACGACATCGCTAATGAGATTTTCGGAAAAATTCGAATCGCGGTTCACGCAGATGCTGATGCATTACCCGACGAAGCGCTCCGTTCTGGTTCCAACACTGCTTTTTGCGCAGGATGAGGTTGGGTTCCTCTCGGATGAGGTCATCGCCGAAATCGCACAGCGCCTTGAGCTGACCGTCCTCGACGTGCACAACGTGATCAGCTACTACTCGATGCTGACCACCAAGCCGCGTGGCAAGTTCAATGTGCAGGTATGCACGAACATCTCGTGTCTACTGCGCGGAGCGGACGATTTGATGAAACATTGCGAAAAGAAGCTTGGTATCGCTCACAAAGGTGTCACACCCGACGGCGTTTTTTCGCTCGAAGAAGTTGAGTGCATCGGGGGTTGCAGCTGGGCTCCGGCGGTACAGGTGAACTACGATTTTCACGAGAATCTGACTACGGAGAAGATGGACAAGGTTTTGGAACAGTACAGAAGTAGAGCTAGGCAGTGAGAATTTGTAATTGGGTAATGTGGTAGTTGGAAGCCTCCTGTTCCGCCTGCGAGGGTGGTTTTCAAATTGCCAAATTGCCCGATTACAAAATTAACCAAATGGCAGATCTTGTTTCCCATCCCGACGAGGTAAAGGTGATTTCGAAGCGCTTCGGACAAGGCGCTACAAACATCGACCGTTACCTCGAACTTGACGGCTACAAAGCCGTGCGTAAGGCGCTTGGCATACAGCCCGAGGCAATCATCAATGAAGTCAAGAACTCGGGATTGCGCGGGCGTGGTGGTGCAGGATTCAACACCGGACTCAAATGGTCCTTCGTTCCCAAAACTTCTGCCAAGCCAAAATACATTCTGTGCAACGGCGACGAGAGCGAGCCCGGCACCTGCAAAGACCGTCTCATCTTCGAGCACGACCCCCATTCTGTGATCGAAGGCGTGATGATCGCCGGAATCGCGGTCGGCGCACATAAAGGCTATATCTACATTCGCGGCGAATACCGCTACCTCTCAGAGATCATGCAGAAGGCAATCGCCGATGCGTATGCAAAGGGATTCCTAGGCAAAAACATCTTCGGCAGCGGCTACGAGTTTGACGTTTACTGGCACGGCGGTGCAGGCGCGTACGAGGTCGGAGAAGAGTCCGCGCTGATGGAGTCGCTCGAAGGCAAGCGCGGCGTTCCCCGCATCCGCCCACCGTTCCCGGCTGTGGTTGGACTGTGGGGCGGCCCAACGGTTATTAACAATGCCGAGACGCTGGCGAGCGTGCCTCCCATCATCCTTGGCGGCGCTGAGTGGTACGCGAACTTGGGCACCCCGAAGAACGGCGGCACGCGCCTATTCTGTCTGAGCGGCAACATAGCCAAGCCCGGCGTGTACGAGCTGCCGATGGGCTATAACCTGAAAAAAATGATTTACGACGTCGGTGGCGGAATTCCGAATGGCCGGAAGCTGAAGGCAGTCGTGCCGGGAGGTTCAAGCTGCCCGTTACTGACGGCCGATGAAATCGACGTCGCGATGGATTTCGACACGCTGATGAAAGCGCAGAGCATGTTGGGATCGGGCGGTGTTGTTATCGTCGACGACAGCACCTGCATGGTGAAGTTCGCGCTGCGCATCATGAAGTTCTATCAACACGAGAGTTGCGGATGGTGTATTCCCTGCCGCGAGGGAACTGATTGGTTGAAAAAAACTCTCACGCGCTTCCACACCGGCGGAGGAATTAAAAAGGATATTGATAATATTCTGTACTTGTCGGAAAACATGCTCGGCCGAACGTTCTGCCCGCTGGGAGACGCAGCCGCACTCCCGACGATTTCAATTGTGAAAAAATTCAGGAAAGAATTCGAAGATCATCTGGAAGGACGGCCGTGTCCGTTTGAGAAGGCGGGCGTGGTCGAGAGACTACCAGTTTTTGCATGAGTACCTCTGTGGCAATTCTCTGTGAGACTCTGTGTTCTCTGTGGTTGGCTTCTTAAAGACTTAACCACATAGAACACAGAGTCTCACAGAGAAACATCTCACAGAGGAAAACTGATTCTTAATGCCTGACGCTCCCAAACTCGTGAACCTCACGGTCGACGGCAAGCCGGTGTCTGCTCCGGCGGGCACTTTGCTCATCGAAGCCTGCAAGTCCGTCGGCATTGAAGTGCCCTCGTTCTGTTACTACCCGAATCTTTCACTGCAGGGTGCATGCCGCATGTGTCTGGTGCGCGTTGAGAAAATGCCCAAGCTGCAAACGGCCTGCACAACTGGCATCACCGAAGGCATGGTGGTCACAACCGATAGCGACGAAATCCGTCAGGCCCGCAAGAGCATGGTCGAACTCCTGCTCGGCAACCACCCGCTCGATTGCCCGGTTTGCGATGCCGGCGGCGAATGCGAATTGCAGGACATGACTTTCTCCTACGGCGCTGCCGAATCGAAGTTCATCGAACTTAAGGCGCATCGCGACGAGCAGCAGTGGTCGCCGGTCGTCTACTTTGACCGTCCGCGCTGCATTTTATGCTATCGCTGCGTGCGCATCTGCGGCGAAGGCATGGACGTGTGGGCGCTCGGTGTCGACAACCGCGGTGTAGTCTCCACTATCGTCCCGAACAAGGAAGATCACCTCGAGTGCGAAGAGTGTGGAATGTGCATCGATATCTGCCCGGTCGGCGCGCTCACCTCAGGTGCTTATCGTTATAAGACGCGCCCCTGGGAAATGAAGCACGTCGGCACAACGTGCACCCATTGCGGCGATGGATGCAAAACTACCCTCGGCGTCAGACGCTCCGATACCGGGATGGAAATTGTCCGTGGCGATAACCGCGACAAAAGCGGCGTCAATGGCGACTTCCTCTGCATTAAAGGCCGCTACGCCTTCGATTTTGCCAACCACGAAGACCGCCTGAAGCAACCACTCATCCGCAAACAGGGCCGCTTGCTTCCCTCTACATGGGAAGAAGCGTTCGAATTTGTTGGCAAAAAGTTCAAAGAAGTTCGTGATCGTGATGGCGGTCAGGCCATCGGAATCATCGGCTCGACCCGGACCACGAACGAAGAGAACTATTTGCTTCAAAAATTTGCGCGTGTGGCTCTCGGTACGAACAACATCGACCATCATCGCACCGCTGACTTGGCAGCTTTTGCTTCCGCACTGCACGGCAAAGCCGCCGCGACCGCCAGCATGCGTGATGTTTACAATGCGCCCGCGATCCTGCTGATCGGAAATAATCCAACCGACGAGCATCCGCTGCTGGCCTGGCAGATTCGTAATAATGTGCGGCTCAAACAGGCGCGGCTCCACGTCGTGAATTCAGCGCCGATCAAGCTGCGGCGGCAGGCCGTCAGCTTTTTGCAAATCTCACCTGACGCGTACAACAGCTTCGCAGGTTTTCTATCCGGCGGCCGTGGACAGCAAGACTGGGCTGGTCTACGGGATACTTTGTTGCGCGAGCAGGGCCTGGTGATCATTTTCGGATCAGAAGTCTTTGGCAACGGAGCCCAGGCGCTGGCAAAGTTTGCCGCAGGAATCCCCGGCTCGAAGCTGGTTTGCTTGGGCGACTACGCCAATTCGCGTGGTGCCGCCGACATGGGACTTTATCCCGATCTTCTGCCTGGATACTTCTCCCTTTCCGATGCGACGCAATTTCACAAAGATTGGGGCCGGTTCCCCACGGCGCCCGGGTTAAGCATTCCCGAAATGTTCGATGCTGCGGGCGCAGGTCGCCTGAAAGCGCTCTATGTCGTGGGATCGAACCCTGTCGGCAGACTTAATGTCGGCCCTGCAACATTGAAAAACACCTTCTTAGTCGTTCAGGACATGTTCCTCACTGAGACGGCGGCTTTGGCAGATGTAGTCTTGCCCGCCGCCAATGCCTACGAAAAGGCCGGGACCTTCACCAATACCTGCGGCGACATCCAGATTTTGAAGAAAGCCGGTGAAGTGACAACCACAAAGCCGGATTTCGAAATGATTGTTCGCATTGCCGATGCAATGGGATTTGATGTTCATAAGCTGGTTCCATTCGGCCACGGTGTTCGCGCTGATATGGGGCAGTCGCGCGGCGCTCAATCGGGAGAGGCCGATCAGCATAGCGTTTGGCTTGAAGCACACGGGCTCGAACCCAAGATGAACCCGTTCGACCCGATGGCTACGCTGGATGAAATACAGCGGCTGGTACCGGGATACGATGTCTCGCGGCTCGATCTGATGGCAGGCAACGATCAACACACGTCCATCGAAGCAATGGGGCCTGGAACGACTCAAAATCCGGAGTTCATCGTTGCAGCGAACAACCATCTTTTCAGTTCTGGAACACTTGGACGCTATTCGAACGCTCTGAATTCTGTTATGGAGAACAAAAACCCTGAACCGGCGGAAGTTCCAGCCGATTGAAATCAGTGGTCAGTGGCTCGTGATTACTG
Organism: Terriglobales bacterium; assembly: GCA_036557105.1. GTDB lineage: Bacteria > Acidobacteriota > Terriglobia > Terriglobales > Acidobacteriaceae > Gp1-AA145. The sequence goes on from DATBIE010000048.1 coordinate 35,567, forward strand.
CTGGAATTTATGGCGTGACGTTAAGGATTTTGCATCGTGCCTGACAAGCTGGCTTTCATCACCGGCAGCTGTACAAGAACTGGCCACTAGTCACTGACAACCGATCACTAAATTGAGCCTGACCCTCTTCATCATCGTCTCCGTCATCAAGATCGCTCTGGTCTTGTTCATTTTGCTGACCGCCGTTGCCTACACGGTTTGGTTGGAGCGGAAAGTCGTTGGCCACATGCAGAACCGCTGGGGACCGACGCGCGTCGGACCATTCGGTCTTTTACAGCCTGCGGCTGATGGCGTGAAATTCTTATTTAAAGAAGATCTGACGCCGCCGCACGTGTACAAACCTCTGTACATCGCGGCGCCGATGATCGCAGTGATATTCGCCATCACATCGATGTCAGTAATCCCGTTCGGAAACTGGATACACATCGGGCCGATTAACACGCCGCTGCAGATCACCGATGTCAACATCGGCTTGTTGGTGGTGCTTGGGATTACCTCACTTGGGGTGTATGGAATCGCGCTCTCGGGCTGGTCTTCCAACAGCAAGTATTCACTACTCGGCGGATTGCGGGCCAGCGCGCAAATGATCAGCTATGAGATTGCTCTCGGATTGTCGTTGGTCGGCGTGCTGATTTTGGCAGGGACTTTCAGCCTGCGTGAAATTGTGCAGGCGCAGAGCGGCCACTTCTGGGGATTCATTCCCAACTGGTTCATTTTCCGCGGAGGTCAAATTGTTGCCTTCTTCATCTATCTGACTGCCGCCTACGCAGAAACAAACCGCATTCCATTTGACTTGCCCGAAGCTGAAACCGAGCTCGTTGCCGGCTACCACACCGAGTACAGCGCCATGAAGTTCGCTATGTTTTTCATGGCTGAATACTCGAACATGATCACTGTTGCCTGCCTCGCCTCGCTGCTGTTCCTGGGCGGATGGAGCGGACCACTGTTCGGGCCTGACTGGTTGCAGGAGATTTTACCGCTCTTCTGGTTTGTGCTGCGCGTTTTTGTATTCTTGTTTATTTACATCTGGGTTCGCGGAACGCTGCCGCGTTTTCGTTACGACCAGCTGATGGGCTTCGGATGGAAGTTTCTGTTGCCGGTAGCAATTGCAAACCTGGTAGTAACGGCATTAGTTGTAGCGTTGAAATGAGTGACTCGGGTCTCGTGATTCGTAGCTAGCAATTACGCTCGCAAGTCCCACGAATCAGGAACAACTGTTTTTCTATGTTTCATCTTGTCCTATTCTCGGTTTTCGGTGCGATCTGCGTGGCTGGCGCTGTGAACCTGCTTGTGCAGCGTCATCCGATCAATAGCGCCCTATCGCTGGTGGTCGTGATGGGATCGCTTGCCGTCGAATTTCTGCTGCTCGGCGCGGAATTCGTAGCCGCGATCCAGGTTATTGTTTATGCCGGCGCGGTAATGGTCCTGTTCGTTTTCGTCATCATGCTGCTGAACGCTGGCGCAGAAGAACGCACACGTGGCAGCCACGTCGCATATTTATTAGGAATCCCTGGAGTGGTCGCGGGTACCATCATCGTCTGCTGGGCTCTGCTGACGCGTTCCCACGCAGGCTCAGCCTCGATCGGCGCACTACCCGGACATCCGAAGGAAATCGCGCAACTCTTGTTTCACCAGTTTCTGTTGCCCTTTGAAGTGACGTCAATTCTTGTGCTGATCGCAATCATGGGCGCTGTGGTGTTGGCCGCGCGAACCGACTCGGCGCAAACCAGGAAGGAGGATTGATGGTCCCACTTTCGTATTACCTGGTTCTTAGCGGAATTCTCTTTGCCTGCGGCGTCACTGGTTTCTTGATCAAGCGCAATATCATCACCATCTTCATGTCGATCGAGCTCATGCTGAATGGCGTCAATCTCTCGTTCGTAGCATTCGCGGCTCACTGGCAGCAGTTGAGCGGCCAGGTCTTCGTGTTTTTCGTGATGGTCGTAGCGGCAGCCGAAGCGGCGGTCGGCCTCGCGATCATCATTGCCGTCTTCCGCACTCGTGAGACTTTGAATATTGATCAGGTGAATCTGCTCAAACTATGACGCCCAACCTGCATCTCTGGCTCATCCCGATTCTTCCGCTCATCGGGGCTGCAATAAACGGCCTGCTCGGCAAGCGGTTCTCCCGCCGGTTGGTCGCGGCAGTCGCGCTGGCATTCTGTGGCGCTGCGTTCGGAATGGCGCTCTGGATCGCTGCCCAGTTCTCTTCCCTCACCTTGCCTCACGTGGAAGTGGTCACCAGTTGGCTGCGCTCCGGCACCTTCACGATTGACTATGCGTTCTCACTCGATCAGCTTTCGCTAGTGATGCTGCTGGTCGTTACTGGCGTCGGCTTTCTCATCCATATTTATTCCGTCGGGTACATGTGGGAGGAGGGCGGTTATTATCGGTTCTTCAGTTACCTGAACCTATTCATGTTTTTCATGCTGACGCTCGTGCTCGCCAGCAATTACCTGCTGATGTTCGTGGGCTGGGAAGGCGTGGGTCTCGCCTCATATCTTCTGATTGGATTTTTCTTTTTGCGCGATTCCGCGGCTGCCGCAGGTAAGAAGGCTTTCATCGTAAACCGCATCGGTGATTTCGGATTCCTGATTGCGCTCTTCCTGATCATTCAGCACTTCGGCAGCCTCGATTTTCAAAAAGTATTTGCTGCGGTGAAGCCCTACGCTGCCGAGACGAGCGGCGCGGGGTTCCTGACTGCCATCGCTCTTCTTCTGCTGCTCGGCGCGTGCGGCAAATCTGCACAGATTCCCCTTTACGTCTGGTTGCCGGATGCAATGGAAGGTCCGACTCCGGTTTCTGCGTTGATCCACGCCGCCACCATGGTCACTGCCGGCGTGTACATGGTTTCGCGGTCGCATGTCATCTTTGAGCGCGCGCCGGTCGCGCTGATGGTCGTCGCAATCATCGGCACCCTCACTGCCTTCTTTGCAGCCACAATCGGCATTGCGCAAACTGATATTAAGAAAGTGCTCGCCTACTCCACGATTTCGCAGCTCGGCTATATGTTTATGGCCTGCGGTGTGGCGGCATTTTCAGCCGGTATCTTCCACCTGATGACGCACGCCTTCTTCAAAGGTCTTCTCTTCCTTGCGGCTGGCTCCGTCATTCACGCCGTCGGCGGCGAGCAGGACATGCGAAAAATGGGCGGGCTTCGGAAGCACATTCCCTGGACATTCTGGACGATGACCATCGCCACCCTCGCAATCGCCGGCATTCCACCCTTCGCCGGATTCTTCAGCAAGGACGAAATCCTTTGGCGCGCTTACCAGGTCAGTTGGATCTATTGGCTCGTAGGCGTAATCACCGCGTTTCTCACTTCGTTCTATATGTTCCGGCTGCTCTTCATGACATTTTTCGGTGAGTATCGCGGGGCCGCGGGCGCTGAGCACGGACACGAAGAACATGCCGGACATGGGACGCACCTCGGAAGAGATGACTCGCGGGCGGGGGTGCCCGCGCCACACGGTCATGGGCACGGCGGAATTCACGAATCTCCCGCGATTATGCTTGTGCCGCTGGTGATTCTTGCGATTCTTTCGTTAGGCGGGGGCTGGATAGGAATTCCCGGATCGCTCGGCGGTGGAAATCACTTTGACAAGTTTCTCGGCCCGGTATTCCGCACATCGACTCCCGCTATCAACTCCGAACACGCGCAACCCGGCGAAGCCGCTCCTCCAGAACAGCAAACAGAGGGCACCGAGCCGCAAACCGGGCATGGCACGGAACTGATGTTCACTGGAATTTCAGTTGCGGCGGGATTGCTTGGTCTGTTCCTCGCATGGGTGCTATATGGTCGGCCGACCGACTTACCCGATCGCATCGCCGCATCGATACACGGGCTCTACTCCGCGGTCGTGAACAAATATTGGATTGACGAACTCTATGCTTCCATTTTTGTGAAGCCGCTGATTGCGATTTCCGGAGTCATCTTCTGGCGCGGGATCGATCAGGGAATCATTGACGCCACTTTGAACGGCAGTGCTAGCGGGGCGCGCGAACTCTCCGACGAATTGCGCCACATGCAGTCCGGGAACGTGCGTTCTTATGCCGGATGGGTCGCAATCGGAGCATTCGCAGTGATTGTTTATATGGTTTGGGTGGGTCTGCACGCATCATGAACTGGCTCGACAACAACATCTTAAGTTTTGTCACTTTTGTGCCCGCGGTGGGCGCGGCGTTGCTCCTGTTCTTCCCCCGCCGCAATCGTGATGTCCGTGTGTTTTCGCTGGTAATTTCGCTGCTCACGTTCGTCATCTCGTTGCATTTGCCGGCGCATTTCAACCGCAATCTTCCCGGCTTCCAGTTCGACAAGAATGTTCCGTGGATCCCCACGCCGAACATTCACTACCACATGGGAATTGACGGAATCTCCATGTGGCTGGTGGTGCTCACCACGTTTTTGACACCCTTATGTGTCCTGATCTCGTGGAAATCGATCCATGAACGCGTAAAAGAATTTTTCATTCTTCTGCTCGTTCTTGAGACGGCGATGATCGGTGTCTTCGTCTCGCTCGACCTCTTCCTCTTCTATTTCTTCTGGGAAGCCACGCTGATCCCTATGGCGCTCCTCATCGGCATGTATGGACACGGGCGCAGAGTTTACGCAGCCATCAAGTTTTTCCTGTACACGATGATCGCCTCGGTATTCATGTTGGCGGCGATCTTGTGGCTGTACGCGAATACCACACCGCACACCTTCGATTTTGTCGCCATCCAGAACGCAATCCGCGACGGTCAGATCGCCAACTTGGCAGGTGCAGCGCGTTGGCTCTTTCTGGGATTCTTCATTGCCTTCGCCGTCAAAGTCCCTCTATTCCCCTTCCATACCTGGCTTCCCGACGCGCACGTCGAAGCGCCCACTGCCGGTTCTGTTCTGCTGGCTGGTGTCCTGCTCAAACTCGGCACATACGGAATGCTGCGGTTTGATCTCGGCCTGTTTCCCGAACAGTCACGCTCAAATGCTTATTGGATCGTAATTCTGGCGCTCATCGGTATCGTGTACGGCGCGCTGGTGGCCATGGTGCAGCCGAACATGAAAAAGCTGATCGCATACTCGTCGATCAGCCACCTCGGCTTTGTTGTCCTCGGAATTTTCAGCTTCACGCAAGCGGGTCTGAACGGCGCGATGTTCGTAATGCTGGCACACGGAGTCTCGACCGGCGCCTTGTTCATGCTGGCTGGAATCATCTACGAACGGCGCCATACCTACGAGATTGCTGAATTCGGCGGCCTGGCAACTCCGATGCCGACCTACTCCACATTTTTCCTATTCATCGTTTTGGCCTCAGTCGGACTGCCGCTGTTGAACGGATTCATTGGCGAGTTTCTGGTTCTCAGTGGCGCATTCCAGGCAAAAATGTGGTGGGGAATTGTCGGAGCAACCGGCGTGATCTGGAGCGCGTGCTATCTGCTCTGGATGTACCAGCGCGTTTTCTTCGGAAAAGTGAAACACGAGGAGAACAACTCTCTGCTCGATCTCAACCTGCGCGAGCGGGTTGCTCTCTGGCCGGCAGCGGTGGTAGCCCTCGTAATGGGAGTCGCTCCTTTGCTCTGGCTGAATGCCATCGATCCTGCTGTTCACAACGCTCTCGCGCCCTTTACTCAGGTTGCCAGTAAGGTGGTTGGACAATGATGGCGCTCGACACCATGCAGACCCTGCCTCACGCCGCAGATTACATTCGCATTCTGCCGGAAATTGTGCTCTCGCTTTTCGGCCTCCTCATAATGTTCCTCGATCCTGTCATGGATGAGCGCAGCAGCCAACGCAAGCTGGGTGGAATTGCACTCGTGGGTGCGATAGCAGCTCTGGCGGCAACTCTCTACCAGGCACAGCCGAATTTCTGGGGACTCGGTTTCTGGGAAATGGTCCGCGTCGACGCATTCAGCGTCTTCTTCCATTTCGTCGTCGCTGCGGCGGTGATTCTTGTCATCCTGAGCTCCTACGAGTACATGGAAGTGCAGCAGATTCGTGCCGGTGAATACTACGGTCTCATTCTCTTCGGCGCCGTCGGCATGGACCTGATGTCCTCGGCAGTCGAGCTGGTGCTGATATTCATCGCCCTCGAAATTTCTTCGATCTCGACTTATGTTCTTGCCGGCTTCCGCCGCCGCTCGGCGATCAGCAGTGAATCGTCCATCAAATATTTTCTTCTCGGATCATTTGCTACCGCGTTTTTCCTGTATGGCGTAGCTCTGATGTTCGGAGCTACAGGTTCGACCAGTATCGTGCAAATCAGCTCAGCCCTGGCGCAATACGCCGGAACTGGCCATGGACCACTGCTGGCCTATCTTGGCGTTGCGCTCATGTTTGTCGGCTTGGGATTCAAAGTAGCCGCCGCGCCATTTCATGTCTGGACGCCGGATGTCTACGAAGGCGCTCCGTCGCCCGTTGTAGGATTCATGTCCACCGCGCCGAAAGCTGCCGTTTTCGCAGTCCTGCTGCGCATCATGTTTGAAACCCAGGCGCCGGGCCGGATTTGGCTCATCTGGGTTGCAGCCGCGCTCTCGATGTCTATCGGCAACATCGCTGCCCTTGTACAGGACAACGTCAAGCGCCTGCTCGCATATTCTTCCATCGCTCACGCCGGATATTTGCTGGTAGCAATCGCTTCCCTTCCCGCCGATGGAATTCCGGCGGCGATGTTCTATACCGCTTCCTATGCCGCCATGAACATCGGCGCATTTGCCGTCGTGGGACATTTTGCAGGAGCCGGCGAACGCTACGTCACCGTTGAGGATTATTCCGGCCTCGGCCGCCGATCACCCGCGTTGGCGGCCATTCTGACAGTTTTCCTGTTATCTCTAATCGGCATTCCCATTACTGGCGGATTTTTTGCGAAGTTTTACGTCTTTAGCGCAGCTCTGCAAGGTAATCACCCACTCATTGGCCTCGTGATTATTGGCGTGCTCAATAGCGCAATTGCCGCTTACTACTACCTGCGAGTCATTGTTGTGATGTACATGCGCGAGCCGCGCGAAGATGCACCTGTGGCGCCAATTCCGGCAGGGCTGGGGTTGGCTCTGGGCCTCAGCCTCGCAGTAACCATCTATCTTGGAATCCTGCCCGGCCGCGTTCTCGAATACGCTGGCCGATCGGTTGATTTGTTGCGATAAACCGAACTTCACCCAAAAAAAGAGCGGCGCTCACGCGCCGCTGTCTCGTCTATCTCTGAATTACGGATTGCTTGGCGTATTCGGTGTTCCTGCCGGGGCCGCCTGCTGCAGGCCCAGAAAATTTTTAACGATCAGCGTGCTATTGCCCAACACCTCGCTGTACGCCTGACCCGGCTTGACTTTGAAGAAATTGTTGTCGCCCGAGATATTTCGATGGAAGAACTGGAACTCGTGCGGTGCATGAACGCCACCCGCCAGAGTTTGCAGCGCCGACAACGTATAGATCAGCGGATTTACATTTCCCAGCCGTCCGCCGTTCAATTCCACGGCAAGCGCCAACACGCCGGCAAATTCCGGTGCCGACGAACTGGTGCCTATCAACAGCAAGGGATTGCCGGCCACCCAGACAATCGTGGCGCTGCGCGGCAGTGTAGTGCAGTCCTGGACCGTAAGGTCGGCGTCGCCCGGACATCCACCCATCATGAGCGAAACGTCGGGTACGGCGCGATGCTTTCTGCTGCCGGTATTGACCAGGTCCTGGTAGAACGGCTTGGAGAAAATCTTGCTGAATCCGCCGCCCGATCCCCACGTATTGTCACCCACCGTCACGATTTTGTTCGGTCCGATTTGAAATTGCGCCGGCACAAGTGGATCGAAATCTGCATTCTCGGCGCTGTAGGTCGCATCGTCCTCTCCCGGGACCGCAACCGTGGTGAGGTTTGTGCCCCCAACACCAGTCACGTTCGGATCCGAGGCTGGATTCTGCACACCGGGCACGAAATTAGTGCCGTCCTTCGGATGGTTTGCAAACGCCGCGGAAACGCAAGAGCGGGCTCCGCTATCGCCGGAACTGGCAACAAAAGTAATTCCCTGTGCGTTCCCCTGTTGGAACAGTGCGTGGAAGGTCTTCAAAATGCCGGTAAAATCGACTCCCCGATTGTAAGCTCTGGTGAAATCTAATTCACACTCGCCGAAAGAGGAGCTGACTACATCCACCTGATTGTCCTCATCTACCGCCGTATATGCCGCTATCACGGAGCTGTCGGTGAGATCTTCCATGTCATATAGCGTTTCCTGTGCGCCAGGAGCGGTCCCCAGTGACATCTGCGTATCAAGCGATGCTTCGAAGGCGTCACCGGTGCTGGGATTGAATGGCCCGCTACCCGCCCCCACCGCACGGATGGTCACAGTCGGAACCGGCAAGTTGGAATTTTCGGAATATGCCTGGATGAGGTCGATTCCTGGCGCGAGCGGCAGATCGGAATTAAAGGTCGCCGCCAGATCATTCGGATCGATCACCGACGAAATTACGATGCCAATGTGCGCCCCTACGCCCGCGATCTGCGCCCGGGTATGGGAGTGTCGCGGCCTGACTTTAGTCAAGAAAGAAGGAAGTTGATATGCCTCATTGAGGTCGTTCGGATAGAAGAAACTGCTGTTGCTGCTAAGCCGGAACAGCGGAGTCGCCGTCGCCAGCGGGTGCGCTACTCGCGTAGAGTGTACGTGCGCCGCCAGATGGGTGGTGAATTCCGGGACTACGGCACCCACCGAACTCAGTTCGCGCGGCAAATTTATGTGTTGTTCCGCAGCGGAAAGTTTGATGTTTCCATGATGAGTACGCACTCGCTGCAGGTGGGCTGAAAAGGCTTTCTGGACCGCCCACACCGGCCCTTCTACTTCAAGGCTCTGCGTCTTCTCACCTACCACTGTGAATCCAGCCGACCTTAGATAAGTCGTGACCTTTTCCACAGCCGCACGGCTTGGACCGAACTGCGCCTTGAACTGAGTCGGAGTCAGCCATTGGTGGTATCGAGGCGAACTGGAATCGGTTTGATCGCGCAGCAATTTTTCCAGGGCGCCCTGGTTTGTTAGTGGCAGATAAACATTAAAGTGCGTCACGACGTTCTGGTTGGCCGCCCCGAGAGCTTCGACGCGCATCGTACTCGCGCTGTTGATTTGCGAAAAGCTCATTGTGGTAAATACGACGGCCACCAAGGCGCCAATTAAAAACGAATGAATTCTCATATTTGTCCTCATGGATGGATACTGTTTTATGCGAACTCGCCGGACCGACACCTTCGGCTGAGAGACATTGCTACGGAGTTCAACAATGAAGCTGGTCGTCGCAGTCGAAGATGGCAGATGCCGGCGGGTCATGGCTGGGAGAGAAGTCGCTGATATGCCTGTCAGATCAGCAGCGGTATTCTGCGTTTGCGGGAGTAGGTTTGTCAACGGCCAGAAAACCCTGTAGGAAGGAAGTACCTACGAAAAAACAAAATTTTGACAATACAGGGTTTGTTGCTGCGGAAGGTATGCTCATAGCCGTATGCAGGAGACCCGGTCTAGTCTCCCGCTTTGGCAGTGGGAATTTCGGCGCCAATCACTTTCATCTTTGGCTCCCGATCCATTGCAGCGAACAATTCGCGCATAAGATGATCGTCGATCTCTGCGGCCTTCCCGATCTCCACCGGAAAGCGAATGATTGCTTCAATGCCGGAGGCGGTATAGTGCAGGCGAACTCTGGGCTTGAGTTCAGCGCCGGAAACAGTTCCCAGGTTCCGTTCCACCAGGACCCGTTGCGCCGCAATCGTCTCTCGATAGTTGCCCAACGCGGAGTCGAGCGCTTGCAGAATGCGTTCCTTGGCCTCATGGTAGTCGGTCTCCGAAGCCAACGTCAGCTTCAATTCATGCCAGACGAAATTGGTGCCAGGTATCTGTTTGAAAATCGCTGAATTCGCCTGAAATACAACCGAATTCGAAAATGCCACGATCCGTCCGGTCGGTTGCGAATCCCCCGGCCCTAGTTCCATTAAATGAATTCGCACGAGTCCAATTTCCACCACCTCGCCCGTGACTCCGGCTATTTGCACGCGATCGCCAACCCGAAGCCCATATTTCCCAATCATGAAGAAGTAACCGACAATTGAGGTGATTACATTTTGTAACGCCACCGCGACGCCCGCAGTGATCAATCCTGCAAAGGTGACCGCGGATCCAAGCTGGCTGGCAAACGTCAAAATAATGATGATCGCAACCGTGGCCCAGATCACGATCCGCCGCAGCAGCAGAAATTGATATCTACGGCGCGCATCGTGAACATACCGGAAACTCGCCCGTCTCCAGACCTCTCCGATCGCAAACACGAGCGCGATCAATATCCCCAGCACTCCCAGCCTGAGCAGCAGTTGTCGGAGCTCCTCGTGCTCTTCATCGCGGACCGACTCCCGCCAGTTCCTAAGTGTGGTTTGGTAAATGCCGAGCAGCACGCCGACTTTGCTCAATGGCAGGAGAGTTGTCGTAATCTGCTTGAATTGTCCCGTAAGGGCATCGATCTGTTGCGATTGCTGCGCCAGGGCACCCGTGTCCGTGGTATCTGTGGCAAGGAGCTGATCACCCTGCTGAATGAAGTTTCGCAACTGGTCTATTAACGGTGCGCGCAGATCCTTTGCGGTGTTTCGCAGGTACTCGGTCGCCGATAGTTCGTTGTTGATGGAACTTATCTTTCCCGAGAGATGGATCAGATCGGTTGTCAGCCCCCAAATACCTTCGGGCCGTGTCTTCGCCGGCAGTGTGGTCGGAACAGCTGTGGAGGTCCCGGATTGCGGCTGGCCTTGCTCACCCGTCGAACTCCCGCTTAAGGATGGCGGCACCGAACGCGCAAGTTCTTCGATCTGTGCTCGCAAGCCAACCTGGGTTCCATTGCCGCTGGAGGAAACAAATTCCGCCATTGTCTGCAGCGCATCGCGACGCGCGTTCAAAAGGCCGAGTTCGCTGTCCAGTTCGTCGATCTGCGACTGGATCGCCCGTCTCTTGGCCGCGCTCGTTGCTCCCAGCTTCTTACGATTGTCCTGCAACTCGGACTGCGTCTGCTGGACTTGCTGATCGACCTTTTGCAAGGCCTGATTGAGCCGTTGCGCCTGGGTGTTCTCCGGTGGGCTCTGCGGTTGGCTCTGACCCTGCGCACTCTGCTGAGTGTTACGGCGTCGCGCCTGCAGTTGCGCCTCGCTCCTTGCGTAGTCAAAGGCCTGTTGCACCGTCTGATCGGCGACCCGGGCATTCTCCTGAAGATAGGTAAGGTCCGCTGGTTCGGTAGCGATCTTCTGCTCTGAGGCCCGCTGGCGGTACCATGAAATGGTGGTACTCAGAAACTGAATGATTTTCGTATTGTCCTGAGTTGCAGGAGTGGTCGGAGAGGCGCCCTGGCTGCTTGCGGCCAATCCCAATACCAACACTGCATAGAAACTCCGCCGAAGGTTGTTCCTCATTATTGTCTTCTACGGCCGCAATGAACCCGGGCAAGCAAACAGTCTAAATTGTACGGGAATCTTTCCGGCCCCGGCGCAGCACCGATTCTTGCTTCTTGCCGACTCAGAAGTGCAGGATCGCCGAACTAAGTTCTTCTGCTGCCGAAAGAAGAAGGCAATTTGCGAACTGTTAACCTCCTGTTCATTTTCCTTTAACCCCCCGCGCCTTTAATCGACTGTGGTTCCAATTTTATCGAGGAAAATAAATGAACAGAGTCCTTCCAGTTTTGGCGCTGCTGGCGATATCCCTGTCCGCAGCAGCGCAAACCAGGTTGAACGGCGCGGGTGCCACGTTCCCGTACCCGATTTACTCCAAATGGTTCAACGAGTACCACAACATGCATTCCGATATTGAGATCAACTACCAATCCATCGGTAGCGGAGGCGGAATCCGCCAGTTGCAGTCGGGCACAGTTGATTTCGGCGCTAGCGACATGCCCTTGGACGACACCAAGGTCAAACAGATGCCTACGCCGATCCTTCAACTTCCGACGGTCTTAGGCGCGGTAGTTCCCGCATATGACATTTCCGGTGTAACCGCCGAATTGAAGTTCACTCCCCAAATTCTCGCCGGCATCTATCTCGGAACGATTACCAACTGGAACGACAAAGCCATCGCTGCAACCAATTCAGGCGTTAGCCTTCCTGACAAGAACATCGTCGTGATCCACCGTTCGGATGGAAGCGGCACCACGTTCGTCTGGACTGACTACCTGTCGAAAGTCAGCTCCGATTGGAAATCAAAGGTCGGAAGCAATACGTCTGTCAGTTGGCCGGTTGGGCTGGGCGCCAAAGGAAATGAAGGCGTTGCCGGAATGATTCGCCAAATGGACGGCAGCATCGGCTATGTGGAACTCATCTATGCGTTGCAGAACAAGATCACGTTCGGCTCGGTGAAGAATTCCTCAGGCACCTTCATTAAGGCAAGCCTGGAATCCACGACGGCTGCCGCCGCATCTGCCAAGATGGCGTCGAACGACTTCCGAGTTTCGATTACCAATGCGTCCGGAAAAGAAGCCTATCCGATCTCCAGCTTCACGTACCTGCTCATACCTAAGCAATGGAAAGATAACGGGAAACAGAAGGTCTTTCTTGACTTCCTGAACTGGATGCTTTCGGACGGTCAAAGCATGACCACACAACTGAACTACGCACCATTGCCGGCAACGGTAAAGGAAAAAGAGCTACTGGCCCTGAAAGAAATCAAGTAGCGCAGGTGGAGTCAGCACTAGGCCTTCGCCCTTGCCTTTCATCATCCTTTAACAGACCAGTCACTAATCTAATGTCAGCCGGATTCCTGGATCACCAGAGCTGGCCGAAGTTGCAGAAGCCTATGGGAGCGCTACCTAAGCCAGAGATTCGAGACAAGGTACCCGCGAGGCGAACATTGCAGAACTCCGTTCAACCAGGGATGGCGCCGTCCGAATTTCCGAAGCCTGTCGCCAACATTATGCAAGCAGTTCCTTTCTGGAAGCGACTGCTCAATCCCGATTCCGCCTTTAAAGGATTAATGGCGCTTGCCGGCTTCTTTGTCCTTGCCATAGTGGCTCTGATCCTCGTGGAACTGTTACAGCGCTCATCCCTCGCATGGCAGAAATTTGGAATCCACTTCTTCTTCGGCAGCGAGTGGGACCCCGTCTCTGGCGCCTTTGGAGCATTGCCGTTCATCTACGGCACGCTGGTTTCTTCCGTTGTGGCCCTCGTCATAGCGGTTCCCTTGTCAATCGCAGTGGCAGTTTTCGTAACCGACATGTGCCCCAGGCTGCTGCGCAAACCCATTGCCTATGCCACAGAACTGCTAGCTGCCATTCCCAGCGTGATTTATGGCCTCTGGGCAATCTTTGTTCTCGTTCCAATTCTGCGTCTCCATGTCGAGCCCTGGCTCATGAAGTACTTCGCATGGACAGGACTTTTTACCGGGCCAGCCTATGGAATCGGAATGCTCGCTGCGGGAACAGTCCTGGCGATCATGATCATCCCGATCATCTCTTCCATCAGCCGCGAAGTCCTCACTGTAGTTCCGCAACATCAACGCGAGGCGGCTCTAGCCCTCGGCGCAACCCGCTGGGAGATGGTCCGCATGGCCGTCTTGCGAAACGCCCGCGCCGGTATCGTCGGAGCGATCATTCTCGGCCTGGGCCGCGCGCTCGGCGAAACCATCGCTGTCACCATGGTGATCGGCAACGCTCCCCAAATCGCAAAGTCCCTGCTCGCTCCGGGCTACACAATGGCAAGTGTGATTGCCAACGAGTTCGCGGAAGCAACTGGCGACCTCTACCTGAGCGCGCTCATGGAAATCGGCCTGGCGTTGTTTATCGTCACCATTATTGTGAACATCCTGGCCGGTCTCATGGTTTGGACAGTCACTCGCGGCACCCCTGTGAGGGCCCATGGCCAGTGACTCCATAAAGCTCCGGCGTCGGATCACAAACCATTTTTTTACCGGGCTCTCGGCGGGACTCTCTGTTGTTGTAGTTGGAACTCTCGTCGCGATCTTCGCCTACCTCTTGATAAAAGGCGCAGGATCGCTGAATTGGTCATTTCTTACTCAAACTCCAAAGCCCGTTGGCGAGGCAGGCGGCGGAATGGCCAATGCCCTTGTCGGCTCGATCATTATCATTGCTATATCCAGCCTTCTGGGGGTCCCGGTCGGAATTGCCGCAGGAATCTACCTTGCTGAGTACGGGCGCAATCGCCTGGGTCAGCTCGTTCGCTTCACAGCAGACGTTCTCAACGGAGTCCCATCCATCGTCATCGGGTTGGTCGCCTATGGACTCGTAGTCATTCCGCAAAGACATTTTTCGGCATTCGCCGGTGGTGTAGCTCTGGCCATCATGATGGTCCCCACCGTAACGAGATCAACCGAAGAAATGCTTTTGTTAGTGCCGCATTCGGTCCGTGAAGCGGCATTCGGTTTGGGAATCCCGCAATGGAGAACGACTCTCTCAATCACTCTGCCTAGCGCGCGATCAGGAATCATTACTGGTGTGATGCTCGCCTTTGCGCGTATTGCGGGAGAAACTGCCCCGCTTATCTTTACCGCATTTGGCAATCAATTCTGGAGTTTGACTGCAAATCAACCCATCGCAGCCTTGCCGTTGCAAATCTACACCTATGCTCTTTCACCCTTCGAAGAGTGGCATCGCCAGGCCTGGGCAGGCGCGCTGATGTTGGTGATCTTGATTGTCGGCACCACGACACTTTTACGGTTTGTTTTCCTGCGGCGAATGATGGGGGAGGCTCGCTAATGCCGACCGCCGTTGAAGTTCGCGATTTGAAAGCATGGTTCGGAAAGACCGAAGCATTGCACGGCATCAACATAAACATTGAAGCCAGGCACGCAACCGCCGTGATCGGTCCTTCTGGATGCGGGAAATCGACCTTCATTCGGTGTCTGAATCGAATGCACGAAACAAATCCAGATGCCAAAGCACAAGGCAGTGTGCATGTGGCCGGCAAAGACATCTACCAGGTCCCTGCCGTTGATGTGCGTCGTCGTGTGGGAATGGTTTTTCAGAAGCCGAACCCATTCCCTACGATGTCCATTTACGACAATGTGGCCGCTGGATTAAAACTGAACGGCACACGCAACCGAAAAACCCTCGATCAGATTGTCGAGCTATCGCTTCGACAAGCCGCGCTTTGGGACGAAGTCAAAGACCTGCTGAAGAAGAAATCGGGGGCCAGCCTCTCCGGCGGCCAGCAGCAACGGCTTTGCATTGCCCGCGCCCTGGCGGTAAACCCGGAAGTTCTCCTGATGGACGAACCAGCCTCTGCGCTCGACCCAATCTCGACTGCAAAAATTGAAGACTTGATATTTGAATTGAAGCAGAAGCTCACCATTGTTATCGTCACGCATAACATGCAGCAGGCCTCCCGTGTGGCCGAATTCACTGGATTTTTCCTGATGGGAGATCTGATCGAGTTCGATAAGACGGAGAAGATATTCACCAATCCGTCTGATAAGCGGACCGAAGATTACATTACCGGCAGGTTCGGATGACACGCACTCGTTTTCATCAGGAACTCGATGAACTGAAACACCGGATTCTTGCCATGGGTGGAATGGCGGAACAGTCAATCGATTTATCTGTTCAGGCTTTTTCGCAGCGCGACCCCGCCCTCTGCCAGCGCGTAATGATGAATGAGCCGGGAATCAACCGCGCCGAGCGCGAGGTCGATGAGTTCGCAATCGACCTGCTCGCCATGCAGCAGCCCATGGCGATCGATTTGCGTTTTATTCTTGCGGTCATCAAGATCAACGCCGACCTTGAACGCGTTGGTGACCAGGCCGTCAACATTGTGCAGCGCGTAATGAACATGATTGAGTTCCCGCCGCCGCCAAGTCTTCCCGTAGACATCCCCGCTATGGCGGCGAAAGTGCGTGCCATGGTGCGCGATGCTCTCCGCTCATTCATCGAGGGAGACACTGAACTTGCGAGACGTGTGCTGCAGGCCGATGATGAGGTGGACCGCCTGAATCGCGAGGCATTCACTCTGCTTTCAGAATCGATGCGTGCGACCCCCGATCTCGCCGTCCAGGCCCTGGATGTGCTGTCAATCGCGAGAAATCTCGAGCGCGTCGCCGATCACGCTACAAACATCGCTGAAGACGTCATTTTCTGGATTCGAGGTGCAGATGTTCGCCACACCGCTGGACAGATCGCGGGGACCTGAGCGCATGGCACAACCACTCAGCCCAACAGTTTTCATCCTGGAAGATGATCCCGACATAGCTGGGCTTTTAAAGCATCATCTCCAGCTTGCGGGTTACGCTATCTCCTGGTTTCCAACCAGTGCGGGTTTGATGGATGAGATGTACACGCGCCGTCCTGCGCTCGTGATCTTGGACATCATGGTGCCAGGCAGCAATGGTTTGGATATCGCCAAATCCATTCGCAACAATACAGGACTCGCCGGAATACCGATCATATTCGTTACTGCCCGGACCACGGAAGGCGACCGTTTACGTGGGTTCGAACTCGGGGCTGATGACTACATCACGAAACCTTTCAGCCCGAAAGAAGTCGTCGCGCGTGTCAAGGCTGTTTTAAGGCGCTTCGAACAACCTCTGAAGAATGAAGTCCTCCGGACTGGGGACATCGTCATTGACACCGCCGCCATGCGCCTCACAGTGCGTAACGAGCCTGCCGTCACCACTGCGACTGAATTCCGCCTGCTGGAGTTCTTCGCCTCGCATCCAGGGCGCGTATTTACCCGCAAGAGCCTGCTCGATTCCGTTTGGCACGATACTGCTTTCGTCACCCCCCGTATTGTTGATGTGTACATTCGCCGGCTTCGCGAGAAAATAGAACGTGATCCGGAGAAACCCCGGCATATTCATACCGTGCGGGGCGCCGGATACATGTTCGAAGTCCGTCATTGAGGTCCGGGAGTGACCAAGCGGGTCTTCCTAAAGCTTTTCTTGTTGATCATTGTCGTTGTCGGCGTTTCCACCGCTGCTCTCGACATTTCAGTCCGCCGCTATTGGGTAGCGTCTCTTCATAGCGAAGTCGAACAAAGTCTGAGAGATAAGGTTCTCATGTTCGCGGCACGCGCCAACCATGAAACAGGCGCAATTCCCTATCAGCAACTGGCAAACGAGGAAGCCGCAGGCGCTCGCGCCCGCGCAACCATTATCGACAGGTCAGGAAGGGTTCTTGCCGATTCGGAAGCCAACGCTCCCGAAATGGAAAATCACGCCACACGGCCGGAATTCGTTGCCGCACTCTCCGGGAAGTCTGGCAGTAACACTCGAACCAGCCACACGCTCGGAATCCAATTCTTGTACTCCGCTGAGCCAACTTCGTTTGGCGCTGTCCGCCTTGCCTATCCGCTCTCTTCCGTACAACAAATCGAGCGAAACGTTCGCCGCAAATTGCTTGGGGCGTCCGGAATCGCGCTGCTCGTCGGGTTCATTCTTGCCTTCCTCGGAGCTGAAAGCGTTGCGCGGCGATTGCGCAGGATGGTTGCTTTTGCGCAGGAGATCGCTTCCGGCAATCTCGCCGCACGATTGCCGGATTCCGGCAGTGACGAAATTGCCATTCTCGCCAGCACTCTCGACAAAACCGCACGTCAGCTCGAAACCAACTTCCGCAACCTGGAGAGCAGTCGTCAGCAACTGGAAACCTTGCTGAACAGCATGGAAGATGCTGTTGTGGCGGTTTCTTCAAAGCGTGAAGTCGAGTGGTTCAACGGCGCAATGAAACGCCTTTCCGCGAGTTCGGTTGCTGTTGGAACTCCGGTCATTCGGGTGGTGCGCGATCCCGACTTTCTGCGCGTAGTTGGCGACGTACTTGAACACCGCAAGCCGCAAAGCGTGAGTCTTTTTTCGGTAACACCAGGACATACTTTCGGCATGACCTCCGCTCCTCTGCCCGATGGGGGCGCGGTCTGCGTCCTGCGCGACAATACCGCAATTGCCCGCGTGGAGCGCACTCGCCGGGATTTCATCGCCAATGTGTCGCACGAGCTCCGCACCCCTCTTACATCCCTTCTTGGATACACAGAAACTCTCCTGGACATTACTTCAGATCAAAAATCTCGCGAGTTCCTTGAGATCGTTCGCCGTAATGCTCAACGAATGGGCCGGCTCACTGAAGACCTGCTTACGCTCGCTCGCGTCGAATCGGGTGAACACCGCCTGCAGGTAGCTCCGGTCTCTGGCAGCGACCTGCTACGTGACGCACAGGCATCCTTGAGCGGAGTCGCGAGCGGCAAAGGTGTTTCACTCGAAATTGTCGAGTCCTCCGATCTTGAAGTCCTTGCTGATAAAGACGCCATTCACCAGGTATTCACGAATTTGATCGACAATGCGCTGAAATATGCTGGGGACGCGAAGAAACTCCAAATCGGAGCAAGACAAGATGTGGATGAGATCGAATTTTACGTTCGCGACTTCGGTCCGGGCATTCCTTCCGAGCATTTGCCCAGGCTTTTCGAGCGCTTCTATCGGGTTGACAAGGCGCGCTCCCGGGAAGCTGGAGGCACAGGCCTGGGGCTCGCGATCGTAAAGCACATTGTGTTGAACCATGGCGGTCGCGCCGGTATAAACAGCGAACTCGCACACGGTTCAGTCTTTTGGTTCCGGCTTCCGCTTGCAGAAAAAGCTGTGCCCGTTCCCGCCGAAGTCACAAAGGCCTGAATCTTTTCTGCGTGTCTTTAGTAAGGCCGTTTCTCTGGATAGTCCAGCTCGTAGAGCGTCTCCAGGCCTGTGCGCTGGAGTAAATCCTTCACCTCGGACGGCGATAGTCTACGGCCTGGACGCTCATCAGCATTGGCAAACGAATATGCGACGGCAGCCAATGCCGCCGTATGCAATCTGAGTATTCTCGGATCGATGCGTTCGAAAGTGTCCACAATCGTGTGGTGCCGGACATGATAGTCTCCCGGTTCGACTGCCAGCGAATACGCGGGCACGCCGACAACCATGAATGACTCTTCATCGGAATCAAAGTCAGCGCCCGTGAATACGCGGTCCAACCCAAGCCCGCCCAAGGGTGCAATCAATTTTCTGGTATTCGCTTCGAGGTCCATGCGCCCATAGAGTTTTAAACCAAGTGGCGTCTCAATTCCGGAGTCCGTGTTGATCATGGCCCAGACATTGTCCAGCTCTTGCTTGTGCTGTTGCACATAAGCGCGGGAACCCAAATCCGATTGTTCTTCCCCCGAGAAAAACACAAACCGAATCGTGTGCTTCGGATGAACGTGTAGGTTTTTTAGAATCCGGGCGGCGTCCAGAACGTTCGCCACTTCTCCGCCGTCATCGTTCGCGCCCTGGCCCGCATCCCAGGAATCGAAGTGTGCCGTCAGCAGCACCATTCCGTTCGGATCCGTGCCCTCAAGGTCGGCCACTACATTTCGCTCGGGAACAGGACCGCTGCTGAATGAGTTCTGTACGTTCAACCGAACCTTCACTGGGCCCTTCGCGAGCAGCCGTCGAAGCAAAGACGCGTCTTCATTCGCAATCGACAAAATCGGCAGCGGCCCACGCGGATAAACCAAGAAAGCAGAGGTGTACAACATCCGGTCGGGCTTATCGGAGACGATCATCATCGCCGCAGCTCCTGCACTTGCCAATTGCCGCGAAAGCAGAAGGCGGGTTGCTACATACAAGGTAGAGCTGACGCTGCTTGCTAAATCCACCAGAACCGCGGCGCCGCGCACAGAATCGGGCAAAGGCGAATGGCCATCACCGGTGGCGCCAATGTCCGTAACTGGTACCTCCACCGCTCCTTTTGTCCCCGGAGCCCAGCCATAGGACGCAACGTAAAGCCTGCGATGAACAGGGCTGACTATTTCTCCGCTGACAGGCCCATGCTGCCAGCCCGGATTCATTTCGTACGACTCGAAATGTGCGTTGCTGTAACCTGCGTCCTTCAGGGTCTTCAGAATCAGGTCAGCCGTCTCGTGCGATTCAGGACTGCCGGTGATTCGTCCTCCGATTCTGTCCGTCAGAGTCTCCAGGAAACTCGAAGCGCCGTCACTTAGCAATGACGAGCCGACAATGCGCGTCAGTTCGTCATTTTGGAATGCGGTTTGGCCTGCTGCGTCCGCCATATTAGGTGGAGCAGGTTGAGCAGATGCAATCAAACCTGCCAACGCAATCACACTGAGAAGAATAGAAGCGCGCATCCTCACCTCGCAGAACGCGGCAATTCTAACCGGAATTGAGGATTAGGAACCGGAAAAGACCATTTCGACCACCGTGCAATCATCGCTCAGCGGTGTGTTGCCACAGAACTGCGAGATCGCGGCAAAAATGGCTTGCATGTTGCCCGCTTTCGCCGCCTCTTCCAGACGATGATTGTCGAAAAACTCGCCAGTTGAATTTTCCGCTTCGGTCACGCCATCCGTGACCAGCACAAGCCGGTCCCCCGCGTGAAGACTGTAGTGATCACTTTCGTACGTAGCGTCAGCCAGCAAGCCAACCGGCAGATTGCCATGCGCCGGACGAATGACTTCGTTGTTGCAGACCAGCAGCGGGGGGATATGTCCACAATTCACGTACTCCAGTTCCCCGTCGCGGCGCAACCGGGCGACAATCAGCGTGGCATATTTCTCTCCGATATGTTTGCTGGTGAGAAAGCGGTTCGCGGAAGCCACAATTTCAGCAAGAGGCATCCCTGCGACAAATTGGGAATAGATCATTCCTTGCAATGTCGAGGCCAGCAAAGCGGCCGACACTCCCTTGCCCGCAACATCGGCGAGCACCAGCGCCAGTCCGTCTTCTGTGTTGACGGCGTCAAAGAAGTCGCCGCCGATTTCCTTGCACGAGAGATTTTTCCCGGCCAGTCGGGCGAAAGGCACCTCGGGGATGCTCACCGCCATCAGCCTTTGCTGAATCGAGGCGGCGATTGCCAATTCCTGCTGATAGCGCCTGGATTCTTCTTCGGCCTGCACCAGGCGCGCGTTCTCGATCAACGATGCCGCTTCGGTCGCCACCACATGCAAAATGTCGCCGCTGACTTTTGAGATGTCACGAGATGCGAATCGTGAATCGACATACAAAGCGCCCATGGCCTCGCCAGTCGGCGACGGTTCACTCTCGCCGCGACCTCTCGTCTGCACCTGCAGCTTACGCAGCGGAATGCAAATCACTGTTCGCAAGTCATAGGCCACGATGCTCTGACGCCCGGCAAGATCGAGCGACCGACTGGTGTCCGTCAGCAGGAATTCGGAATTCGAATGCAGGGCGTCCTCCAGAATCGAATGTGAGATCGTCGTGTCATCGAGCAGCAATTCGCCTTTTGAATTCCGTCCTGCGGCAAGCCTCAGGTCGCCGCTCTTCTGCTTCAGAAAAACGTATCCTCGTTCGGCGCCTGTCAGCTTCAATGTCACGTCGAGCAAGGTCAAGAGAATTTCATCCAGTACTCCCGTTGCGTTCAGCTTGCGGGCCGCTTCCAGAAAAATCGTGAGCTTCTCAAGATCGGTGACTTCGCTCGAAATGTGGATGCCGGAAATCTGGCTCAGAAAATCACGCGCTGTATTGGACTTTATCTGTTGGGGATGGAATATAGCGTAAATGGTGTCACGCGCGCCGAACTCCAGGCGATCATTGCGATCGAGTTCTTTCCGTTCCACGCGCTCGCCGTTCACGAACGTGCCGTGCTTGCTGCCCTGGTCTTGAACAAAAAAGCTGCCGTTTTCAGAAATTAGAAGAGCATGATCGCGTGAAACCCTGGGGTCAGCGATGACCAGGTCTTTGTCCATTTTTCTGCCAATGCTGAACGGCGTGTGATCGACATGCAGCGTCTGCTGCTCACCGCCGTGTACGAAGATGAGAGTGGGAAAAACGCCTGAACTGGCCATCGGCATCGAGGCTGTGCTTTGAGCGCACATTGGGCATTGCCTGTTACACAAGCATAATGCCAGCAAAACCGGCCTACGGGAAGTGAGCGCGCATCTTGCGCTTACTCCGAGTACTCCAAGCAACCAACCTACGGCGGTTTACTTGAACGCCTCTACATATAGGGAATGTGAGAGGTTTTTCGAGTCCCCCGGAGAATAATGCGGAACTGTATCCCCGTATACCCTGCTTTTGCCTTCTGCCATTTCGTCAACTGACCCAAACCCGGCCCTGCGTAGAACTTCATCCATGTACCCAAAGTCGAACGCTGTTCGATGCTGCCCATCGCAGAAGAGGAAGTTCGCGAATCGTCCGCCCAGCGAATCGAAGTGCTGCGGAAAAGCGTCGAACCACTCGCCACGTTGCTGATTGTAGGCCACGATAGCGCTTGCTAAATTGGGGACAATCAACCGAATACCATTTCCTGGCTTGAGTACCCGGACGCACTCCCGCAGAAGATCGTCAAGTTCTCTGGCAAAGAAATGCTCAAACATGTGAGTGGAATAGATAGAAGCAACCGAGTTGGATGGAAAAGGAAGCCCATTGCGCACATCCAGCCAAAGATCCAGCCGCTGCCTGGGATTGGCATCAATGTTAATAAATCCCGGCAAATACTTAGGCCCGCAGCCGAGGTGTAGATGCTGAATACCCCGCGGAGCACGCATCGCGTAAATTCCTTTGCGCAAAAGGTAGTTTGGAAAAGTGGCCCTTGCCACTCCCGCAAAAATGACGTCCTTATAACGTTGGTGCAGCAGGTCGGATGTCCTCCCCTTCTCGTCGACTATGTCACGTTCTTAACTTCCGAAGGAAGGCCTCGATCTTGCTTCATTTGGTACGATCCCGAGCAATGAGTGAGTTCCAATGGGTTCACGAGATCAGGAAAACGATCTTAGGAAGAGAGTACGTATCGCCGGCGTCGCGAAGAGGCGAGTGGAATTTCCCGCTTCGGAAACCCACTCGCCGCAAACTGGGCAAGCACGAAACCTGCGTGGGCATGAGGAAAGAGCTGCCTCTAGATCGCTTTCCGCTCTCGTGTGGCGCTTTCTGCCGACCGATCCGTGGCCGGACCAACCGTGCAAGTAGTGCAGGAACGTGTAACATCGCGTCTGCGCTGTCGTAGCCGGTCTTCAAAGTTCAGCCAACGCGCGCCAATACCGGTTCCGCTGGACTCGATTGTCACATCGTCCGACCCAGCGGGAGTGATGCGCGAGTCGAGTTCCGCCCGCTCACTCGGCGTGAGCTGACTCCCGATCGATCCGGCCTGTGCAGGCATTTCGGCTGGCGTTGGGGTAATGTCGCGGTCCGATCCTTCTCGATGCTGCACCGGCCCACTGCTCCACGCCTGGTCAAATCGCTTTTCGTAATCCTTCCACTTTTCATCCGAAGTCAGGTCCGACTCCTTGTAGGCTGGCAAGTTTTCGACCTGCTTCTTGTCCAAATCCGCCGTAAAGTCTCCGTCGTGTTTCGTCGAGGCGCGAAGCTTCTCAGGTCGTACGAGGAAGTCTTTGTTCGAGAACCAGCCGCCAGTATCGACGACCACATATTTAATGCCTCCGGTGGAATGGTCGAAGATCACGTCATCGATGGTTCCCAGCTTCTCGTCGTCACGGCCATAGATGGCTGCGCCACGAATATCGTCTTCAGTATTCAAATCTTCAAAACGATAATCGCGTAATAGGCCATAGTGGGACATACATCCTCCTGAACAGAACTCAGCGGAGTTCCGGAATTGTGAACTTTCTCACCGGCCTTAAGATGCTCGCCCTGAGCCTCCCGACCACTTTTGTACCTGTGAGATTGATGGATTGAATACGTCCACACAAATGCTGCAAATACCTGCTTTATAATCGTTCCCTGGCGCTTCCCTAAAAAACATGCATCTGTACCTCTTCCCTGCTTCTTTCATCGGTGGCGACATCATTGATCTCGTCCGCCAAACCGGGGCCGTGGCCCAAGCTGTGCTCGTAATTCTGCTCGCCTTTAGCCTGGTCTCCTGGTCGATCATCCTTTCCAAGTGGAGTATCATCAAGCGCGCTCGCGTTCAGAGCGGCAGGTTCCTGCGTTCCTTCCGCCGGGCACAAAGGCTGCAAGACATGGGCGCAGTTTCCGAGCAGTTCCGGCCAAGCCCACTTGTGGGAGTCTTTCAATCGGGATTCCGAGAATTCGAGCGGCAGGTCGGCTCAACCGGTACTCTCCGGAACCCTCTTGCGGTTCAGCGGGCTATGCAAATCGCCTCATCGGAAGAGATGACACGCTTCGAGCGCAATGTGCCCTGGCTGGCCATAACCGGCGCGGTCACTCCATTTGTCGGTTTGTTCGGTACCGTCTGGGGCATCATTGACGCCTTTCACGGCTTGGGGACCGCCGGCGCCGCAACTTTGCGCGCGGTTGCACCCGGAATTTCGGAGGCCTTGATCACCACTGCCGGTGGCCTTGTCGTCGCAATTCCTGCCGTAATCGCCTACAACCTGATTGGCGGCTCCATTCGCGATTTTGCCGCCCGATGCGACGACTTCTCGCTAGAAATGCTGAATGCAATCGAACGCCAGCCTGTCGTTTCGCGCATCCCTGAAGAGGTACGTCGTTAAATGGCGTTTACTGCACCGAACGGTCGCACCCAGATTGCTCTCGCCGACATCAACATCACTCCTCTCGTCGATGTCGTTCTTGTGCTGCTTATCATCTTTATGGTCACAGCTCCTGTGCTCCAATCGGGAATCGAAGTTTCCGTGCCCAAGACGCGAACGGTGAAAGAGATTACGGAAGAGCGTCTGGTGATCAGCATCAACAAGCAACAGCGAGTTTTTCTGGGAAACGATCCCGTCAATATCAATGAGATCGGCGATAAATTGCGACAGAAGGTCCGCGATCCCCAGCACCAGTCCATTTTTCTTCGCGCCGATGAAGATGTTCCCTTCGGCGCCTTCGCAACCGTCATGGACGCGGTCAAGCAATCGGGTATCACTAACGTGAGCATCGTGACCCAACCGATTGAGGCACATGGCAACCGGTGAGATTTTTTTCGAGCACGAGCGCTGGGGGCACAACCTCGCCTTGTCTGCGGCCCTTCATGCAGGTATCACGTTGGCGATCATCGGCTATGCTTACATTGCCTACAGCGGACATGGCGCCAGTTGGGGCGCAGGAGGCACCGGAAGCGCCATGGGTGTAACGCTCGTCAGCACCGTTCCGCTGCCCGCCAATCCTGTGCAGACCCAGAGCGTCCTCGCGACCGAGTCAAAGGGCGTCTCGAAATCCCAACCCAAGCCCGCGGTTGAAGAACCGGAAGCCATTCCGATTCCCGAAAAGAACGCGAAGAAAAAACCAGTTCACCAGCCAACAGAAACACAAAGGAAGCCCCCGCCCGAACCACAGCAGCAAGCCAGCAATGTTGTCCCTTTCGGTGAAGGTGGACCGGCAAGCGGGCCATTCTCGATATTTAGCGTCGGAGCGTCCAAGGGGGGCGTCAGCATCACCGGTGGTGGCGGCGACTTCGGATCTCGATTCGCCTGGTATGTGCGCGTGGTCGATCAGAAAGTGTCTGAGAATTGGCTTAAATACGAAATCGATCCGCGAATTCAGGCTGCCAACAAGGTATATCTCACGTTCGACATCGATCGTAGCGGACGTCCTTCGCACATTCAGATTGAGCAATCGAGCGGAGTTCCATCCCTCGACATATCTGCATTAAGGGCATTGCAGCGCATCGATACCTTTGGGCCACTGCCTCCAGACTACTCTGGCAACAAGGTCAGCGTTGAATTCTGGTTCGACTACAAAAGGTAAATACGGGAACCAAACTATGCATATCTCCTCATTGAGAAGCGAACTCTGTCGTAATACGATACATTCATTAATTCCGATGTTGCGCACTGCTCTTACTATCTTTGTTGCTTTCCTCATCCTCCCGCCAGCAAATTCTTTCGCCCAGGATTGGATTAAAACCGGCACCGGCCTCGGAGTTGAAAAAATTCGGATTGCCCTGCCCGACTTCAAGCCTAACAGCCAAGACCCGCGCAATACGGAATTGCTCAAGACCTTCAACGACACTCTTTGGAATGATCTGGATAACGCCGGCATTTTCGAAATGGTGTCCAAGAGCTTTTACCCTCTCGGACAGGTGGGAGCGCCTACTGACGTGAAATTTGAGACCTGGAGCGCCCCTCCGCCAAATGCAGCAATGCTCGTATTTGGTAACCTCGCTGCCAACGCCAACAACCTTACGGTTCAGGGGTGGCTATATGACGTTAAGAACACCGCCCAACCGCAGGTTCTCGGCAAACAGTACACAGACGCTGCCAGCACCCAGTCAGCACGTACCATTGCGCACAAGTTTGCCGATGAAATCATCTTCCGTTTAGGGGGTGGCATTAATGGCATCGCCGAAACCCAGATTTTTTACGTGAGCACGCGCAGCGGGCATAAAGAAATCTGGGGCATGGACTACGACGGGAATAACCAGCATCCCATCACCACGCTGGGCGCGATTTCCCTCTCGCCACATGTCTCTCCCGATGGCTCGCGGCTGGCCTTCAGTTCGTTCAGCGGATCGGGTTGGGAAATCCGCATGTTTTCCTTCGATCTGAACCGGATGGTCTCATTTCCTCGTTACGCAGGCACCAATCTTTCTCCGGCATGGTCTCCGGATAACGGTCGGCTCGCTTTTTCCTCATCACGATCCGGCGATCCCGAAATCTATGTCGCCGACAACTCCGGCACGAACCTGCACCGCATTACCAACGCTAAGGGGCCCGATGTTTCTCCCGTGTGGAACCGCAAGACTGGGTCGCAGATTGCTTGGGTGAGCGGTCGAACCGGTTTGCCGCAGATTTACATCATGGGAGCCGACGGAACGAACGTGCAGCAAGTAACCGATCAGGGCTATGCGGTTTCACCTTCATGGTCGCCGAATGGACAATTCCTGGTTTTCGCGTGGATGCGTCACTACGGTCCCGGAGCACCCGGCGCTCAAGACATCTACATCATGGATGTTGTAAGCAAGCAATGGGTGCAGTTGACGCACGATGGCGGCAGGAACGATTTCCCTTCGTGGTCACCGGACGGCCGTCATGTTGTCTTTCAATCCAGTCGGTCCGGCTCGTTGCAGATATGGTCGATGTTGGCCAATGGTGAGAATCAGAAGCAACTAACATTCTCCGGCAGTAATTCAGAACCGGACTGGAGTTGGAAGTAGATTTGCTACTTGTATCCGAAGCAGAGTTCCTGATATTGGTGGGTAACAACACTGTCATAAATTGAGAAACGCGTTTTTCAAAACGCGCACATATTCGGGAGGAAAAATTGAAACAATCTACGCTTAGATGCCTCGCCCTCGTCTTCGCGCTGAGTGCGATCATGTTCCTGGGAGCGTGCCACAAGAAGCAAGCGCCGCCTCCTCCGCCGCCACCGCCGCCACCACCGGCACCCACCGCCTCGCTGACCGTCAGCCCGGAAACCGTCGACAAGGGCCAGTCCACGACGCTGACGTGGCAGACGACGAATGCCACCGATGTCAGTATTGACCAAAGCGTTGGGACGGTACAAGCCAATGGCTCACAACAGGTAAGCCCCGCCGACTCGACCACTTACACTCTGACCGCAAAGGGCGAGGGTGGAACGCAAACCGCGACTGCGCGTGTGACGGTGAATGCGCCTCCGCCCCCACCGCCGCCTCCTGCACAATCGCTGACTGACGAGCAGATGTTCGCGCAGAATGTGAAAGATGTCTATTTCGATTACGACAACTCGACGATCCGTGGTGATCAGCAGTCGGCCATCCAAGCGGATGCACAGTTCCTGCAGCAACACCCCAACATCAGCTTCACGATCGAGGGACATTGCGACGAACGCGGATCGACGGAATACAACCTCGCGCTCGGCGACAATCGGGCCAGTGCGGCAAAGAACGCACTGGTAGCCGCCGGCGTTTCCGCAGACCGCATCAAGACCGTCAGCTACGGCAAAGAGAAGCCATTCTGCACCGAGCACACCGAACAGTGCTGGCAGCAGAACCGCCGAGGTCACTTCGTATACTCAAGATAATCTCAATGCATTACCTGAAGGGCGGCTTCGGCCGCCCATTTTTTGTTTCAGCCGCCAACCCGCTTACATGGACTACGGAGCAATCGGCGCAGAGCAAGAATGATTGCCTAGGAGGAATTTTAGAGCCGAAGGTAGCCGGAGCCGCCAGGCGTCCTCACTGTGCTCCGCACCAGGAACGATAACCTTACAAACATTGCTCTTGTTGTGAATAGCACTAGCCAAACGGTTCACGTCGTCAACCATTTCCTTTTTAGCATCGCCCTCGCCCTCATCAGTTCCGGCGCCCACATACACGTAAGGAGGCCATTGCTGCTGCGCCTCTGAAAGGCTGAGCAACTTGTCATGATCTACGTAGAGAGAGGGACTCTCTAGCAGCAACCACCGAAACTGCCGCGGGTTTTGCAACGCAGTGTAGAGTGCGACGGTCCCACCATAGGAAGAACCGGCGATTCCGATCTCGCCGGAAGTTCGGTAATGTGATTCCACTAGAGGCCGGACCTCCTTTTGAAAAAAAGAGGGGAAGAGTTTACCGTGCGGATTAGGCACAGGCGGATCGAGAAACTCGTCGGGAAACGGCAGGTACTCGTTTGCGCGATCGCTGCCAGGATGTTTCGACTCGCGCGTGGATCCCCCATTGTCGATTCCTACAAAAATTGTTAATTGAATGTTTCCGGAGGCGGTGAGTTTGGCGGCAATTTTGCCCAACTCCCGTCCATGGAAAGTAGCCACGCCATCCGTGAAGTAGAACACCGGATATTGTCGATGGGCAGAATCGGGTCGGTGGTATTCCGGAGGAAGCCAGACCCGAATGGTTCGGGTATTCGAGAAAATGGTGCTGTGCAGAGTGAGAAGCTCAACCGTACCAGCAGAATTCTTTGCCCCAGTTGCGGCGATACTGAGAAAGGATTGCGCAAAGGTGACGATTCCGATCAGGAGGAGCAGGAAGGGGCGTATTCGGCGAATTAGCATATAGCAAAAGACACCATTGTTGGACGCAACCAGGAAGCTCGCGTGAGCCTACCGGGTTCAAAAAGGACCTAACTTTACAGGAAATTCCAGACACGTTTCATGTTGGGTGAAGAATGCCACAACTGACATAGCGCGAGCCCAAGGCGAGCGGCGACATGCAGTTCCGGCAGGTACGGTCAAAGCGAACTCGCATGAAATAATATGAATGGGAGTTCCGCAATTGCCTTGTGCCATCTGTGAAATACGAAAAGAGAAGCGTTTCTGCCCAGCCATTCACGGACGCATTTGTCCGCAATGTTGCGGCGAGCAGCGTGAGGTAAGTCTCGACTGCCCGAGCGAATGCGTTTATTTGCAGCAGGCGCGCGAACACGACAAGCCGCGCGAACTCGGCCTATCGGATCAAGTCGCACTCTTTCCGCATGTTGAGATTCCCCAACAATTCCTTTACGAGCAGGAGCACCTCATTCTCGGCTTGAGCTATGCACTCGCGAAATCCGCGCACAATGATCGCAGTATTCGCGATGCTGACCTAATTTCGGTTCTCGGTGCATTGGCGAAGACATACGAAACTCTCGCGAGTTCCGGTCTTCACTTCGAAGCACCGGTGACGAACCTGGCGCATCAGGCGATCGCGGCTGAAGTTCAGACGATGATCAAGGACTATCGTGAGGCCGAGCAAAAGCACACGGGATACATCCGCCTCCGTGATTCTGACCTTCTGCGTGCCTTGGTTTTCCTTCTCCGGATGGCAGTAAACCGAACTTCCGGTAGGCCCAAGTCGCGTGCCTTCATCGATTTCTTATTCCAGCAATTCCCAGAGAAACAGTCACCGATAGCCGCACCCGAAGAGGGCAGCCGCATCATCGTTCCCTAGCCCAGAAAATAGTTCCTTGCGTAGAGAGTTGGCTCAACCAACTCCCATCTTCTTCACCTGCTGCCCTGCCGGTAGCGCATCCCGCAGCTCTCGAATCGTTCGTTTAAACGCCGGATGTCTTACATCCGGCGCAATCTCAGCCAGCGGTTCCAGAACAAATCGTCGCTCGTGCATTCGTGGGTGAGGAATGGTGAGCGACGGAATTTCTATGATCGAACTCCCAAATAGCAGGATATCGATATCAATCGTACGCGGCGCTTTTTCCTGCCGCCGTTGACGCCCCATGCCCTGCTCCAGAGCCAGGATCGCAGCAATGAGCTGCCGCGGCATCTTCTCGGTATCGAACTTGACGGCGCAATTCACAAACCACGGCTGTGGGCCGGTGTCAACAGGTTCAGTCTCGTAGAATGACGAGACGGCGATCACGCTACCCAATTCACTCAATTTCTCAATAGCAAGTCGCAGATTCGCATCGCGATCGCCCATGTTCGACCCCAGCGATAAATAAACAACCTTGTGCATTCAACCTAAGTTTGCGGCTTTCTCGAAGACGTTTCCAGAAAAAAGTGGGTTAGCCGGAACCTTCCTGGAGACTTGCGCAGCGCCACAGAGCAGCTAATGCTTGGCTGATGACGTCCACCCTGCCCCTTGAATTGAGAATTGATCGCGCACAGCGCCTGCTCAGAATGATCGAGCAGGACGCGCCTTTGCTGGCACAGCGCGTCTCCCAGCTTTCCCCTGAATGCCAGGAATCCGCCCATTCACATGCGTGCTATCTGGCTGCCCTCACTCGTGCAGAGCTACAGCGGCTCCACGATGAAATGGCCGTGTTGGAAATAGGAGAACGCTCTCCCCAGGGCGCGGACTAGTTCACGTTTTGAATGGCAGTGTATGGATCCGCCCGGAGGTAGCTTTCTGATTGCTCTTCTGAGAGCGTAGTTTCTTCCCACAGAGCACGGTCACGTAGCAGACGTGAAACCAGTGCGGTATGCATGGCGTGTCCGGCACGATCTGCAACGACTTTCCCGAGAATGCGACGCCCAATCAGCGCCAAATCTCCGATCAGATCTAGGATCTTATGCCGCACAAACTCGTCCGGGAATCGAAGCGGAGGATTTTCCAGCCCCTCTCGCGTCAGTACCAGAGCGTTTTCTCTGGATGCGCCACGGATTAACCCCTGTTGGCGCATCGCTTCAGCCTCGTGCAGAAAACCAAACGTCCTCGCTGAGGCAATATTTGAAACATATTGGCCATTGGTGAGTTCCAGCGCGAAGCATTCATGTCCGATCAGTGGATGGGGGAAGTTGATCGTGTAGGCGACGGAGTAGGTCTCGGCGGGATAGACACCGATGAACTTGTTTCCTTCCCGCAACTCCAGTGGCCGCAAGATTTTCAGGTAGGTACGGGGGCGGCGCTGCTTCCGAATGCCGGTTTTCTTAATCAAGTCGATGAACGGCCGGGCGCTGCCGTCCAGAATGGGCAGTTCTAGATTGTCCAGCTCGACAATGGCATTGTCGATTCCCATCCCTACAAAGGCTGACAATACATGC
Source organism: Terriglobales bacterium (assembly GCA_036557105.1). Classification (GTDB taxonomy): domain Bacteria; phylum Acidobacteriota; class Terriglobia; order Terriglobales; family Acidobacteriaceae; genus Gp1-AA145. The sequence goes on from DATBIE010000048.1 coordinate 66,772, forward strand.
TCAGTCGTAGAGATCAGGACGCCTTTTTTCATCAAGCTGGTGGCATAGCTTACACGCGCAACGTTTCTACCAACCGCCTCGATCTCAAATCCGTCTAGATCGACGCGGCGGAAAAGAATGCCTGTAGCTGCCGGAGCTGGGAGAATTCGGACGTTCACCGGCGCCCCCGAGTGCAGACCCACCCCCTGGCAACTAGCAGCTGCGCGAACTGTTTGCTCGAAAATCAGATAGTCTCTCACTTCTTAGACTAGTCGGTCTCGGAGCAAACCTGTATGTGGCAATTTCGCCACAATTCTTGGCAGAATTCGCCTACTACCGCAGAATTATAGTATTTGTTTACAATTACTTACAAAGAGTGTCGAATATGCGAGAAAGGTGTTACTAACTCAGTTTCCCCAAGTACCTTACTATTTCTTCCTTGCCGCCTCTGGGTCAAACAGAGTGTCGCTGAGGCCCTGATTGTATTTTGCATCGGTCATGAAGCTCTGCGCCGCCATTTCCCCGTTGTAGGTCCGGGTAACGTCAAAGGCGGTCATGATGTTCCCGACTGGGCGGTAATTGTCAAAGATTTCTTCTTCGACATTCAGTTGCCGATCGACCGGATCGCGCCACTTGAAGCTTTTCTTAATCGGCAGATGAGTGTTGATGTCCATGAACAGCGTAACTGCCTCGTTTTTGCTGTTCATGACTGTCACCTGATCGGCCTCTTTTTGGGCTGCAATCGTTCGTCCTTCATAGAACAGTGCGATACCCGGCTGGCTCAGCCACTCGCGAAGCACGCTATCGAGAGAGTAGTGACGGCGACGCAAATACTTGTCCAGTTCGTCTTTCTGATCTAGATTGCGCACGCCTTTATAGGTAACCTCATATCCTTTGTTGCCGTTATAGATTTGGACCACGTCGCGCTTCTTTGTGAACTCGATCCGCTCTTTGTCGGGGAACTTTCGGAATCGCCAGAAAAGCACACCAGCGCTGTTCGGCCGTCCATGATGAAAGGTGTAGCCGCGCCCTTGTACTTCTTGGTCAGTCCAGTTCAGGTATGCGGTCCCGCCAAGCGCCTGAATGCTTGTGTCGAGTACTGCTTTTGCTTTCTGCTGATTCGCCTGATCGACTGGAATTTGCGAAGAAGCATCCGAAGTGTTCGGAGCAGACGGCGTTTCCTGCGCAACACAAATCGCAGTCAGAAGCAATGCAATGAGCGCATATTTCATTCTCTAGATATATTAGACGCGCCGGACCTCGGCCCAAGCTGCCCTTGACTGTCTAATCCGCTGCCCTCAACCAACGAGCACAGCGCCGCCATTTACATTGAAAATTTCGCCGGTAATAAATCCGGCGTGACGCGTACACAAGAACAGGATCGGCGCAGCAATTTCTTCGGGAGTTCCCACTCTGCCTAAGGGAATCGGGCGCAATACTTCTTTCGCAACAGCAGGATTATCCAAAGCTGGTCGCGACATGTCTGTATCCACCCATCCCGGAGCGACAGAATTTACGTAAATATGATCCCGCGCGAGCTCCGAGGCCAGGCTCTTTGTGAAGCTAATGATCGCGCCCTTGCTGGCCGAATAATCGGAATGAAATGCTTCCCCTCGTTGTCCTGACGTCGAACTGATCAGCACAATGTGGGCCGGCAATTCGGCGGTTGCGTGCTTCTTCATTTCGGCGACGGAATGTTTTGCGAGTGCGAAAACAGCGTCCAAGTTGATCGACAACGTTCGCCGCCAGTGCTCGTCATTCATTCTGTCGATGGGCCAATCCCCATCTGGCCAGATGCCGTGGTTTGCAACCAGAATGTCCAGGCGACCGAACCTCTCGACCGCAGCGGCAACCAGCATCTTCGCTGTGTCTGTACCTTCAAGATTGGACCGAACTGCGACGCACGTTCCCTGACCATACTTGTGACTGCATTCGTTGACGAGCTTCTCGGCGGCGTCCTGCGCCTTTTCGTAGTTAAACAGGACGCGCGCACCTGCTTCTAGAAACATGCGTACCGTCGCAGCACCAATCCCGCGCGAGCCGCCAGTTATCAGCGCAACTCGGCCTTCCAGTGAGAGCAATACCGGCATGAGTAAATAGTCTCAGGTAAGCAGGTTGACTTTGACAAGTTGTGAGAGTGGACTAAACGTTTGGCAAACTGCGTTCCGATTTCAATTCTCGCGCAAGCACGCGTACCAGCATTCCATCATATTTAGTGCCGCTGCCGCGCTCCAGCTCTGTAATCGCTTGGTCGCTGGTCTTGGCCGGAGTCAACCCGCGGTCGCTGGTGAGGTTCACATAGTTGTTGGCGACCGTGATAATCCTTGCCCATAGCGGAATATCGTCGCCGCGTAAACCAGCCGGAAATCCACTGCCGTCCAGATATTCATGGTGGCATTCGACCGCTTGCTTGATTCGAGCACCGTCCGGCAATGTCGCCAAGATTTCTCCCGCAAACCGTGGATGCGATTTGAGCAACTCGAATTCTTCCTCTCCAAGTGAAGTCTGCTTATTGAGAACGCGCTCCGGTACAAACATCTTGCCTACATCGTGCACGCGCCCGGCGAAGCCCAAATCCCGGACCTCCGCATCCGGCAGGTTCAGCGCTCGAGCAATCATCTCACAATACTGCGCGACCGCCTCGCCATGACCGGAGCCATGCATCTCTCGAGATTCTGCCGCACGCGCCAGCGTTTCGATCGACTCCTTCAGCACCAGAGCTTCTTTGTCCTCACTGCTTGCAACCAGCTTGCGCAGAGTTCCGACCAGTTCTTCGAGGTGTTCCGGACCAGTCTGCTCGCGCTGGAGGAAGGCTTCGATGTAGCCGGCGACCAGTTGCCGCTGCAATACTCCGCCTTCTTCCCGCTCGAACTCTTCTGCCGTAGACACCCGGTCGCCGCCTGCCTTTTTCGAGATGTACATGCCCATGTCAGCAACACGGATAATGCTCTCTGCGGAAAATCCATGTACCGGGAAGCTGGCTACGCCAAAGCTGCCGGTAATCTGGTGTTCGCTGAGCATGGGATCAGTCGCCAGCCAGAGCCGCAGACGCTCGGCGAGAATTTGCGCCTGCTCGACCGTGGTCTCAGGCATGAGGATGATGAATTCGTCCCCGCCGTATCGCGCAACCACATTCGACTGCCGGCATTTGTTCTCCAGTAACCGCCCAACGCGCGCCAACACCAAATCTCCTTCGAGGTGGCCTGAAGTATCGTTGACTTCTTTAAACTTGTCGAGATCGACCAGTACCACCGAGAACGGGCGCCCCGAACGCGACGCGCGCTTCCACTCTGCCGAGAGCGACTCCCAGAAATAGCGACGCGTCTTGATTCCAGTCAAACCATCCGTGATCGACTGTTGCTGCAGCTTTTGGAAGACGAACGAGTTGTGTAGCGCTGTTGCCAGCAGGTCGGCGAGTGTGTTCATCACCAGAACGTCGTCGTCAGATACGGCCCGTTCGTCCGCGCTTTCCACGTTAAGAATTCCAAGCAATGTGTCGCCGTAAGTGATGGGCATGCAAAGAACAGTCCGCGAACCCGACAGCAATGATTGCAACTGTCCGCCTTCGCCGGCATGGAGAAGGGCCGTCTCACCGGTGCGGGCAACACGGCCTATAATTCCCACGCCAAGCGCGATCTTTTTTCCTTTTTCCTGGGCCGTGGTGCCGGCTTCGGCTTTGATCTCGATTTCCTTGGTCGCGTAATCCAGAATGCCGATTCCGATGTGATCAAACCGGAAGTTCTTCTGAATGTGCGCCACGATCTCCGCCAGCATCTGTTCTGCGTCTTCGCTTGAAATCGCGGTCTTTGAAACGCTGTTGAGAAAAGCGAATTGCCGCGTTCGACGCTGCTCTTCCGCGAACAAACGCGCATTTTCAATCGCCACTGAAACTTGCCCTGCGGCGGTTTTCAGGACCTCCAGATCGCGCTGTTCAAAAACGTATTCGCGGTCCATGCTCATGGCCGCCATGACACCGGTGGATTTCCCATTCACCAGGATCGGAGCGCCGCAGAATGATTTTGCCGGTCTCGGAGGAATCAACGTTACCCCCAGCCGTTCCCGCGCGCGTTCCAGGTCTGCGCGAATGAGTAACGGCTGCCCCGTCCGCATGATGTATTCAGTCAAACCATTGTCCACACGGCGTCGATGGTTGGTCCTGATTTGTCCATCCTCGACTTCCAACTCGAAGGCGATCGTGTCCCCTTCCTGGAAGCTGACGTAGAAATTCGAGGTATCAAAAATCTGGCCGAGTTCTTTTTGCACTGTGCGCAGCACCTCGGCCTGGTTCAGCCGCGAGCTGATCGCCTGCCCGATCTGCGTCAGCAGTTGATATTCCTTCGTCCGGCGCTGCGCGTCATGCATTACAACGTAATTTTCCAGGGTCAATCCAATTTGCAATGCAAGGCCAATTAGCAGGCGCAGGTTCGATTCCCCAAACAGCCGGCGCTCGGTGTGTGGAAACAGGATCACTCCGAAATTGTGTTCGCGAGTTTGCAGGCTAACAGCCGTGGCATTGCGAATATTCTCTGCCACCATGGCTTCGCGGAATTGCTCGAACCTTCCCCCAGGAAATGCCGGCAGGGGCTCTGCCATTTCCGGTAAGTTCCGGAACGAAACGAAGCCACCACGCCGATACGCCAGTTCACAAACGTATTCGCCCGCACCGACGGCGTCCAGCCTGGTTGCGAATTCGGGCGAAAAACCCAATTGCACAGAAGGCAACACTGCTCGCCAGCGTTCTGAAATGCAGATAACCGCTCGGGTCGTCGGCAGTGGCGCAACCAGGCGGTCCAGAATCCGCTTCATGCTAGGCACAAGGTCCGTAGCCGAGAGAAGCCGCATTGGATCCGCATCGAGCTTCGAAAAGGCCAGCGCATTCTCCTGCACGGCATTTCGCTCGTTTTCAAACAGCACCATGACCATAGCAAGTCCGAGCAGCATTTGCGGAAGCGGGCCAAGTAAGTCGCCGCCAAGAAAGTGGACCGGCTTAAACTGCCCAAAGCTCATTAGAACCGCCCACAGCGCCACCGCAAATGAGAGCAGGCGGAATGCGATGGAGCCTTTGCGGCGGGCTGTGCGGTAAAAATCCAGCGAACTGTACGCGAGAATCAATGCCACGGCGATCTGTAGCGGATTTGCCACGAGTGCGGCAGATAAATTCCACTGCACTTCTGGCCGGAGGGCCCTCGAAGCTGAAAGCAACAGGCCCACCGAACCTATTACCGCTTCATACCAGCGGAGATGGAAAGCCTCACGACGCTCAGAGGTCGTGAGCCGCCGTGTGAGCCGCGTAGAAATGAGAATAGCGACTGCCATTCCCACCAGCAGCACGGAAGAGAAAAACAAAACTGTCCTGTGCGTTCCGGAAACTGCGGACCACGCGTCCAGCAGAAAATGCAGGGTGTATGCCGCCCAGGCCAACTGCCACGCGCGGAAGTACGGCTGGCGACTCTGCTCATGCAAGTAGGTAAATAGCAAGAAGAGCAGACAGGCCACCAGGCCTGGCAAAATGGCTGTACTGATCAGAATGCTATTCATGATTTCGGCCACACCAAAGCCGTCGTCCGGGCGCGTCGGGAAACGCCACGTCTATGCTGGCATATGTTTCCTTCTAAGACAACGTTTTTAGGTAATACTTGGGTTCCTTCAGCTGCCGAAGAAGCCGTCTTTTGTGTAACTTGACGGTGCTCTGAACCGCCCGTAACATCCAGTTTTGATTACTAACGGCATGTCTTCTAACTTGTCATCGGGTTCGGGTGCGGCGGAGAAGCCGCGAGTCCGTTTTGCGCCTTCTCCCACCGGCTATCTGCATGTCGGCGGCGCCCGCACTGCCCTTTTCAACTGGCTATTTGCGCGGCATTTTGGTGGAACTTTGATTCTGAGAATCGAGGACACCGACGCTGAGCGCTCAACTGCCGAAATGGTAGATGGCATTCTCCAGGGATTGAAGTGGCTGGGCATTCGTTGGGACGAGGGTCCGTATTATCAATCTCAACGAACTGAACTCTATCGCCAATCTGCTGCCAAACTTTTGGAAGCGGACGCCGCCTATTACTGCTTCTGCACTCGCGAAGAATTGGAGCAGAGGCGCGCCAAAGCCGCGGAAGAAGGACGTCCACCAAAATACGAGGGCACATGCCGAAAACTGGATCGTTCAGAAGCTCTCAGACGAAAATTGAGCGGCCAGCCGGCTGCACTTCGGTTCGCAATTCCCGAGAGTGGCAGCACATCGTTCGACGATGCGGTATTCGGGAAAGTCGAATTTTCAAATAGCGAACTTGAGGATTTCGTTCTTCTCCGTTCAGACGGGACGCCGACTTATCACCTGAGTGTTGTTGCGGATGATGCTGACCTTCGAATCACGCACATTGTTCGCGGCGCTGACCACATTTCCAATACTCCCAAGCAGGTATTGCTCTATCAAGCTTTGGGCGCTGCAATCCCTATGTTCGCCCACGTTCCTCTCATTCTTGGTCCCGATAAGACGCGGCTCAGCAAGCGACATGGCGCCACCAGTGTCATGGCGTATCGGGATGAAGGAATCGTTCCTGAGGCGTTCCGAAACTACCTGGCTCTGCTCGGCTGGACACCACCGGAAGGAATGCCAGAAATGCTGGGTGATTCCGAGTTGATTCGGCTTTTTAGTCTTAAAGCCATTTCGCGCGCCAACGCAGTCTTTGACCGCGTGAAGCTGGATTGGTTCAACGCCGAATACATTCGCACTTATCCAGCCGAAACACTGTTGTCACTGATCGAAGCGGAATGGCGCAAAGCACACCTAACTCCGGTTTCCAACGATCGCCAATGGCTATTGTCCACGATAGATCTGCTCAAACCACGCGCCCGCAGCTTGAAGGATTTCTCTGGCGCATTCCGAGCATTTTTCAATGATGAATTCGAACCCGATTCCCAAGCCGTCGATAAATTCCTGAAAGACGAGAATGTTCGCGCTCTCCTGCTAGAACTCGCCCGCCGTTATGAGACGTGCGCCGATTTCAGCGAACAGGAATCAGAGAGAATCCTGCGTGACTTCGCTGCCGAAAAGGGAGTCAAAGCTGGCGCGCTTATCAATGGCTCCCGCGTAGCACTCACCGGCCAAGGTGTGGCGCCGAGCCTCTTCGCTGTGATGCACGCCATAGGAAAGAACCGCACAGTCTCCCGCCTCAAACGCGTAGAGGAACTCGCACTGGCCGCACGCGGAAGCAAGGCGTGAGCTCGGCTCATTGCCGAGCCTTCACGCACATTATCATTAATGCAATGCTGAAACGCTCTCGCAACCGCAATCCCAGGCTTCTTCTTTGCCTGATTGCGGCACTTCTTGCTTTTGTCGTTCAGTCCGGAGAACTAGGCTCTGCCGACACAATGCACCGGCTGCAGACGGCTCACTCCTTCTGGACATCTGAACCCGCCGTTTTCCCCAACGAATACCCCGAGTTCGGCGTACACGGCCGCGGCGGCAAGCTCTACGACTGGTACGGCATCGGACAGCCCTTGCTCATGTTGCCGGCGGATATTGTCGGAACATACATCGAGAGATTGCCGATGTTCAATGACTATCGCGGCAATGATCCCTCCGTTCGCAATATTTTCGTCACCTACACGACAAACGCCCTGCTCAGCATTTTGACCGTTCTTGTGTGCTTCCGATTTCTTCAGCAGCTTGGCTTCAGCATTCCACACTCTGTTGCCGGCGTTCTGGCATTGCTCCTCTGCACTACCCATCTCCATTACACGCAGAACATGATGGAAAACAACTACATCTGTCTTCTGACACTCACGGGATTTTCGTATCAGTATGAATGGCTGCGATCTGCGAGCCGCAAAGCTCTGCTGTTCGGTTCTGCCGCCTTTGGTTTGAACTTGCTTACGCGGCTTACGACTGCTCTTGATCTGTTTCTTGGCGGAGTATTCCTGCTTGCGGTTCTGTGGTTTGAAAGAGCGAAAACAAAGGAGTTCTGGAGCAGATTCGTCAGCTACTTGAAAACCGCTGCTCCGGTCTACCTATTCTTTTTCGCCGTAGACCGCATATATCAGTTCTACCGTTTCGGAAGTTGGACCAACACTTACGTCCACTATTTCAAACTGGAGCACCGGCTGCAGGATCCAACTCTCCCATCGAATTATCCCTGGGAAACCCCGTTTCACGTCGGTTTCCTGGGACCGCTAGTTTCTGCAGATAAATCCATTTTCCTTTTTGATCCTCTGATCGTGCTCACGATTGTGTTAACAATTTCCGGCTGGAAACATTTCAGCCCCGCTGTGAAGGCATATGTCCTCACAGCATTCGCACTCGTTCTCGGCTACATCTGTCTTTATGCTCGCTACACCGTCTGGAGCGGTGACTTCGCCTGGGGCGATCGCTACGTTTCGACCGCGGTTGAGCTCGCAGCCTTCATTTCGGTTCCGATTCTGCTTCGGTACCGCGCGCAATTGACCAAAGCTACTTGGTCAGTAGGCATGGCGCTCATCGTGGTGAGTCTTATCATCCAGATTGCATCTCTTGCTTTCTGGCTGCCGCTGGAAATTTACCAGGCCGACGACTTTGGCCATCCCCAACTTGTGATCTGGCTGCGCTTCAAGAACATCGTTGCCTTTGCGTTTGGCAAAATGGACGCTTGGGGTCTGAACACCGACTCGATGACCTATGACCACTGGGATTATCTGCACATCACCTGCTGGAACTTCTTGCCATTCGTTCTGCGCAGGATGGGGGCCGCTCCGAAATGGCTTGTGGATTCAGCGTTTGCCATCTGGGGCTTGGGCGTAGGAGCTCTAATTACCGCGTTATTCGCGATTGGTAGAAGGGTAGAACAATATGGTAGAATTCTACCATGAGCTTGAACATCAAAAATGAAGAGACACATCGGCTCATAAAGGAACTGGCGGCCCTGACCGGCGAAAACATGACCGCAGCAGTCACGGAAGCTGTGCGGGAACGGCTCAGCCGTGTACGTCGTAAACGTCATGGTGGTCTGGCTGAGCGCCTGCTCAAGATTGGCAGAGAATGCGCTGCCCACATGAAGGAGCCCTACTTGTCTATCGATCACGGAGAATTGCTTTATGACGACAAAGGCCTGCCAAAATGATCATCGATTCATCAGCTATCATCGCCATTCTTCGGAACGAGCCGGAAGCGCCCGACATAGCTGACGCAATCGACAAGGCGGATATATGCCGAGTGTCGGCCGTCAGTTATCTCGAAACAGCTATGGTGATTGACGCCAGCAACAGTGTTACTGCGAGCCGGCGATTCGACGACTTTTTCCGTCAAGGAGCGTTCGTGATCGAGTCAGTCACTCCTGAGCACGCGCAAATCGCTCGCGAGGCTTATCGCGATTTTGGCAAGGGCAAGCACCGAGCCAGCCTCAATTTCGGAGATTGCTTTGTTTATGCTCTGGCTAAGGACACAGGCGAGCCCCTTCTCTACAAAGGGAATGATTTCAACTGGACCGATCTTGAATTAGTCGAATTCTAGCTTCTACTCTACCGTCACCGACTTCGCCAAATTCCTGGGTTGGTCCACATCGCATCCTCGCCGTACGGCAATGTGATATGCCAACAACTGTAGCGGAACAATTTCCAGGATGGGCAGCAGTTCTTCCGGCGCAGCGGGCAAATAGATAACGTGATCGGCTGCTTCCTTTATTTCTTCGTCGCCCTCCGTCGCCAGAGCAATCACCTTGCCCGATCGTGCTTTCACTTCTTTTAGATTGGAAATTGTCTTCTCGTATCGCACCATGGAGAGCGCGTCTTTCGGATCACGTGTTGCGATGATCACCACGGGCAAATTCTCGTCGATCAGCGCATTCGGCCCATGTTTCATCTCACCCGCAGGATAGCCTTCCGCATGGATGTAAGAGATTTCTTTCAGCTTCAACGCACCTTCAAGAGCAATCGGGTAGTGAATGCCACGCCCGAGGAATAGAAAATCTTGCGACCGGATGTACTGCTTGGCCAAGTCCTCACAATCTTCTTCGTGGGTCAGTAAATGTTCGAGTTTGCCGGGAATGCGCGTCAATTCCTGAACAGCATCCTTTGCTTCGTCCGAAGAAACTGTACTGCGTACTTGCCCCAGGTAGAGCGCGAACAGATACAGCGCAGTAAGTTGTGCGGTAAACGCCTTGGTTGAAGCGACCCCGATCTCTGGGCCGGCATGAGTGTAGATCGTTCCTGCCGCCTCGCGAGGAATCATCGATCCGACGACGTTGCAGATGGCTAGCGTTTTCGACCCCTTGGCTTTGGCTTCGCGCTGAGCCGCGATCGTATCAGCGGTTTCTCCCGACTGGGAAATCACGATGGTAAGTGTCTCTCCGGGAACGATCGGGTCGCGGTATCGCCATTCGCTGGCGTAATCCACTTCCACTGGGACCCGCGCCAGGCGCTCGATCATGAACTTTCCCGCCTGCGCAGCATGCCAACTCGTTCCGCATGCAGCGATATTGATTTTCTTAGCCGACCGGAACTCGGCCTCGGTGATCTCCATTTCATCCAGGAAGACTTGCCCGGTCTCCTGCGAAACCCTGCCCAAAGTCGTGTCCCGGACCGAGCGCGGCTGCTCATATATCTCCTTGAGCATGAAATGCTTGAAACCACCCTTTTCGGCCATGATCGGGTCCCAGGTAACGTGCTGCACCTGGCGCACAATCGGCTGCCCATTGAAGTCGGTAAGCCGTACGCCTTCGGGAGTAATCACGGCCAGATCGCCGTCCGCCAGGAAGAAAAGGTCACGCGTGTGATAAAGAATTGCTGGCACATCCGAGGCAACGAAGTATTCGTCTTTGCCTAATCCGATCACGGCGGGTGGACCATTGCGGGCGGCCACAATCTTGTTTGGCTCATCCACCGATATCACCGCCAGGGCAAAGACACCAGTGAGCTGTGTAACTGTTTTACGCACTGCATCCTCAAGCGACGGCAGATGACCGTTTCGCGCCTGCAGGAAATATTTCTCAATCATGTGCGCGACGATCTCGGTGTCCGTTTCAGTCGTGAAACGGTGCCCTTCCTCCGCGAGCTTCTTCTTCAACGAAACATAGTTTTCGATAATTCCGTTGTGGACCACCACAACTTTGCCAGTGCAATCGCGGTGAGGGTGTGCGTTTTCTTCGGTTGGGCGTCCGTGAGTCGCCCACCGGGTGTGTCCGATGCCGTACGTTCCATCCAGAGGTTTTAAGCGAATTACTTCTTCAAGGTTGCGCAGCTTGCCTTCCGCGCGTCGAATCTGCAGACCGTCACCGTTCCCGCATACCGCAATTCCCGCTGAATCATAGCCGCGATACTCCAGCCGCCTGAGTCCATCAAGAATGACGGGGACCACCCGCTTCTTGCCCACATAACCTACAATTCCGCACATAAAAATCAACTCCTAGAAGATTGTGGGGAGGACACGACGCGCTTTGCTACCTACTCCTCGATCGAATACCGGAACTCTTCAATGACCGGGTTGGTCAGGACTTCGCGGGCAATTTTCCCAACTGCTGCTTCTGCCTGGGACTTATCAAGTTCACCGTTCAGTGTGAGCTCGAAAAATTTCCCTTGCCGGACCTCCTGCAGCCCCTGATAACCCAATTTTCTAAGTGCGCTCTGGATAGTCTTGCCCTGCGGATCCAAGACGCTCCGCTTCAGCGAAACGTATACATGTGCTTTCATGGGGGTAGGCCAATTATACGGCAACCTGCAAACTTTACTCATGACCTAGTGTCTTGAACAGGTTTGGAATACTGCCTTGCCGACCTCAGTCAGGCGCAATCTAAAAAATCGAAAATGGTACCCGAAGTTCAAGCGGTTAGCAATGGGACTTGCGTGTGTAGAGGCTTTACGGGTTCATTTCGGTAATTTTGAGAAAAATAGTTGTTGTCTGAACGTACTTTCCTATTATTATCCGTTAATAAAGAACGTTGCATCGAGGGGAAAAGGATGAACGATGCAACCAGTTCCAGAGCGCCATCTAAGCACTAACTGTCTTCCGCGTACTGACGAGTCTTCTCGTCGATATAAGGCATTTCTACACGCCGCTGATCTTGCTGCCAGGAGCGCTTTCCCCCAGTTATTACAGGAATTCTCGCGACTGCTGCACGAGCTGTTCGACTTTAACTTCATCAACTACGCGCTGCGTGACGACTCCTCTGATGTAATGCGTCTGTACATGATCGATGAGGCAATCTCGCCTCCCGAACTTCCGTTGGAATTTCTCGTAGAGGAATCACCCGCGGGATGGGGATGGTCAAACCAGGAGCCCCTCATAATTCCAGACCTGCGACTCGAGAAACGCTTTCGTCCTGTCCTCGATCTTTACGACAAAAAAGGATTTCGTTCCCTGATCGTGCTGCCCATGACTACTGCTCGGCAGCGGATGGGAACACTCTCATTCGGCAGCACACAGGCTGTGCATTGTGATGGGGAAGTTGTGCATTTTCTCGAGCGCCTCGCGAGTCTTGTGGCCTTAGCGCTGGAAAACTCACTTTCGATGGAAGTCTCGCGATTAAAAAATGCGGCCGCTGGTGAGGAACAGCGAATCCATGATCTGGCCTCGGCACTATCGAACCTTTCAAGCCGAAATGCCGAAGCGTATGAAACTCTGCGACAAGAACGGGAGCGCCTGGAGGTGATCGTAGAAATACTTGCCGGCATGGCGGCATCTCGCCTCGATTTACAACAGATGTTTCCCGCGATTTCTAAGTCTTTGCAAAAAGCAATCCCGCACGACGCGCTTGCAGCTACAGTCTTAGACGCCGGCGAACGCTATTACGACGTTTACGCGATGGAATCGAATTCGGCGCTGGCCTGCCTGCTCGGTAAAAAGCTCAAGAAAGAAGAAACCCTTTCGGACTTGGTGCGCCAACGCGCAACCGATGGCGAAATCATTCGCGGCGAGGAATTCCAAGCATGTGCGTCCCGGTTTGCGACTGTACAGCAGGCCTTGGATGCGGGCTTGGTCAGTTGGTGTCTGGTTCCAATGCGCACGCCAGACCGCTTCGTGGGGATGTTTTACATCGGAAGTCGTGAGGAGAATGCGTTTAACGACCAACACTTGCAACTATTGAAGCAATTGGCAGCGGCAGCCGCATTCTTTATCGAAAGTGCGCAGATTCGTTCCACTGTCGGATCAGAAAAAAGCAGACTGCAAGAACTTCTGGAACTCAGCCGCTCGGTTACGACAACTTTGGACTGGCCACGATTGTCTCAGGGAATTCTGACCTTCTTACGCCGGCTGATTGCACACGATTACGCCGAAATAGGCCTTTATGATTCCGCGGCTGATCTGATGCGATTACACGTTTTGCATGTTAATGAAGGGCTATCTGCTAGTGCGCCGGAGATTAGCGCGGCGACCGTCGAGTGTCCGGCCGGAATCACCTTTCGCGCGGGAGAGACAAAGATCTTCAACAGCCCCGAACTTGCGCAGATCGGCTCGATCTATACGAAGAACATGCTTGCGGACGGAATTCGTTGTATCTGCTGCGTGCCTCTCACTAGTCGAGGTAAGCCGCTAGGCTGCATAAGCGTGGCCAGCGCGCAAAGCGATGGCTTTGAACAATCCGAAGTTGAACTCTTGCAGCAAGTCGCCCCTCAAATCTCCACTGCCATTGACAACTCCCGCGCCTACAGCGAGGTCTCTTCTCTCAAAGACCGATTGGTAAATGAAAGAGTGTGCCTGGAAGAGGAAATCGGAGATTCGCTTAACTTCGATGATATCGTGGGTCGGAGTCCCTCTCTGGCTGATGTTCTGGAGCAGGTGAAAACAGTCGCTCCCAGTACCGCCACCGTATTGATATTGGGCGAAACCGGTACAGGAAAAGAGTTGGTGGCACGTGCCATTCATCGCTTGAGTTCCAGATCGTCTGCAAATTTCATTAAGGTCAATTGTGCTGCCATACCAACAGGACTGCTGGAGAGCGAACTGTTTGGACACGAAAAGGGCGCTTTCACTGGCGCCATAAGTCAGAAGATCGGCCGGCTGGAGCTCGCTGATAAGGGCACCTTGTTTCTGGACGAAGTCGGCGAAATCCCGTCAGAATTACAACCCAAACTGCTCCGTGTGTTGCAGGACCAGGAATTTGAGCGGCTCGGCGGCAACCGCACGATTCGAGTCAACGTTCGAGTAGTGGCAGCAACCAACCGTGATCTGGCAAAAGCGGTCGGTGATCACGAGTTCCGCGCGGACCTCTACTACCGCTTACATGTCTTCCCCATTAGGCTTCCCGCGCTCCGCGAACGCGTTGAAGACATCCCTGTACTCGTCCAACATTTTGTACAGAAATTCTCGCGTCAGATGAACAAAGGTATCAGAAGCATTCCTGCAGAGGCGATGTACGCTTTACAGCAGTGGCACTGGCCAGGAAACATCCGGGAACTGGAAAACTTCATTGAACGTTCGGTGATTTTGACCGAAGGCCCGGATTTGAGAGTCCCTGTCGGCGAGCTACTCGCATCGTCGTTTCGCGAAGGCAACCACCCCGGCTTTGCCCAGGCCGCAAGTGCTCAGCACAGAACGCTCGAGGATCTTGAGCGAGAATACATCGTGCAGGTACTGCGCCAGTCGGGAGGAGTAATCGCCGGTTCACATGGCGCCGCGGCGCGACTGGGGATGAAGCGCACAACTCTTCAGTCGAAAATGCACCGGCTCCAGATCAAACGCGACGAGTATCGCCACTAGCCTGCCGGCAAATCCCTCCAAACTCATCCATTCGTACGAGTGCGTGCCTGAAGTTGTCCCTGTTTGAGGAACTCTCGGTTCAATGCGCGAACGTTCCCACACGGACTAAAGCTAAAGTGACACGACAGTTGTTCTCCTCTGCCCAGATTTCGGCAATGCTGCCGCTTTGTCGTCACCTCCCGCGCGGAAGTTGAAGTTTCCAGAATTGAAAATCCAGCAACTCTGGATACTTGCGAGGGTATTCCATTTTGGTATCCGGAATGCTCTCTTCCAAAAACGTTCGCAAACGTGGTGGGGAGCGCGAAATGCCATTTCGGGAAGCGGTGGGGCTTTCCTACGGCAGTCATTCACAGGTTCCGGACGCCGTAATTAGCGGATTGCCTATCAGCCGACCCGTCCCATCGGGATCGTCGGCTTTTGTAAAACCCCTCGTCCGCAAGCGCACCCAAGCGGATTCACAATACGCCAGGCCCAATCCGCTCTATCTTTTTTATTGCAGCGTCCAGTGGCACAAAAGCGCTGAAACATCGGCAGGCTGGGAACTGATACAGGCTATGCGATCAGAGAATCCAGGCGCGCGCGCCCTTGCAGCGGAGCTTTTGTCCGAAACTGAAGATGCTCGTCTGCTCGTGCGAGATCTGCGCCGCACCAGGAAAGCGCTGAATCTGATTGCTGCGGCAGAACCGAAAACATCCACCAACGCCATTGCCCCGGAAGGAAAAGCCATGAGCATGCCGTACGGACTACCGATGATCGAAAACTGTACCTGCTGTTCTCTCAAAAAGGATGGCTGGTTTTGTCATCTGTCAAATGAACTCCTGCATTCTTTCTCTGCCTCCAGTCATTTGGCAACCTATCCAAGTGGAGCCATTCTGTTTGTCGAAGGCCAAGTGCCCCGAGGCGGTTTCCTGCTTTGCTCTGGGAAAGTGAAGCTTTCAACTACATCGAAAGAAGGAAAAGTTCTCGTGCTGAAGATTGTCGAACCCGGCGAAATCATGGGTCTTAGTGCGGTGATCTCTGGTGAACCTTATGCGATTACCGCCGAGACGTTGGAGCCCTGCCTGGTCAACTGCGTCGACCGTGATGGGCTGCTCCGGCTGATGGAGCGGAGCGGAGAACTGGGACTCCGCTCCGCGCAGGCCGTCAGCCGTGAATTCCAGTACGCCTATCGCGAGATTCACGAATTGGTGCTTGCTCGCTCCTCCTCCGGTAAGCTCGCACGTCTACTGCTCTCGTGGGCCGAGAGTTCGGGGCCGCGGGAACGCGAACTACGCATTCAAACTCCTGCAACTCACGAAGAGATGGCGCAAAGGATTGGAGCCTCGCGTGAAACCGTCACGCGGCTCATCAGTGAACTCAAAAAGAAAAATCTGATCAGGCTCGACGGCGCAACCCTCGTCATCAAAAACCGGACAGCCCTCGAAACGATGGCTATGTAATACCATCGCACGATTGCGGCCGGCTCCTCCTCCCCGGCCGCAATCTCTTGTTCTCGCATTGCGGGTAAGAGTCACCTGACCTAAAGGCCGAACAATTCCCGTAATCTCTTGGTTTGCGCCCGGCTCACAGGAATTTCGGTCTGTTTCTTGTCGTCCATTCGAAGCTGATAAGAGCTTTTGAACCAGGGCACGACTTCTTTGATCCGGTTCTTATTCACGAGATACGAGCGATGGGCGCGCCAGAATAAATTTGGATCGAGGCTGTCGAGTAGTTCTTCCAGCGTGCGACAGTTCGATTGCCCCTCCATTCCGTTGATTCCGCTAGTGACGACGGTGATGATTCCATCTTCTATTGAAGCAAAACAAATATCTTTCTGGTTCACCAGGAAGAGCCGTCCTGCTGCTTTCAGCAGAATTTTTGATGTCTGTGGCTTCTGGGATTCAAGCATCCGCACCAGCGTATCCAGCTTCTCTGATGGGGTGCTCGCGTCCGACGTCATAGAGCGTGCCCGCTCTACCGATTGCGCTACGCGATTGCGATCGAACGGCTTCAGTAAGTAATCCACTGCATTTACTTCAAAGGCGCGCACCGCGTACTGGTCGAATGCAGTCGAAAACACAATTTTTGGAAGGGGAACCTTCTTGTCGAGTAGTTTCTTGATCACACCAAAACCATCGAGCCCCGGCATTTGAACATCGAGAAATACCAGGTCAGGATTGTGTTCCCGTATCAAGTTCACCGCCTCAAGCCCGTTCTTTCCTTGCGCGACCACATCGACATTGCCGATGTTCTTGAGCAAATAAGCGAGTTCATCTCGCGCCAACTGCTCATCATCGACAATTAAGGCAGACAAAGACACAAACTCTCCTGCAAGAGAGTATAGCGAATCAGAGGTGAAACCAGAGCAGCACGTGTTCATGAATGGCAGGCCGACCCGTCGCCTCAGTCTGCCTGTTTTCAGTGCGTCATAACTTTCAAGCGACAAAAGCTGATTACGACAAAGACGATTTACACTGTGTTTTCGATGAATGTTATCTATGGCATCAACTCTGTCACCGAAGCACTCAAAGCTCGAGGGCGCGCGTTTGAGTGGGTGGGAGTAGCGAAAGAACGGAATGACTTGCGGCTGCAAAAACTGATCCAAGATTGCCGACGAAACAGCATTCCCGTGCGTTTTTTGCCGCGAACTGAACTTGATCACATGGCGCGGACAGCGTCGCATCAGGGCATTGTGGCAGTCACCTCTTCCAAGGCGTACGTTGATCTTGATGATGTGATTGCAGCCAGGCGCGGCGAGCATTCTCTAATCGTCGTACTGGACGGGGTCGAAGATCCGCACAACCTCGGCGCGATTCTACGTACAGCGGATGCTTGCGGCGCAGATGGCGCCGTCATTCCCGAGCGCCGTGCCGCAGGAGTCACCGGAACTGTGGCAAAGGCTTCCGCAGGCGCCAGCGAACACCTTCCGGTTGCGAAGGTCACAAATATTTCGCGCGCGCTTGAAGAACTCAAGACGAAAGGTATTTGGATCGTTGGGTTGGATGAGCGCGGAAAACAGAATTATGACGAAGTGGATTACAAAATGGATTGTGCAGTCGTGCTCGGGGCTGAAGGCAAAGGCCTCCACGATCTCGTAAGCCGGAAATGTGACTTTCTGGTGTCGATTCCGATGCTCGGCGCAGTTCCGTCATTGAATGTTTCCGTCGCGGCAGGGGTGGTCCTATACGAAATCGTCAGGCAGCGCAGGAAGAAGCCTGAATGAAGCGCCTGCTGTCCTTTTTTTTCGTCTGCTTTGCCACGATCTCTGCCCACAGTCTTGACCGCGAAGCATTCACATTCACGAAATACGATCTCAATGTGCGGATCGAGCCCGAGCAGCAAAGACTCGGGGTGCGTGGGACGATCACTCTTCGAAACGACTCCCCTTCTCCTCAGCGGAGCCTCTCGCTGCAAATTTCCTCCTCCCTGCATTGGAGTTCGATCCAGTTTAAGAATACGCCAGTCGAGTACCTGACGCAGCCATACACATCAGACATCGATCACACTGGAGAACTTTCAGAAGCCATTGTGGTTTTGCCCCAACCTGTGCCTCCGAAACAAAGCATCGAGTTGGAGATCGGCTACGAGGGAATAATTCAGCAGGATGCAACCCGCCTGACCCGAATTGGCGTTCCCGAGGAAACTGCGAAGCACACCGATTGGGACCAGATCGGTCAAAGTTTCACAGCCGTGCGCGGGATCGGTTATGTCGCATGGTATCCGATTGCAACCGAGTCGGCGAGTATGTCCGATCCAGGGAGTCTTGTCGCAGCAATTGGCCGCTGGAAAGCGAGAGAAACGGCCGCAGAGATGAACGTTGTTCTCACGATGTATAGCAATGGTCAGTCCAAAGTGTTATGCAATGGGCCGGCAACTCCGATTTCGTACGAAGCAACTGGAACAGTATCTATCGGTAAGATGCAATGTAAATTTGGATTACTCGACCAAGTCGTGCCGCTACTGGTGGTTGGAAACTTCGATCTTCTTGATCGACCGGCGGTGAATATTCTTTATCTCCCTGAGCATAAATCTGGAGCAGGCGACTATGGATCCGCAATCGATGAAGCCGCGCCACTCGTTATCAAATGGTTTGGTGATCATCGCGAAGGGACAGAGCCGAAAGCTGAAACCGTGGACTTGCCAGACGCAAACGCTGAGCCTTACGAATCTCGCAACATGCTACTCATGCCACTATCTGGAAGCGATACAAAGCTCTTGCTCTCAGGAGTGCAACAACTTACACATGTCTACTTTCATTCGTCTCGCAAATGGATTTACAAAGGACTCGCAACTTACGCGCAGGCACGTTTCATCGAGGAGAAAGAGAGTCATCAAGCAGCGATCGCTTATATGGAAGCGCACCGCAATGTGATGATCGATGCTGAAAAACAGCAAGCCGCAGCGCCGCACAACCCCGACAGCACTGCTCTGATCAACGCAACCGACGAATCTTCCATCCAGACGAAAGCTATGTACGTTTGGTGGATGTTGCGCGACATGGCAGGTGAAACCGCGTTTGACGCGGCGCTGCACAACTACAAAGCCGCCGAGGACAACAGTCCTACGTATATGCAGAAATTGCTCGAAAGCGCCGCGCATCGTGACCTGCAATGGTTTTTCGACGATTGGGTCTATCACGATCGTGCCCTACCTGATTTCCGCATAGATTCCGTCTATGCCAGCAAGCTCGCCACTGGCGGCTATATGGTGACTGTTACCGTTGAGAACCTCGGAGGCGCAGCGGCAGAAACTCCAATCACTCTTCTCCTGAAAACGGGCGACGCATCGGGGCGGCTAATGGTCGCGGCGAAGTCGAAGGCTTCTTTGCGAATTGAAACTCCGTCACTGCCGCAGGAAGCCATTGTGAACGACGGCAGCGTCCCGGAGCGAGATACGAGCAACAATGAGTACAAATTGAATCATTGAATCATTCATTCATTGAAATGCCATCGCGCAAGGTATTTCTTCAATGATTCAATGACTGAATGATTCAATAATTCAATCTCCCCGGAGGTCTCCTTGCCCTACATCCAATTCCTTGGCGCGGCTGGAACAGTTACTGGGTCGAAGCATTTGATCAACACTTCCGGAGATCAATCTGGTAAGGGTGGAGTGCAAGTGTTGGTCGATTGCGGGCTGTTCCAGGGCCAGAAAGAATGGCGTGAGCGCAACTGGCAAAACCTGCCCATTGCGGCGCGCGACATTGAGCACCTGATCCTCACGCACGCGCACCTCGATCACTCGGGGTGGATTCCGCGCCTCGTGAAACAGGGTTTTCGCGGAACGATTTACGCAACGCCGGCGACTATCGATCTATGCGGCATCTTGCTGCCCGACTCCG